>NZ_JAHXYO010000030.1:0-54020 GCF_019969905.1 Rahnella sp. GSA61A | reverse complement strand
GGGGGCAGTGAGATTGATAATACCGAGAGCTTGTGAAAGTTCCATTTAAAAAGGGTCCATGATGAGCATGAACCCTTTTTACACGAGCCACCGGATCGGTCAACTGATCCTTAAACGATCGGCATTAACCTTCGGGTCGCTTTTTTTATGACTGAAAATCCGCGCGGGCAGGCTGTGCTCAGGATTTTTTCCAGACATTGCCTTCACGTACAAAACCGCAGGCCAGCATAAATGCATCCAGCACGGGTTCCGGATCCGCTTTCATCGTCCAGCTTTCCACCTGCGGCAGTTGCGCCTGCACATCTTCCATCAGATACAATCCGACACCGCGACGGCGCGTGACTTCGCGCACCAGCAAATCACTCAGTTCAGCCTGATTACCGTCGAGCCTGATTTTCACTGCGCCCAGAATGCGTTCATTAAACACCGCAGCGAACAGCGCGCGGTTATTTTGCAGGCTGGCTTGCCAGTCACTTTCAGTTTGCTCCGGCCAGATTTTTGCCAGGTCGATCAGGTCCTGCACGCTGAGCGACGTCAGTTTTTGGATAGTTAATTTCATGATGCGCAAGGTCAGAAAAAGGGAGCGTCAGTGTAGCGGAATCCACCAGAAATCGGGCGTAACTTTTTTTGTACAGTAACAGGTCGAAAAGTTTTTTAGTGATCTCTGCATAAGCGATAAATGTTGGCTTTAATCAATAAAGCCAGTGTTAACGACTGATTGTTTAAATCTACACCGCCTTTTCAGCCAAATAAAATTCTGTTTACACCTCATATTTCTGATTGTGCTATTTGATTTGCAGAAGAAAATTCCTGTTTAATGATATGAATTATAAAGTCTTATTCGAAAATAAGACGAAATAAGCCGGTAACTCGTTATTACTTATACTAAATTTCCTAAGTGATGATGTTTTGAACAGGCAACAAAGAGCAAACCACAACACACACATGAACGGGGTAATCGGATGAAAGTAACAAAGGGTAAGATCTGGCTGGCAGGGTGTATTGCATTAGCAATGAGTCAGGCGGCGTTCGCAAAAGACATCAAAGTCGCCATTGTCGGTGCTATGTCAGGTCCGGTCGCCCAGTACGGTGACATGGAGTTTACGGGGGCAAAACAAGCGATCGCTGATATCAATGCCAAAGGCGGCGTGAAGGGCGACAAACTGGTTGGCGTGGAATATGACGATGCCTGTGATCCGAAACAAGCCGTTGCGGTTGCCAACAAAGTGATCAACGACGGTATTCGTTACGTGATCGGTCACCTGTGTTCTTCTTCCACTCAGCCCGCTTCCGACATCTATGAAGATGAAGGCGTGCTGATGATCACCCCGGCGGCGACTAACGCTGACCTGACCACCCGTGGTTATAAAATGGTGATGCGCACTACTGGCCTGGATTCTGATCAAGGCCCGACCGCAGCGAAATACATCCTCGACACTATCAAACCAAAACGTATCGCCGTGGTGCATGATAAACAGCAATACGGTGAAGGCCTGGCCCGTTCTGTACAGGATGCGCTGAAAAAAGGCGGCGGCAACGTTGTCCTGTTTGAAGGCGTGACCGCAGGCGACAAAGACTTCTCCACACTGGTGGCGCGTCTGAAGAAAGAAAACGTCGATTTCGTTTATTTCGGCGGCTATTACCCGGAAATGGGGCAGATCCTGCGTCAGTCAAAACAAGCCGGTCTGGCAGCTAAATTCATGGGCCCGGAAGGTGTGGGCAACTCCTCACTGTCTAACATTGCCGGTGATGCTTCTGAAGGCATGCTGGTGACCCTGCCAAAACGTTATGATCAGGTACCGGCTAACCAGCCAATTGTGGATGCCCTGAAAGCCAAGAAACTGGATCCAACCGGTCCGTTCGTCTGGACGACTTACGCCGCATTGCAGGCGCTGACTACCGGTATGGAACGCAGCGGCAGCATGGAACCGGCAGATATCGCCAAAAACCTGAAATCAGCGCCAGTGGATACCGTGATGGGCCCGCTGAGCTGGGATGCAAAAGGTGACCTGAAAGGATTCGAATTCGGTATTTTCGAGTGGCATAAAGACGGCACGTCTACCCCAATCAAATAAAACCGCACCAAAGTGGTTCTCCGCTCCCTCCCCTGCGAAGGGGAGGGCTGGGGTGGGGTAGTAATGGCAACGGCGTTGTTTGCAAAACCCCCTCCCAACCTCCCCCTTCGCAGGGGGAGGAGTAGCACAAGTTATCAAACCCTTGATTAATAAGGATAGGGTATGTCAGAGCAGTTCCTCTATTTCATTCAGCAGATGTTCAACGGTGTCACGTTGGGCAGTACTTATGCGCTGATCGCCATTGGTTACACCATGGTTTACGGCATTATCGGCATGATCAACTTCGCCCACGGCGAGGTGTATATGATCGGCAGTTATGTCTCCTTTATTGTTATCGCCGCCCTGATGATGATGGGTATCGACGCCAGCTGGTTGCTGATCGGTGCCGGTTTTATCGCCGCGATTGTAATTTCCAGTGCCTATGGCTGGAGTATTGAACGCGTGGCGTATAAGCCGGTGCGTAACTCCAAGCGGTTGATTGCACTGATTTCTGCCATCGGGATGTCAATTTTTCTGCAAAACTACGTCAGCCTCACGCAGGGCTCACGCGATCTCGCCTTACCGAGTCTGGTGACCGGTCAGTGGAAACTGGGTGAAACCAACGGCTTTGCGGCGACCATCAGCACCATGCAGCTGATTATCTGGGTCGTCACGTTTGTCGCGATGCTGGCGCTGACGCTGTTCATCCGTTATTCGCGTATGGGCCGTGCCTGTCGTGCCTGCGCCGAAGACCTCAAAATGGCCAGCCTGCTGGGGATCAGCACTGACCGCGTGATTTCGCTAACCTTCGTCATTGGCGCGTTAATGGCGGCCGTAGCGGGCGTTCTGCTCGGCCAGTTCTACGGCGTAATCAATCCGTATATCGGCTTCATGGCCGGTATGAAAGCTTTCACCGCCGCGGTTCTTGGTGGGATCGGCAGTATTCCGGGGGCGATGATCGGCGGCCTGATTCTGGGCGTGGCTGAAGCGCTGACCTCAGCGTATCTGAGCACCGAATACAAAGACGTGGTTTCCTTTGCACTGCTGATCGTCGTGTTGCTGGTGCTGCCGACCGGTATTCTGGGTCGTCCGGAGGTTGAGAAAGTATGAAGCGCCTGAATCTGTTAAATGCGCTGGTCTCCGCTTTCGTCCTGCTGGTGCTGGCCGCATTCATCATGGGATTGCAGCTGAGCCTCGACGGCACAAAACTGGTGGTCAACGGCGCCGGTGAAGTGCGCTGGACGTGGATTGCCATCGGCTGCGCCATCGTGTTCGTATTCCAGCTATTCCGCCCGATGGTCAGCAGCGGCCTGAAAAAGGTCTCGGGTCCGGGCTGGGTTTTGCCGAGCTTTGATGGCTCGACGCCGAAACAAAAACTGCTGGCGCTGGTGCTGATTATCGCCGCTATCGCCTGGCCGTTTATCGTCTCGCGCGGCACGGTGGATATCGCCACGCTGACGCTCATCTACATAATGCTCGGCCTCGGTCTGAACGTGGTGGTCGGATTGTCCGGCCTGCTGGTGCTGGGTTACGGCGGCTTTTATGCCATCGGCGCTTACACCTACGCGCTGCTCAATCACTATTACGGCATCGGATTCTGGGAAGCCTTACCGCTGGCCGGTCTGGTATCGGCGGCGTTTGGTTTCCTGCTTGGCTTCCCGGTTCTGCGGCTGCGCGGTGACTATCTGGCGATTGTGACGCTGGGCTTTGGGGAAATCGTCCGCATCCTGCTGCTCAATAATACCGAACTGACCGGCGGACCGAACGGCATCAGCCAGATCCCGAAACCCACGCTGTTCGGGCTGGAATTCAGCCGGACACCGCGCGACGGCGGCTGGGATACCTTCAGCAACTTCTTTAATGTTACGTATGATCCCAGCGACCGCATTATTTTCCTGTACATGGTGGCGCTGTTGCTGGTGATCGCCACATTGTTCATCATCAACCGTTTGCTGCGTATGCCGCTCGGCCGTGCATGGGAAGCCTTGCGTGAAGATGAAATTGCCTGCCGTTCACTGGGCCTGAACCCGACCCGCATCAAACTGACCGCGTTCACCATCAGCGCTGCGTTTGCCGGTTTTGCCGGTACGCTGTTTGCGGCGCGTCAGGGCTTTGTCAGCCCGGAATCCTTCACCTTTGCGGAATCCGCCTTCGTGCTGGCTATCGTCGTGCTCGGCGGGATGGGCTCGCAGTTTGCAGTCATTCTGGCGGCTATTTTGCTGGTGGTTTCCCGCGAACTGATGCGTGATCTCAACGAGTACAGCATGTTGCTGCTCGGCGCATTAATGGTGCTGATGATGATCTGGCGTCCGCAGGGCTTACTGCCGATGAAGCGCCCGCAACTGAAACTGAAGCTGTCTAAGCAACAAATCGCAGATCAGGGGGAAAAGGCATGAGTACGCAACCTCTGTTAGCGGTTGAAGGGTTGATGATGCGTTTTGGCGGCCTGCTGGCGGTCAACAATGTGGCGCTGAACCTCAATCAGGGCGAAATTGTTTCGCTGATCGGCCCGAACGGTGCCGGTAAAACCACGGTATTTAACTGCCTGACCGGTTTCTACAAACCGAGCGGCGGCACCATTAAACTGCGTGATCAGCATCTGGAAGGTTTACCGGGGCAGAAAATTGCCCGCATGGGCGTGGTACGTACTTTCCAGCACGTGCGTCTGTTCCGTGAAATGACGGTGATCGAAAACCTGCTGGTCGCGCAGCATCAGCACCTGAAAAGCGGCGTGCTGGCTGGGCTGTTCAAAACGCCGGGCTTCCGTCGCGCTGAAGCCGATGCTTTGGATCGCGCTGCTGACTGGCTGGAACGTGTCGGATTGCTCGAGCTGGCAAACCGTCAGGCGGGTAATCTGGCTTACGGCCAGCAACGCCGTCTGGAAATTGTCCGCTGCATGGTGACGCGTCCTGAAATCCTGATGCTCGACGAACCGGCTGCCGGTCTTAACCCGCGTGAAACCGAAGAGCTGAACCAGCTGATTGCCGAATTGCGTAACCAGCACAACGTGTCTGTTCTGCTGATTGAGCACGACATGAAACTGGTAATGGGTATTTCCGACCGCATCTACGTAGTGAATCAGGGCACGCCGCTGGCACAAGGCACACCGGCTGAAATTCGTAATAATCCTGACGTGATCCGCGCCTATTTAGGCGAAGGTTAATGGGCGAAGGCTAAGGGACAGAACAAGATGTTGTCATTTAATCAGGTATCCGCCCATTACGGCAAAATTCAGGCGCTGCATGAAGTCAGCCTGAGTATTAATAAAGGGGAAATCGTCACGCTGATCGGCGCGAACGGCGCGGGTAAAACCACACTACTTGGCAGTTTATGTGGCGAACCACGTGCGACGAATGGCTCGATTATTTTCGAAGGAAAAGACATCACGCAGTGGCAGACCGCCAAAATCATGCGTGGCGATATCGCGATTGTGCCGGAAGGCCGCCGCGTGTTCTCACGCATGACGGTGGAAGAGAATCTGGCGATGGGCGGTTTCTTTGCCACACGCGATCAGTATCAGGAACGGCTGGAGCGCGTGTTTACGTTGTTCCCGCGCCTGAAAGAGCGTCGTGTGCAGCGGTCAGGCACCATGTCCGGCGGTGAGCAACAGATGCTGGCGATTGGCCGTGCGCTGATGAGCCAGCCACGTTTGCTGCTGCTCGATGAGCCGTCGCTGGGGCTGGCGCCCATCATCATCCAGCAGATTTTCGATACTATCCAGCAATTGCGCGAAGAAGGAATGACCATCTTCCTGGTCGAGCAAAACGCCAATCAGGCGCTGAAACTCGCTGATCGTGGTTACGTTCTGGAGAATGGTCATGTGGTGCTGGAAGATACCGGTGCGGCATTGCTGGCGAACGAAGCGGTGCGTGCGGCCTATCTTGGCGCATAAATTGGCATCGGATTTTAAAAATCTGTGTTAAATCTAACAAACCGCACGGCAAGCGCTTTGCGGTTTTTATTTTGTCTATAAATTAACATCTCTTACATTCGTATAACTTTGCACATCATCAGGAACATGTCATGAACACAGAAGGTTTACTCGCCGCCCGTATGGTCAGGCTTAAAAGTTCAGCCATCCGGGAATTGCTGAAACATAGCAAGATGGAAGGCGTTATTTCGCTGGCGGGTGGTATTCCTTCTTCGGCGCTTTTTGATTTCGACGGCCTGCGTGAAGCCACACAGCTGGCCATTACTGAACAGCCGGAACATGCATTCCAGTATGGTCTGACCGAAGGCAGTTATACGCTGCGTGAGCGTATTGCTGAGCTTTGTCAGGAGCGTGGTGTGGTTGCGCAGCCTGAAGATATCGTGGTCACTGCAGGCTCCCAGCAGGCGCTGGACTTGGTGATGCGCGCCGTGGTGAACCCCGATGATGTTTTCGTGGTGGAGCGCCCGACCTATCTGGCGGCGTTACAAACCCTGGAACTGGCTGAAGCTAAACTGCTGTCCGTCGGTTCTGATGGCGACGGCATGATTGTTGATGAGCTGGCGGAACGCCTAAAAACGCAGAAGATTAAAGGCGTGTATCTGGTGCCAACGTTCGGAAACCCGAGCGGCGTAACCCTGAGCCGTGCCCGTCGTGAGCAACTGGTGAAACTGGCAGCACAGCACGAATTCCTGATTGTCGAAGATGACCCGTACGGCGAACTGCGTTTCACCGACGAACGCCAGCCGACGCTGTTTGAGCTGTCGAAAGCGATGTTTGGTCACGCGGATAACATCATCTATACCTCAACGTTTTCCAAAATTCTGGCGCCGGGCCTGCGTCTGGGCTGGGTCATTATGCCAGACTGGTTGCTGCATAAAGTCGCCATCATCAAACAGGCCGCAGATCTGCATGCCAGCGCGCTGTCGCAGACCATTGCGGAATATTATCTCGGTCTGGGTCGTCTGCCGAAGCAGATCGAAACCATCCGTGCGGCGTATAAAAACAAATGCCAGATCATGGCCGGACTGCTGGAACGCGAGCTGGGCGATGTGCTGACGTTTGAATATCCGAAAGGCGGCATGTTCCTGTGGGCGCGTTTCCGCGAGCCGCGTAACTGCGCTGACTGGATGAAAAAGACGCTGGAGCAGGGCGTGGTGTTTGTCCCGGGGGAATTCTTCTATGCCGATAATCCGGATCACTCGACCTTCCGTCTGTCATTCGCCACCGCGACCGAAGAGCAAATGCACGAGGCAGTCGCCCGTTTGAAACGCGCCCTGTAATTTTCCCGTATTTCTCATCTAAGGCGCTTTGTTTATACAAGGCGCTTTATTTTTGCTCCGTCGCTCTGGCGCCAGAAAAAGTGGGGTCGTTTAAGGGTAAACCTCTATCTGCCAGACAGCCAGGGGCAGTTGCTGGCAGGTACAGTACCTCATTCATATTGCTCCCTGATATTCCACGGTATACCGCACATTTAATAAAAAAAATTGAATTTATAACACTTGGTCATTTAACCCTTATTGTATTAAGGTCATGTCAACACGAAATCAGGGAGGTTTATCGTGGCAGATATCAATAACGTTTCAAGTGATATAGACGATGTTGCAAATAGAATTTCAGATATCATCATGTCCCCAGCCACAATTACCGGATTAATAAATGGAGCGCTTACCGTTCCTTTAGATATGGGTTACCTGGCCATAGGATATTTTGATACAGATTCCCGTTTTGCACATCAGACACAGCGTTTTCGCATGGCTGAAGCAATACATAATGACATACTCAATTACAAGTATATAACAAATGCGGTAGAGATCATATTTAAAGAATTCGATAAATATGCTTCAGTGACCAAACAAAATAATGTCTATCGTGGCGTGGCATCCTCGATTGCCGGGCGTTTACTTACCGCGAAACTTATTGCGGTGATTGGTGCTGCTGTGCTGGCGAGAGTGTCATTTATCGGTGCACAAAGTGCCAAAAACTGGATTGGCAGGGTGACGATGATTTTGCTTATAGGGGGAATGAGTGAGCGCTCAATAAGAAAATCAGAAAGCCTTGCCATCGAAGCACCGGAGATTTACTGGCTCCTTCGACCCCATGATTATGACCTTACCTACTTTCTTTTTGAACCCGCTGTTAAGCCGTTCATCGATGCGGTGCACATAGGTGCTACGCGCGGACAGCCTGCGTTTGACAGGATAATCGATGCTGTAGGGCGAAAACTGCATGTCACACAATAAACCGCTTCTTGTTGTCGCAAAAGGCGCAGCGAAATGGGTGATATTTGCCGTCGTCAACGTATGGGATTTTTTTGAATCTGTGCTTTTTGTTGGCGGGTTAATCGGAAGCCTTATGCTGCCAGTTGTGTGGCCTATGAAATTCGTTTATGCCGCAGGATGGCTGGTTTGTTTCTTCTGTGTATCAAAGTGCATCGGAAAAATAGAAGGCTATAGGAAAAAAAAGCCGAAACATTAAATTAAGGAAATAAAAATGTCTAATCCTGCTTATTTGTGGTTAACGGATGAAAATGGTTCTCCTGTTATCGGAAGTTGTAATGTTCACGGGCGTGTGGGTTCTATTGAAGTGAAGTCACTTTCACACCACCTGACAGTTCCGACGGATAGAAATACTGGAAAATTGACAGGTACGCGTATTCATACACCGATATTATTTCAAAAGGAATTTGATCGCACGACGCCAATACTTTACCGTACGATTAGTCAGGGAATTACGCTTAAATCTGCTGAGTTTAAGATGTATCACATATTAGACGCGGGTGTAGAAGCAGAGTATTTCAACATTCGCATGGAAAATGTGAAGATCACCGGAATTACTCCTAGCCTTCATCCCGGTTCGGGAACAGGAACGCATCTGGAAAATATTGAAATGCGCTATGAGTCAATTCAATGGAAATATATCGATGGGAACATAATATTTAAAGACAGTTGGAATGAACGCACCGTAGCATAAATCTAATAAGATAAGCCGTCCTGCGGACGGTTTTTCCTAACGTTTAACCGGCATGAACCTCATTTTCTGCCATCTGTCTGTCATCCCCGCTTAACTTTCCCGTAACCTTATTGTCATTTTTCCGTGTCATTTTACCTCCCGACTCTACCCGGCTTACTTCAGGCTGCACTTGCAGCACACCAGCAGAATTCAGGAGACAGGCATGTTCATCAACCTCAAAAAAACGGTCATTGGCACCGCGCTGACGCTGGCTTTCAGCGCCAATGCTTTCGCTGTGACAGAAATCCCTTTCTGGCACTCTATGGACGGCGAGTTAGGCAAAGAAGTGAACTCGCTGGCGGACCGTTTTAACCAGACGCACCCTGATGTCAAAATCATGCCTGTCTACAAAGGCAAATACGATGAAAGCCTGGCGGCCGGTATTGCCGCGTACCGCACCGGTAATGCGCCGGCGATTTTGCAGGTTTACGAAGTGGGCACCGCGACCATGATGGCCAGCAAAGCCATCAAACCGGTTTACGAAGTGTTCAGCGATGCGGGCATTAAAGAAGACGTTTCCCAGTTCGTGCCGACCGTTTCCGGTTATTACTCCGATTCCAAAGGCCGTCTGCTGTCTCAGCCTTTCAACAGCTCCACGCCGGTGCTGTATTACAACAAAGATGCCTTTAAGAAAGCCGGTCTGAACCCGGATCAGCCGCCGAAAACCTGGCAGGATATGGCTGCGTACACCGAGAAATTGCGTGAAGCGGGCATGAAATGTGGTTACGCCAGCGGCTGGCAGGGTTGGATCCAGATCGAGAACTTCAGTGCCTGGCACGGTCTGCCAATCGCCACCAAAAACAACGGCTTCGATGGCACCGATGCGGTTCTGGAATTCAACAAACCAGAGCAAATCAAACACATCCAGATGCTTGAAGATATGAACAAGAAAGGTGATTTCACCTATTTTGGTCGTAAAGACGAATCCACCGCCAAGTTCTATAACGGCGATTGCGCGATGACTACCGCGTCTTCCGGTTCACTGGCTGACATCCGTCAGTATTCTAAATTCAACTACGGCGTAGGCATGATGCCTTACGACGCAGATATCAAAGGCGCACCACAAAACGCCATCATCGGCGGTGCAAGCCTGTGGGTGATGAACGGCAAAGACAAAGACACCTACAAAGGCGTTGCCGAATTCCTGCAATTCCTGACCACGCCGGAAATCGCAGCCGAATGGCATCAGAAAACCGGTTATCTGCCGGTGACGACTGCCGCGTATGAGCTGACCAGGAAAGAAGGCTTCTACGAGAAGAACCCGGGTTCTGACGTCGCCACCCGCCAGATGCTGAACAAGCCACCGTTGCCGTTCACCAAAGGTCTGCGTCTGGGCAACATGCCTCAGATCCGTACCATCCTGGATGAAGAGCTGGAAAGCGTGTGGAGCGGCAAGAAAACGGCGAAAGAAGCGTTAGACACTGCAGTACAGCGCGGGAACTTACTGTTACGTCGCTTCGAAGCTTCTACTAAGTAATCCAGTTTTGCTCCCTCCCCTGCGAAGGGGAGGGCTGGGGTGGGGTATTAAAGACAACTCAGTCGCTTGCCAAACCCCCTCCCAACCTCCCCCTTCGCAGGGGGAGGAGCCAAAAGCCAAATTCAAAACCAACCTGGTTTGCTCCCTTTCGGGGAGTCTTTTATATTAACGAGTAAACCATCATGAGTTCACACCGTCCCGGTTTTGGTTGCAGCTGGTTGCCCTACGCGCTGGTTTTGCCGCAGCTGTTAATCACCGCGATATTCTTCCTGTGGCCTGCCGGTCAGGCGCTGTGGTATTCGGTGCAGACGCTGGATCCGTTCGGCTTATCCAGTACCTTTGCCGGTCTGACTAACTTCGTGCAGCTTTTTCAGGACTCGTACTATCTCGATTCTTTCTACACCACGCTGAAATTCAGTTTTATGGTGGCGTTTATCGGGCTGGCCGTTTCGCTGTTTTTCGCGGCGCTGGTCGATCACGTTGTGCGCGGCAGCCGGATTTATCAGACGCTGATGATCCTGCCATACGCCGTTGCGCCTGCGGTGGCCGCCGTCTTGTGGATGTTCTTGTTCAGCCCCGGTCTGGGCCTGATTACTCATTTCCTCGGCTCGATAGGCTACAACTGGAACCACGCGCAAAACAGCGGTCAGGCGATGTTCCTGGTGGTACTGGCATCGGTCTGGAAGCAAGTCAGTTACAACTTCCTGTTCTTCCTGGCAGCGTTGCAGTCGATTCCTAAATCGCTGGTGGAAGCAGCGGCTATCGATGGCGCAGGCCCGGTTCGCCGTTTCTTCAATCTGGTATTGCCGCTGATTTCGCCGGTCAGTTTCTTCCTGCTGGTGGTCAATCTGGTGTACGCCTTCTTCGATACTTTCCCGGTGATTGATGCTGCGACGGCCGGTGGCCCGATGCAGGCGACCACCACCCTGATTTACAAAGTATATCGCGAAGGTTTCTCCGGTCTGGACTTGTCCAGTTCTGCCGCCCAGTCCGTGATTCTGATGCTGCTGGTTTGCGGCCTGACGTTCATTCAGTTCCGCTTTGTCGAGCGTAAGGTGCGTTATCAATGATTGAAAACCGCAGAGGGCTGGATATCTTCAGCCACATCATGCTGCTGCTCGGCGTGCTGGTGATCCTCTTTCCGCTGTACGTCGCGTTTGTGGCAGCGTCGCTGGACAACAAACAGATTTTTGACGTGCCGATGACGCTGATCCCGGGCACGCACTTGTGGGAAAACATTACCACGATCTGGACGCAGGGGGCGGGTAACAGCAGTCCGGCATTCGGACGGATGCTGATCAACAGTTTCATCATGGCGATGGTCATCACCGTCGGTAAAATTTCGGTGTCGATGCTCTCGGCTTACGCCATTGTCTACTTCCGCTTTCCGCTGCGTAACCTGTTCTTCTGGCTGATTTTCATGACGCTGATGCTGCCGGTGGAAGTGCGTATTTTCCCGACCGTCCAGGTGATCGCCAATCTGCATATGCTCGACAGTTACACCGGCCTGACGTTGCCGCTGATGGCCTCGGCGACCGCCACCTTCCTGTTCCGCCAGTTCTTTATGACCTTACCGGATGAGCTGCTGGAGGCGGCGCGTATCGACGGCGCGGGCGCGATGCGCTTCTTCTGGGACATTGTGCTGCCGCTGTCGAAAACCAATCTTGCGGCACTGTTCGTCATTACCTTCATCTATGGCTGGAACCAATATTTGTGGCCGATCCTGATCACCAGCGATGTCTCGATGGGCACGGCGGTGGCGGGGATTAAAAGCATGATTTCCTCCGGCGACGGCTCGACCCAATGGAATCAGGTGATGGCGGCCATGATCCTGACCTTATTGCCACCGCTGGCGGTGGTGCTCCTGATGCAGCGCTGGTTTGTGCGCGGTCTGGTAGACAGTGAGAAGTAAACTGAAATGGCAAATTTGAAATTACAGGCAGTGACCAAATCCTACGACGGCAAAAACCAGATTATCCAGAGTATTGATCTGGATGTCGCCGACGGCGAATTCATCGTGATGGTCGGGCCGTCGGGCTGCGGAAAATCCACCCTGCTGCGTATGGTGGCCGGGCTGGAGCGCACTACCTCCGGTGATATCTATATCAACGACCAGCGCGTCACCGAACTGGAACCGAAAGATCGCGGTATTGCGATGGTGTTCCAGAACTATGCGCTGTATCCGCATATGAGCGTGTTCGACAACATGGCATATGGCCTGAAAATTCGCGGCTTCGGTAAAGCGCAGATCCTCGCCCGCGTCGAGGAAGCGGCCCGTATTCTTGAACTCGGCCCGTTGCTGAAACGCAAACCGCGTGAGCTTTCCGGCGGGCAGCGTCAGCGTGTAGCGATGGGACGCGCTATCGTGCGTGAACCGGCGGTATTCCTGTTTGATGAACCGCTGTCTAATCTCGACGCTAAACTGCGTGTGCAGATGCGCCTTGAACTGCAACAGCTTCACCGCCGTTTGCGTACCACCAGTTTGTACGTCACGCACGATCAGGTCGAAGCCATGACGCTGGCGGAACGCGTGATCGTGATGAACAAAGGCATTGCCGAACAAATCGGTACGCCGTCTGAAGTTTACCGCCGTCCGGCAAGTCTGTTTGTCGCCAGCTTTATCGGTTCTCCGGCCATGAATTTGTTGCCGGGCCAGCTGACCACTGACGGTACATCGCTGGTAATGGAAGACGGATTCGAACTGCCGCTGCCGGTTCCTCGCCCGGAATGGGGAGGACGCGAACTGACAGTGGGCATCCGTCCTGAACATATTCATCTGACTGATGATTCGCAGAAGGGGATCCCGATGGTGCTGAATACGCTGGAACTGCTGGGCGCGGATAATCTGGCGCACGGCAAACTGGCGGACAGCGGTGTCGTGGTGCGTTTGTCGCATGAAGTGTTCCCGACAGCAGGCTCGTTGTTGCGCTTGGATTTCCCGGCGAAAGCGTTACACTTTTTCGATACTCACAGCGGATTACGGATGGAATAAACATGAAAGCCTGGCCATATCCTCGCATTGTGGCACATCGTGGTGGCGGCGCACTGGCACCGGAAAATACACTGGCAGCCATCGACACGGGCGCCAGATACGGTCACACCATGATCGAATTTGACGCCAAACTGGCGCAAGGCGGGGAAATCTTCCTGTTGCATGACGATACCCTGAACCGCACCAGCAACGGCTGGGGCGTGGCCGGTGAATTGCCGTGGGAAAAACTCGAAAAGCTCGATGCCGGTAACTGGTACAGCGCCGTTTTTAAAGGCGAGAAATTACCGCTGCTGGCGCAGGTAGCCGAACGCTGTGCGCGCCATCACATGATGGTGAATATTGAGATCAAACCCACCACCGGAACCGATGAGAAAACCGGCACCGACGTCGCGCTGGCCGCCCGGGAGTTGTGGAAAGATCAGGCCGTTCCGCCGTTGCTTTCCTCGTTTGAATTCGACGCGCTGGTTGCCGCCAAAAAAGCCGCACCGGAATTACCGCGTGGCTTGCTGATCGATGAATGGCACGAAAACTGGAAAGCGCTGACTGACGAACTGGAATGCGTTTCCCTGCATCTTAATCACAAATTGCTCAACGAAGAACGCGTTAAAGCCATCAAAGACGCCGGGCTGCATATTCTGGTGTACACGGTGAATAATCCGGCGCGTGCCCGCGAATTGCTGGGCTGGGGCGTGGACTGTATTTGTACCGATAAGATTGATGTGATCGGGCCGGATTTTATCTGACAGGAATAAGGCGCGGATCCCGCGCCTTAATTATTTTACCGCTGAGAATACTCAGTGTTTGAGCAGGCGCGGGAGTTGGTTATCCAGTTCCAGCAGGCAGGAATCCATATATTTCTCTGTGGTTTTGGTGACCAGCGCATAGTTATTTGCCTGCCAGTCAGCAAGCGGGGCGGTCACGACAGTTGGCGTACATTCTGCAATAACCCATGCGGAGAACATATTCGCATCTTCAGGCTTTTTATAGAATTTAATGGTGTAACGCAACTCGTAGTCCGAGTTGGCGCTGGAGAGGTCTTTATAAACCAGTAACCACTGTGCAGCCACAATATTCAGATTGTTTTTATACTGATAGCCGTTGCTATTTTTTTGCAGCCAGTTTGTGATGAGCGGCCTGGCCCGGGGTGTCAGATAGTTTTTCGTCGGTTCAGGCAGGGTTTTGATTTCAGACCCTTTCAGGTTTTCCTTACTGAAGGTATTCACGGCGATACCGCCAGCAAGCACAGAAGTCAGGACATTAAGTCCAACGCCCGCAGCGGTGTAAGAGGGCGTGACTTCACGCAAATACACATCAGGCGAGCGGTTATTATTCATATCTGCCGAGGCAAAGCCTGAGTACAGGCCAATAGTGCTGCCATTGGCGGCAGAGATCTTTTCAGATTGGGTCGTCGCACAGGCGGATAATAATAAACTGGCAGCAACTACGGTAATCCCTGTTGAAACTTTCATGCAATAATTTCCCTTTTAATTTTATAAAACACTATTAATGCGTCTTCAGGTGCGGATCCTGTTTTATTAGCCGCGCTGATTCAGGGGCAGAAAGACTTTATTCTTATCGGTCGGGAATAATAAAAGCATTAATAATAAATGCAAGGGGAGGGATATTTTTATTGTTTCTGGTGGTGATATTACCGGAGGTAAATAGTCAGTACAGCATTACGGCGATGAGGAATTTAAGAGGCACTGAGTGCCTCCCGGAATATTAAGGTGTCTGATTCAGCTTCTGCCCCAGCGTTTGATTATTCTGCTGGATCTGCAATCGTTGCTGATTGCTCTGGATTTGCGACTTCAGCTTGAGCTGCTGTTGTTGCTGGCTGGTGCGTAAATCCTGCTCCTGCTGACGTTTCTGCATTTGCTGATTGTTTTGCTGTTGTTGTTGCATGCGCTGTTGCGACGGATTGGTCAGCAACGGATCGTTAGGGTTCGGCACCTTTTCGACTGCACTGGCGGTCTGAACGGCAAACAGCAGCGGCAGCGCGGCGAGCATTCCATATAAACATTTCATCAGTTCATCCTCCGTTTCCAGTCATACGTTAAGTGTATGCCATCATGCCCCCGGACGGGGTATTTGAGCGCACGTTTCCCTCAAAGCGTGGTATTGCTCTCGTTTGCTCTATAATTGAACAGATGTAAACCACCTTCGCACTTCGTGGTTTTCCCCATTCCGTTACAATCGTGCATCTTTCACACTTATCACTGACAACAGGGCTCAATTGCCGTGCCTTTACTCATAATCACCACTATTTTGTGGGCTTTTTCCTTCAGCCTGATTGGCGTGTATCTGGCCGGACAGGTCGACAGCGTATTTTCTGTGTTAGTCCGTTTAGGGCTGGCGGCGCTGGTTTTCCTGCCGTTCCTGCGCTGGAAAGGCCATCAGCTTACGACCATTCTGTTGTATATGGCGGTGGGGGCAATGCAGCTCGGGATCATGTATCTCATCAGCTTCGAGGCGTACCTGTATCTGTCTGTGCCGGAATTCCTGCTGTTTACGGTCATGACGCCGCTGTACGTCACGCTGATTTATGACCTGATCAGTGGCCGCAAAATCCGCATCGGTTATGCGCTCAGTGCGTTACTGGCGGTGGCGGGTGCAGCGATTATCCGTTACGACCACATCAGCGAACATTTCATTATTGGCTTATTACTGGTGCAGGCGGCGAATATCTGTTTTGCCATCGGACAGGTGGGCTATAAACGCCTGATGGAAACCCGGCCGATGCCACAGCACACGGCGTTTTCCTGGTTCTATATCGGCGCGTTGCTTTGCGCGGTGGTGGCGTGGTTCCTGTGGGGCAATCCGCAAAAACTGCCGACCACTGACCTGCAATGGGGCATTCTGGTGTGGCTGGGGATCGGCGCTTCAGGGCTGGGATATTTCATGTGGAACTACGGTGCGACGCAGGTCGATGCGGGAACGCTGGGGATTATGAACAACTTTCACGTCCCGGCCGGGCTGCTGGTTAACCTGGCCATCTGGCAACAGCAGCCGCACTGGCCGAGCTTTATTATCGGTGCCGCTGTGATTATGTCCTCACTGTGGGTACACCGGCGTTGGGTCGTGCCGCGTCGCGCACAAACGGCAGATGATCGCACGCGTGCTGCCGCGCCGAACGAATAAAGGCTTCCGTCACCGGCTGGCGCTGTTCGCCGTCACGTACGGCGGCGTACAGGCGGCTCCATAAGCCATCGCCCAGGGTTTTGGTCACCACCAGACCCTGGCGCTCAAAACTCTCTACTACCCAGTGCGGTAACGCTGCAATTCCCATTCTCGCCGACACCATCTGAATTAATAACAACGTGTTATCGACACTTTTCAGTGACGGGCTGACGCCTGCCGGTTGCAGGAAATGACGCCAGATATCCAGACGCTGGCGTTGCACCGGATAAATCATCAGCGTTTCAGTGCTGAGATCTTCCGGCGTGATCACCGTTTTGGTCGCCAGCGGATGATCCGGTGCCAGCACCAGACGCACTTCAAAATCGAACATCGGGGAATAGTGCAAACCGCTGCGCGGCAGGATGTCAGAGGTTAATACGATGTCCAGCTCGCCCTGTTGCAGGGCGGGCTGCGGGTCGAACGTCACGCCGGATTTGAAATCCATTAACACCTGCGGCCAGTTCTGATGGAAGTTATCCAGTGCAGGCGTCAGCCACTGAATACAACTGTGGCATTCAATCGCGATACGCAGTGAAGTCTGGTGCGGCTCATTGCATGCCTGCAATGCCTGTTGAATTTGCGGCAGCACCTGTTCTGCCAGATTCAGCATGATTTCGCCCTGCGGGGTAAAACGCAGAGGCTGGCTTTTTCGCACGAACAACCTGAAACCGAGGCGTTGCTCAAGGTCACTGAACTGGTGCGACAGGGCCGATTGGGTCTGATGAAGCTGCGAGGCGGCTGCGGCCAGTGACCCGGTGTTGCGCAGTGCTTGCAACGTTCGCAGGTGTTTCAGTTCGATCATGAGAGTCCTTCACTGTGTCATGAATAATTTGCGCTTGTGGAATATACACTACCTGCGGATTATGGATGTGTAAACATCTGGATGGCTAAACAGGAATTTAAAAGATGACGATACTGAATCACACTCTGGGTTTTCCACGCGTTGGTCTGCGTCGTGAACTTAAAAAAGCACAAGAAAGCTACTGGGCAGGCAATTCCACTCAGGAAGAACTGCTGGCAACCGGACGTGAACTGCGCGCCCGTCACTGGAAGCAACAAGCTGAAGCAGGCGTGGATTTGGTGCCGGTGGGCGATTTCGCCTGGTACGATCACGTACTGACCACCAGCCTGTTGCTGGGCAACGTACCGGCCCGTCATCAGAATGCCGATGGCTCTGTTGATCTCGATACTTTATTCCGCCTTGGCCGTGGCCGTGCGCCGACCGGTAAACCGGCTGCCGCGGCGGAAATGACCAAATGGTTTAACACCAACTATCACTACATGGTGCCGGAGTTCGTGAAAGGTCAGAAATTCAAACTGGCCTGGACACAACTGCTGGAAGAAGTGGACGAAGCGCTGGCGCTCGGCCACAAAGTGAAACCGGTGCTGCTTGGGCCGCTGACTTATCTCTGGCTCGGCAAAGTGAAGGGCGAACAGTTTGACCGTCTTTCCCTGCTCAACGATATTCTGCCTGTTTATCAGCAGGTTCTGGCTGAACTGGCAAAACGCGACATCGAATGGGTGCAGATTGACGAACCGGCTCTGGTTCTGGAACTGCCGCAGGAATGGCTGGATGCGTACAAACCGGCTTACACCGCGCTGGAAAAGAGCAAAACTAAACTGCTGCTGACCACTTATTTCGACAGCGTCGGGCACAACCTCGACACCCTTCGCCAGTTACCGGTTCAGGGTCTGCATATTGATGCCGTCGCTGGTCGTGACGATCTGCAAACCGTCATCAACGCGCTGCCAAAAGACTGGCTGATTTCTCTGGGGGTCATCAATGGCCGTAACGTCTGGCGCGCGGATCTCAGTACCTGGTTTGACCGTCTGAAGCCACTGGTTGAAGACCGTAAAATCTGGATCGGCAGCTCCTGTTCACTGCTGCACAGCCCGATCGACTTAAGCGTCGAAAGCCGTCTGGATGAAGAAGTGAAAAGCTGGTTCGCCTTCGCCCTGCAAAAATGTGCCGAACTGGCGTTGCTGACCGCTGCCCTGAACAATCCCACCGCCGAAGCGCAGCAAAAACTGGCGGAATACAGCGCGCCAATCCGCGCCCGTCGTGAATCCACCCGAGTAAACAATGCGGCCGTCGGTAAACGTGTTGCCGCGATTACTGCTGCGGATATTGAGCGTCAGCATGTTTACACCGAACGCGCCAAAGCGCAGCGTGCCCGTTTCAACCTGCCGGCATGGCCGACCACAACCATCGGTTCATTCCCGCAAACCACTGAAATCCGCGGCCTGCGTCTGGACTTTAAACAAGGCCGTCTGGATAACACTAAATACCGTACCGGTATCAGTGAGCATATTAAGCAAGCCATCAAAGAACAGGAACGTCTGGGTATCGACGTGCTGGTTCACGGCGAAGCTGAACGTAATGACATGGTGGAATACTTCGGTGAACATCTGGACGGTTTTGTGTTCACGCAAAACGGCTGGGTACAGAGCTACGGTTCACGTTGTGTGAAACCTCCGGTCATTATCGGCGACGTCAGCCGCCCGCAAGCGATCACCGTAGAGTGGGCGAAGTACGCGCAGTCTCTGACCGAAAAACCGGTGAAAGGCATGCTGACCGGCCCGCTTACGATCCTGTGCTGGTCGTTCCCGCGTGAAGATGTCAGCCGCGAAACAATCGCCAAACAAATCGCGCTGGCACTGCGTGATGAAGTCGAAGATCTGGAAAAAGCCGGTATCGGCATCATCCAGATTGACGAACCGGCACTGCGGGAAGGCCTGCCATTGCGCCAGTCTGAATGGAATGCGTACCTGCGCTGGGCGGTGGATGCGTTCAAACTGAATGCCGCAATTGCCCGTGACGACACGCAGATCCATACCCATATGTGTTACTGCGAGTTCAACGACATCATGGATTCCATTGCCGCACTGGATGCTGACGTGATCACTATCGAAACCTCACGTTCCGATATGGACTTGCTGGAATCGTTTAAAGACTTCGAATACCCGAACGAAATCGGGCCGGGCGTTTACGACATTCACCCGCCAAATGTGCCCAGTGTGGAATGGATTGAAGACCTGCTGCGTAAAGCTGCAGATCGTATTCCGGCAGAACGCCTGTGGGTCAACCCGGACTGCGGCCTGAAAACCCGTGGCTGGCCGGAAACCCGCGAGTCGCTGGAAAACATGGTGAAAGCCGCCAGGCGTCTGCGTGCTGAGAAAGCCTGAGTGAACGCTCTCTAGATTTACGTTGTGTTGTTGCTGAAACGTTTGGGGCACTCCGGTGCCCCCTTTTTATTTGAGTTTTTTGCGTCCCCGTGCCATTGCCGCATCAGTCCGCCCTCTGAAAGTGACACATGCCCGTGACGCTTTACAGGTGGAACCCTTCCGCCTGAAGGCTGCACCGGATGTGCAACGCCTGGCGGGGCGGAATTTCCATCTTCTTCCGCAAATTTTGGTCTTGTTTTTCTTTCTCCGGCGCAGATTCGCTATCATGGTGTGATTCTGCTGAAAGGTAGCCTGACCATGACCCATCTGCTTTTTCCCCTTTTAACGCCAGTACTTGAACATCCGCACGGTATCCGCCAGGTGTATTTTGCCGGTGCTCAGCATTCCGTGCCTGAACTGTCCTATCAGGTCGATTTCCCCCGGCTGGAACTGATTCTGGAAGGGGAGCAGATGATGAAATGCGAGGACGAACAGGGGAACAATCAGGATGTCCGCATGCTGGCGGGCGATGTGTTGTTCGTTCCCGCTAAAGGCTGGAACAGCCCGCAATGGCAGGAACCGGTACGCACGCTGACTCTGTTATTTGGCAAGCAGCAACTGGGCTTTAGTCTGCTGAACTGGGATGGCGCGCAGTTTACGTCCGGCGAAAAAGGCAATGTGGGCAGGCGCGGGCCGCGCGTGGGGGCGTTTATGTTGCAGGCATTAAACGAACTGGCCTGGCACCGCAGCGATCAGACTACGGCGCAGTTTCTGGTGAAAGGGTTGTTGAGCCACGCGCTGGACTTGTTCAGTTCCTTTGTGAAAACTGCCTCGCGCAGTCAGGCGCTTTTTGAGGCCGTTCGCCAGTATATCGAAGAACATTACCGCGAGCCGCTGACCCGCGATTCTGTCGCTAAGGCTTTCTATATTTCGCCAAATTACCTGTCGCATTTATTCCAGAAAAGCGGCGGTATCGGGCTGAACGAATACCTGAATTATGTCCGCCTTGAACAGGCGAAGAACTTGTTGAAAGGCTACGACATGAAAGTGAGGGAAGTGGCGCACGCCTGTGGCTTTGTCGACAGTAACTATTTTTGCCGCCAGTTCAGGAAAAGCACTGAGCGTTCTCCGTCAGAATACCGGCGGCAATACCGTAGCCAGTTGGAAAATAGGACGTCGTAATCGTCAGGGCAGAACGATTTTCGTTCCCTGAGGCGAGGTGGCGAGTTTCTTTACGGCAGCCATCACTTTCTCCGGCGTGCGTAAAAAGGTGTGGATGCCGGTTTGGACGCAACGGCTGTGCGCAAATCGCTCACCGTTTTCCAGTTGAATTTCAGTGACTAAAAGCACAACATCGGCCTGAGCAATGTCGGTTTCTGACAGTGCATTTTCGAGGCCCAGCGCACCCTGAGTTTCAACTTTTACCGGCCATTTTTCGTGCTGACACAGTTTTTCCAGCTTTTCTGCCGCCATATAAGTATGCGCCACACCGCTGATACAGGCGGTTACTGCGACCAGTTTGAGCGACATAGTGTTTCCCCTGATTAAGAAAATTTATCCACCGAGCGTCACGGTATAACCGTATTTTTCGGCCATCGCATAAAACGGCGCAATAGCTGCGGCATCCGGTGCCGTCGTCTTATACATTGAATACGCTTTATCCAGTAACGGATACTTCGCTTCGCCGTATTTGTGAAAGGGCAGCAGATGGATTTCAGTTAAATTGAAGGGCTGCAGGAAATCCAGAATTTGTTGCATATTTTCAAGTGTTAACGTGAAACCGGGGATCAACGGCAGGCGGGGCAGCAGCTTAACGCCGCGTCGTGCCAGCGCCGTGAAATTCTGCAACACACGCGGCTGATCCATATTGAGCACTGCTCGTGCCTGAGCGGGATCCATTATCTTGAAGTCATACAATACCTGATCGCAGTGATCGGCGAGCGCCAACAGGTGGCCCAGCGGTGCATCGCCCGCCGTTTCGATCGCTGTCGGAATGCCTAAGGCCTGCAATTCCCTGAGCAACTCACCGGCAAATGTGTATTGCATCAGCACTTCGCCGCCGGAAAGCGTGACACCACCGCCCGACGAGCGGAAAAAAATCTCATCCTTGAGCAGGCGCGTCATTAAGTCCGGCAGCGTAATATCTTCGCCGACATACTCCATTGCACCACTCGGACATTCGTTCGGATCCTGCAAACAGGTGCGGCAGTTCAGGCATTTTGCCTGCCTTTTGATGACCTGAATGCGTGGTGACATCGATTCAGGGTTGGCGCACCACGGACAGCGGTGGGGGCAACCTTTGAAGAAAACCAGGGTACGGATACCCTGGCCATCGTTGAGTGAAAAACGCTGAATGTTGAAGATGCGCCCGCGTCTTTCCGTTGCTTCCATAACAGGGATCCGCAGGTCAGAGCTGGTGCGCGGTGCGGCCGATAATGTCATCCTGGATCTCCTTTGACAGCTCAACAAAGAACGCGCTGTATCCCGCCACCCTGACGACCAGCCCCGCAAAATCCTGTGGACGTTTTTGCGCTTCGCGAAGCTGCTCAGCATTCACCACGTTGAACTGCACATGCTGCAACTTCAGACGGGTGAACGCGCCGAGGAAATCGGCCAGTTTATTCAGCCCCTGCTGGCCTTCAAGCGTTGATGGCGTGAACTTCACATTCAGCAGCGTACCGTTGGAGAGCAGTGTATTGTCGAGTTTACTGACGGATTTCAATACCGCCGTTGGTCCCTGATGATCCTGGCCCAACATTGGCGAAAGTCCGCCATCTGCCAGTTGTTCACCGGCAAAACGGCCATCCGGCGTTGCACCGACTACCGCACCTAAAGGTACGTGTGCGGAAACGGTATAAGAACCCGGCGTAAACTGACCACCGCGTGGATTACGATACTGCTCGACTTCCTTACAGTAAAAACGCAGCAAATCTGCACTGATCAAATCGACTTCATCAATGTCGTTGCCATACTTCTCAAAGCGGTTGATCAGGCGGGCGCGAATGGCGCGGCCTTCCTCGCTGGCAAAATTCTCTTTCAGCGAAGCCAGTAATTCATCAAAGGTCAGGCGTTGCTGATCAAACACCATGCCTTTCAGCGCATACAGGGAATCGCTGAGGTTGGCGATGCCGATACCCTGAACACCGGAAAAATTATAACGTGCGCCGCCAGCGGTAATGTCTTTGCCGCTGTCCAGACAACCTGTAATAAAGGAGGACAGCAGCGGAACCGGTGCCCAGTCGCGGTGGCCGATATCACAGATATTGCTGCCCTGCGCCATCAGCCTGACGTAATGGCTGATTTTCCGGCGGATCTGTTCCACCAGCTCAGGATAAGTAATCGCGGTGTTTCCTTCATTTTCATGCAGCGTCAGTTCCATGACTTTCAACAGGTTAAACATGGCAATATCATGCAGCCCGTAGGTTTTGCCAGGGATGGATAATTCCACGCAGCCTACTACCGCATAATCCCGCGCATCCTCAAGGCGCACGCCACGATTGAGAAATGCCGGAACCACCACTTCATCATTAAAGATTTGTGGAATGCCGGTGCCGAGGCGGATTGTTTCGGCGGTTTTCAGCAGGAACGGGCGGTCGATCAGTTCATTGACTCTCACGCCAAGGTTAGGCTGTGGCAGACAAATACTCTGATAGGCATCCAGGCACAGGAACGACAACACATTGACGGCGCTGCGTCCGGTGTCGGTCAGACCGCCGAGTAAAATGGTGTAACCCGTCGGGAATCCGGCGAAGTAACGTGCGCTGGACGACGAACGCAGCAGCACGATGTCGTTGCATTTCACCCACAGGCTTTCCAGCAGTTCTTTAAGAAACGCCGGGGATTCGCCGTGGGACAGCGAGTGCTGATAGAACGGCAGCATGTACTGATCGAAGCGCCCGAGGGACAGCGAACTGGCATTGGATTCGTATTGCAAAATGATATTCATATACCAGAACAGCTGGCAGGCCTGATAGAAATCCTGTGGCTTATGGCCGGAAATATATCGCGAAATGCGGGCAATACGCGCCAGTTCTTGTTTTCTTGAGTTGTCCTGACAGGCTTCTGCTAACTCTTCTGCCAGCGCGGCGTAGCGCAAAATATGCCGCTGTGCTGCCTGCAGTGTAATCAGCGCTGCCTGATAAAAGGCATTATCCGGCGCGCCGGCAACGTGTTGCTGAAGTTCTGAAACTAAGTTATCCAGGCCCGAATTCAGCAGACGGGGATAATCGATAATGATGTGCCCCTGACCTTTGTCAGTCTGGTTGATACTAAAAATCTGCGTCTGAGTGGCCGCTTTCACTTCTTCCGGCATCTGGCTGTTAATGAAATCCTTCATCGAATGCGATTCCCAGTAAGGGAAAAGCTGCCTGCGGTAAATCTGTTTATCCTGCTCAGAAATGTTGAAACGGTCCTGCGGACGGGTGGGAAACGTGTCCAGCTCTTTCAGCAGCCAGCAGGGGTCCATTTCAGGGGAGATGATCCCCGCACGTGGTTTGACCGTACGGTTACCGACAATCAGCTCGTCTTCACGCAAGGCAATCTCAATGTTATCCAGAATGTATGCCGTGGCTTTCGCGCGGCGCAAAAGCGTGGGTTCGCCTTCTGTGCTGCGGTGACTTTCGGTATACAGCAGGGCACGTTCCAGCGAGATTTCACGCGGGCTGGCGAAAAGTGCGGCTTTAAGACGTTCTGTGCGGGAAGTCATCTCGTTCTCCTTGGGATCAATCCGTGACAGCAGCTTTGGCGAGATGCGCTGCGATTTTTTCCATGATGGCATCTGCGCGTTTTACGGCATCGCTGATGGCCACGCGCACCGTCACTTTGCCTTTGAAACGCTCTTCCTGTTTGATACCGATGTCTTTGGTCAGGATCACGATGTCGGCGGCCGCCACATCTTCCGGCGTCAGTTCGTTTTCCAGACCGATTGAACCCTGCGTTTCAACTTTGCATTCCCAGCCTTTAGCTTTTGCCGCACGTTCAATCGCTTCAGCCGCCATATAAGTATGAGCAACACCGGACGGGCACGCGGTGACAGCAATAATGTGAGTCATGATGTTTTCCTTTGGGTTCAGTTAATTTCGAAGTCCAGATCAAGGTCAGATTCCTGACGCGTTTTTGCCGACTGCTTTTTGGCGGCCAGATATTTCAGCGTGTTGACGCACAGTGCAGTGACAACCATGCCGACCAGCAGCGCGCCGATATACCCCAGTTTTCCCTGCACGACCGGCAGTACAATCAGCCCGCCCCAGCCGGCATAGCATTGCGCGCCAACCAGGGCGGCAGTCACCGCCGCACAAGCAGAACCGAACATGATGGAAGGAATGACACGCAACGGATCAGCGGCGGCAAAAGGTATGGCGCCTTCGGTGATACCGACACAGCCCATCAGCATGGCGGCTTTGCCCGCTTCGCGCTCTTCGGTGGAATAGTATTTACGGCCAATCAGCGTGGCAAAGCCCAGCCCCAGCGGCGGTGTCGCGATAGCCACGGCGGCAATCGCCACCACGGTATACACGCCCTGTGCCACGCAAATCAGCATGAAAGCGTAGGCCACTTTATTAACAGGTCCGCCCATGTCGAAGGCCAGCATCAGCCCCATGATGATGGCGAGCACAATAATGCTGCCCTGCTGCATGCCTTGTAGCCAGTGAGTCAGGGAGGTGGTCAACAAACCAACCGGTTCGCCCAGTCCCCACATCATGACGCCCGCAGTCAGCAGGGTGCCGATAATCGGGATCACGAAGATCGGCATCACCGAGCGCAGGATCTTCGGTACGCGGATCTTCTTAAGATAGAAAACGATAATGCCGCCCAGCAAACCGGCGATGATCGCGCCAAAAAATCCTGCGCCGAATGAGGCGCCGACCCAGGCACCGATCGCCGAAGGGGCGAGCGCGGAACGGTCAGAGATGGAATAACCGATATAAGCCGCCAGAAAAGGCACCATCAGGGTTAAACCGGCGACGCCGATATCAAATAACTTTTTCAGGTTCGGATCGGTTGCCGCGTCCGGTACGGCACCTTTGCCATACAGCATCACCGAGACCGCCAGCAAAATGCCGCCCGCGACCACAAAGGGGATCATATGAGACACGCCAGTCATCAGATGCTGGCGGGTATTTTTTAGAATATTGAGTAAGTCTTTCATGATGAACTCCACGAAAACCGGTGTCGGGCTGAAAATCGCAAATATCAGGGGTTTCATTTCAAAAACCGCAGATACAGAAAGGCTATCGACCTCAACAATAGGCTGCTGGCTGTGGCGCTCATAGTGGACAAATTTGTGTTTTACTGGACTTTTGTAATGTCCTCACAAAAATGCGAGCCGGTTCAAATAACCCGAGACAATACGCGGTTTAGTGACGGTAGTGGCGCGTGAGCTGGCTCGCAAAAAACGATACACATTACATTTATCCAGTGTTTGTCATTTTTGTCTGGTAGCTATCGGATCCGCCTGACTCTTATGCTGCAAGGAGTCGGTGCATTACACCGGAATTTGGGATGAGGATTCAGAAATGGCCAAGAAGTTGAGCTTCACCTGCATGTTGGTAAATGGTGTTCACGCCCGCCCGGCCAGCCATATTGAAACGCTGTGCAACAGTTTCGGGTCTGTATTTAAGTGGCACAATGGGCGTACTGACCGCATTGCAGATGGTAAAAGTGTCCTTTCACTGATTGGTGCCGATATTCTGTTTAACGATGAATGTCACGTGACCATCGAAGGGAATGACGAAGATGCTGCGCATGCTGCGCTGGCACATTTCATTAAACATCAGCTGCCTCATTGCGATGAAGCCCTGCCTGAGCATGATGAAAACGCTGAATTTGAGCCGCTTCCTGAATCCCTGATGCATCTTTCTCCGCTGGTTTTCCGCGCCCGTTCAGTCAGTGAAGGTTGTGCGCTGGGGAAACTGGTTAGCCTGTCGAATGTGAATCTGGCGACACTCAGGGATCTACCGGAATCTCAGGGTAAAGATAAAGAACAAAGTCTGCTTTCCACCGGACTGGCACAGCTTGAAAAATCACTCGAATTACAGCTGATGGCGGACAACGGGACGATCACGGCAGTGCTGGAAGCGCACCGTTCTTTGCTGCGTGATAACAGCCTGCGGGAAGCCTTGCTGAGCCGCGTGGCGCAAGGCCGGAGCTGTGCGCAAAGCATTGTCGACACCGCCGCGCATTTCAGCTTGCAGCTTGCACAATCGTCCAGCGCCTATTTGCGTGAACGCGAGCTGGATATTCGTGATGTCAGCTTCCAGCTTTTACAGCAAATCTATGGCGAGGAGCGTTTTCCTTCCCAGCAGGCACTGAGCGAAGCCAGTATTTGTCTGGCAGATGAACTGACGCCAAGTCAATTTCTCGAACTGGATAAAACACATCTGAAGGGGCTGTTGCTCGGCAGCGGAGGCAGTACGTCGCATACTGTGATCCTTGCCCGATCGTTCAATATTCCTGCACTCGTTGGCGTTGATCCACAGCCACTTCAGGCTTATTTGCAGCAGAATGTGCAGATCGACGGCGATCTCGGGCTGATTGTCTGTGCGCTCAGCGAACCGGTGCGCCGTTATTATCGTCAGGAACAGGCGGTGCATCAGGCGCTGCGTGAACAGCAAAGTGAATATCTCAATAAACCGGGGTATACCGCTGACGGTGTGCGCCTTGAAGTGGCGGCCAATATTGCCCACTCGGTCGAAGCCAGCGCGGCGTTTGGCAATGGGGCAGAAGCTGTCGGACTGTTCCGTACAGAAATGCTGTATATGGATCGCGCCAGCGCTCCTTCCGAAGATGAGTTGTACAACATTTATTGTCAGGCTACGGATGCGGCCAACGGCAAAACCATCATTGTCCGCACCATGGATATCGGTGGCGATAAACCAGTTCATTATCTGAACATTCCTGCCGAAAACAACCCGTTCCTCGGTTATCGCGCCGTGCGTATTTATCAGGAATACCTGCCGTTATTCCATACGCAGTTGCGCGCGATCCTGCGCGCCTCGGCGCACGGATCGCTGAAAATCATGATCCCGATGATCTCCTCTATGGAAGAGATCTTATGGGTGAAAGATCAACTGGCTGAAGTCAGGCAGTCGTTGCGCAGTGAGCAAGTGCCGTTTGATGAAAAAATTCAGCTTGGGATCATGCTGGAAGTGCCGTCGGTGATGTTCATCATCGATCAGTGTTGCGAAGAGATTGATTTCTTTAGCATCGGCAGTAATGACCTGACGCAGTATCTGCTGGCGGTCGACCGTGATAACGCGAAAGTGACACGCCATTACAACAGCCTGAATCCGGCCTTCCTGCGCGGCCTCGACCACGTTGTGCGCGAAGTGCATCGCCACGGTAAATGGATTGGTTTATGCGGTGAACTTGGCGCGAAAGGCTCGGTATTGCCGCTGCTGGTCGGGCTGGGGCTTGATGAAATCAGCATGAGTGCACCGTCGGTTCCTGTGACCAAAGCACGGCTGGCCAAACTCGACAGCCGCGAATGTCGCCTGCTGCTGAACCGCGCCATGCAGTGTCGCACGTCGCTGGAAGTCGAACACCTGCTGGCGCAGTTCAGGATGGCGGTCAACGATGCCCCGTTGATTACGGCGGAATGTGTGGCGCTTAATGCTGACTGGCGCAGTAAAGAAGAAGTGATTAAAGGCATGGTGGATAACCTGATGCTGGCAGGGCGTTGCCGTTATCCGCGCAAACTCGCCGCCGATGTCTGGGCGCGCGAAGCCGTATTTTCCACCGGCCTCGGGTTTGGCTTTGCGATACCGCACACCAAATCAGAACACATTGAGCAATCGACTATCAGCGTCGCGAAACTCCCGCAACCGGTGCGGTGGGGCGATGAAGAAGCGCAGTTTGTCATCATGCTGACTCTCAATAAACACGCTGCAGGCGATCAGCATATGCGGATTTTCTCAAAGCTGGCGCGACGGATTATGCATGACAGTTTCCGTGATGTGCTGATGCATTCCACCACCGCAGCACAGATTGAAGCGCTGCTTAAACAAGAACTGGAACTCTGACAGGAGAGAATATGGAACTTTATCTGGATACGGCTGATATCAGTGCAGTAAAACGTTTATCGCGGATTTTACCGTTACAGGGTGTGACCACCAATCCGAGCATTGTGGCTAAATCGCAGACTTCCGTGTGGGAGGTTTTGCCCGGGCTTCGTGATGCATTAGGTGGTGAAGGGAAACTGTTTGCACAAGTGCTGGCGAATCAGACCGAACAGATAGTGGAAGAAGCTGAACTGCTGCATTCCCGCGTGCCGGGGCTGGTGGTCAAAGTGCCGGTCACCGCCGCCGGTCTGGCAGCGATTAAGATCTTACGTACCCGCAAAATTCCAACGCTGGGAACCGCGGTGTATGGTGCCGGGCAGGGACTCCTGTCGGCGCTGGCCGGAGCAGAATATGTCGCGCCGTATGTTAACCGGCTGGATGCCCAGGGGGGAGATGGCATTGCGATGGTGACGGAGTTGCAGCAATTGCTGTCCCTGCATGCGCCGCATGCCAAAGTGCTGGCCGCCAGTTTTAAAACGCCGCGTCAGGTTCTGGCCTGTCTGCTGGCAGGTTGTCAGTCTGTCACTATCCCGGTGGACGTAGCGGAGCAATTTATCAGTGCGCCTGCGGTACAGGCGGCTGTCGATAAATTTGAACAAGACTGGCAGGGTGCCTTTGGGCAGTTGTCGCTGTAATGGGTTAACTTCCCGTAAAAAGCCCGGCAGGAAAAACCTGTCGGGCTTTTGTCATTCTGGTCGGTGTCCTTTTACTGCACACCATACTTTTTATTACTTAACCCCATACTGCGCAAAGAAATCCAGCATCCGTTGCCAGCCGTCGGCGGCGGCTTCAGCGTGGTAACTCGGGCGATAATCGGCGTTAAACGCGTGGCCCGCTTCCGGATATACCACGATTTCCGCCGTAGCATTGGCTGCGCGAATGGCCTGACGCATGGTTTCAATGGTATCCAGAGGAATGCTGGAATCTTCTGCGCCGTATAAACCCAGAACCGGTGCATCCAGCGCGGCGGCGCGGTCAACCGGATTTGACGGGCTGGTCAGCGTTTTATCGCCGACCAGTTTGCCGTACCACGCCACGCCCGCTTTCAGCTGCGGATTGTGCGCCGCGTACAGCCAGGTAATGCGCCCGCCCCAGCAGAAACCTGTGATGCCTAATTTAGAAATGTCCCCGCCATGTTGTGATGCCCAGTGTGCAGTGTGATCGAGATCTGCAAGCACCTGCTGATCCGGCACTTTACTGACCAGTTTAGCAAAAAGCTCACTGATTTCAGTGTAGTCACGCGGGTCGCCCTGACGGAAGTACAACTCCGGCGCGATGGCCATATAACCCTGTTTCGCCAGACGGCGGCAGATATCCTGAATGTGTTCGTGTACACCAAAAATTTCCTGCACCACCAGCACGATCGGCAATTTACCGGTGAACTGTTCCGGACGGGCGAGGTAGGCGGGCATATCTTCGCCCTGCGAGGGTATGGTGGTCTGGCCTGCGTGCAGCCCGTCAGTATCGGTATGGATAGTGGTGCTGGCGACGGGAGTGACGGCAGGGGCAAAGCTGGTCGGAGCCTGTTTCAGGGTAAGCAATTCTTCTTTTTTCATTGGGGTCTCCAGGCAAGTGTCCATACGAAAATCTGTGGCTATGGATTAAAACTATAGCCGGAAAGCATGAACAGCAAGGCGCAAGAGATGTTCTATAGTTAAAAGTTAATCAGGAAAGTCATCATGGAAGATTTACAGAACGTCTACAGAACACCCGAAACCTTTGTCGAGGAGCTATGTTCAATGTCAAAATCACCCTCTAAAGTGACCAAGAAAAGCGAGTCAAAATCGGTAAGCCGCGCCCCCGCCACGGGCATTGAATCTTCACAGCCAGGCCTGGGGGATCTTGCGCCCGGCGATCGTATTTATCAGCCTTCGCCACAACCGACACCGCCAGGAAAAGAACCGACAGCGTCCGGCAGTGCGAAGAGTCCGGAAAATACCAATGCCAAACTCGATGCATTAGAACGCCACCGCAAAAATGGTGAAAAACAGCCGCTGACCACCAATCAGGGCACCAAAATCTCTGATGATCAGAACTCGCTGAAAGCCGGAAACCGTGGCCCGACACTGCTTGAAGATTTCATTCTCCGTGAAAAAATTACTCACTTCGACCATGAGCGTATTCCCGAACGTATCGTTCATGCGCGGGGCGCTGCAGCGCACGGTTATTTCCAGCCCTATCGCAGTATGAAGGCGGTGACCAAAGCCAGCTTCCTGTCTGATCCTGAAAAGAAAACGCCGGTATTTGTGCGTTTCTCTACCGTTCAGGGGTCCCGCGGTTCGGCAGATACCGTGCGTGATATCCGCGGCTGGGCGACCAAGTTTTATACCGATGAAGGCATTTACGACCTGGTCGGTAACAATACACCGGTGTTCTTTATTCAGGATGCCCATAAATTCCCTGATTTTGTGCATGCGGTAAAACCCGAACCGCATAACGAAATCCCGCAGGGAGCGAGTGCGCACGATTCCTTCTGGGATTACGTGTCCCTGCAACCGGAAACCCTGCATAACGTGTTCTGGGCGATGTCTGACCGGGGCATTCCGCGCAGTTACCGCACGATGGAAGGTTTTGGCATCCATACTTTCCGTTTCGTGAATGCAAAAGGCAAAGCCACTTTTGTGCGTTTCCACTGGAAACCGCTGGCCGGAAAAGCCTCTCTGTTATGGGATGAAGCGCAGAAACTGGCCGGGAAAGATGCCGATTTCCACCGCCGTGATTTGTGGGAAGCCATCGAAGCCGGAGATTATCCGGAATACGAACTGGGTGTGCAGTTGATCCCTGAAGAAGATGAATTCAAATTTGATTTCGACCTGCTCGACCCGACCAAACTCATCCCTGAAAAACTGGTGCCGGTAGAACTGATCGGCAAAATGGTGCTCAACCGTAACCCCGATAATTTCTTTGCTGAAACCGAGCAAGCCGCGTTCCACCCGGGGCACATTGTGCCGGGCATAGATTTCACCAATGATCCGCTGTTGCAGGGGCGACTGTTCTCTTACACCGACACGCAAATCAGTCGTCTGGGCGGGCCTAATTTCCATGAAATTCCGATTAACCGGCCGACGTGCCCTTTCCATAACTTCCAGCGTGACGGCATGCACCGTCAGGACATTGATACGAATCCGGCGAACTACGAGCCGAATTCCATCAACAATAACTGGCCGAGGGAAACACCTCCGGCAGCGTCCGGCGGTGGCTTTGAAAGTTATCCTGAACGGGTTGATGCAGAAAAAATCCGTCAGCGCAGTCCGTCATTTGCCGAATATTATGCCCATCCGCGCCTGTTCTGGCTGAGCCAGACAACAGCGGAGCAGGATCATATTATCGGCGCTTTCTCATTTGAATTATCGAAGGTGGCGCGGCCGTATATCCGCGAGCGGGTCGTGGATCTGTTAGCGCATGTTGATCAGACGCTGGCGCAGAAAGTGGCGAAAAATCTGGGTATTACCCTTTCCGCTGACACCCTGAAGATCAAGCCGCCGAAGCCCGTGAATGGGCTGAAAAATGATCCGTCGCTGAGTTTGTATGCCAGCGGTAAAGGCACGATCAAAGGGCGGCAGGTGGCGATATTGCTGGGTGAAGGTGTGAATGCGGCGGATGTTCTGGAAACCTTACAGGCACTTCAGGCCGCTGGCGTTCACCCTAAGCTGCTGGCCAGTCACTTAGGGAGTGTGACTGCCGATGATGGTTCTACGTTGCCGGTTGATGCGACGTTTGCCGGATCGCCTTCCATCACCGTTGATGCAGTGATTGTTCCGCATGGGCATATCGACGCACTGCTGATGAATGGCGATGCACGGCATTATGTGCTCGAAGCCTACAAACACCTGAAAGTGGTGGGGCTAAGTGGCGATGCACGCCGCTTCAAATCGCTGCTGGGGCTGACGGATGATGTGCCGGAAGAGGGCGTTGTGGAAGGTGAAAAAGCAGAAGGAGCGTTGCTGAAGGCGTTTCTGAAAGACATGCTCAAACACCGGATCTGGTCGCGCAGTGCGGCGGCAGATGCCGTTCCTGCCTGATTAACTGTAACTGATAAACAGGCAATCCCCGGCAGCGGAGATTGCCTGTTTAAAATTCCCTCACCCCTCCTTATTTTGTGACTTGAATCACAAAATAAATGTATGTGAAATTCCTGTTGTTACATCATAGTGACGACCGTCACGAAATAACGTCACAATGTTCAGTACAGTTGCCGGGTGTTCCTCCTGCCAATAAATGACCTTACACACAGAGGAGTTTGTTATGTCTCAGCCTGAAGTTTTCCATCTTGGCCTGGCCAAAAAAGATTTAAACGGCGCGACGCTGGCGATTGTTCCCGGCGACCCTGAGCGCGTGGAAAAAATTGCCAAATTGATGGAGAACCCGGTTCGTCTGGCTTCCCACCGCGAATTTACCTCATGGCGTGCTGAGCTTGATGGCAAATCTGTGATTGTTTGCTCAACCGGTATTGGTGGCCCTTCGACCTCTATTGCGGTTGAAGAACTGGCGCAACTGGGGATCCGTACTTTCCTGCGAGTCGGCACAACTGGCGCTATCCAGCCACACATCAATGTCGGTGACGTTCTGGTCACGACCGCTGCCGTTCGCCTTGATGGCGCGAGCCTGCACTTTGCGCCGATGGAATTCCCTGCAGTAGCCGATTTTGCCTGCACCACCGCGCTGGTTGCGGCGGCAGAAGCCGTGGGTGCCGCGACGCACATTGGCGTTACCGCCTCTTCTGACACCTTCTATCCGGGTCAGGAACGTTATGACACTTACTCTGGCCGTGTTGTCCGTCGCTTCAAAGAATCGATGAAAGAGTGGCAGGAAATGGGCGTCATGAACTACGAAATGGAATCCGCGACTCTGCTGACCATGTGTGCAAGCCAGGGTCTGCGCGCGGGGATGGTGGCGGGTGTTATCGTGAACCGCACGCAGCAGGAAATCCCTAATGCGGAAACCATGAAAAAGACTGAAAGTCATGCGGTGAAGATTGTTGTAGAAGCAGCCCGCAGGCTTATTTAGTCCCTATAAAACTAAAACAACCACATCACATCATCACATCAATGGGCTGCCTCTGGCGGCCCGTTTTTTTGCCCTGCTAAGCAGATCTGTTAAGGTCATGTTAGTAATCCATCTGGAATAATTGATGAACCTCCTCCCGGATCTCTGACAAAAGGAACTGCATTTTTGACTGTTCACGACCTTCTTGAGTACACCACTACCTTCATCCGCGCCCATCAGGTGTGGGCTGCACCGATCGTTTTCTTTCTGGCTTTTGGTGAGTCTCTGGCATTCCTTTCCCTGCTGCTCCCGGCAACGTTTATCTTGCTGGGACTCGGCGCGCTGATCGGCGAAACCGGTATTCCGTTCTGGCCCATCTGGGCCGCCGCCGCCGCAGGCGCTTTCCTGGGGGACTGGCTTTCTTACTGGATTGGTGCCCGTTATCAGGATCGGGTTGGCAATTTCTGGCCTTTCTCCCGCCATCCGCAAATGCTGGTTCGTGGACATGCTTTCTTTGAAAAATGGGGCATGCCCGGGGCTTTCATTGGCCGCTTCTTTGGCCCGCTTCGTGCCGTTGTGCCACTGGTTGCCGGTATCTGCGGTATGCCGCAAAAATATTTCCAGATTGCGAATGTGACGTCTGCACTCATCTGGGCTTTCGGCATCCTGGCGCCAGGTGCTTTCGGCATTCAGTGGCTGAGCCGCTGGTTTTGAATGCTGCTCTCTGTGGCTGGCTATCGCAAGGGGGCAAATACAGAGAAATTCCTTTTTGGAAGACGTCTCGCAAAGGCTCAATGCAACAGAAAATAGACTGGACATCCATACAGCCTGACATTACCTTGGCCGCAAGAGACTTTAAGAGGGAAATCGCGTGGATATCAGCATCCTGACAGCCCTGGGGGCGGGGTTAGTGGGCTTACTCGTAGGTTGGCTTATCGCCAGCCTGCGCCAACAGCAACAGCAGACGGAGTATGAAACGCAGCGCCGTTTGCTGGAACAATCGCTGGAACAGGCTAAAGCGGAAAATGATACGCACAAAAGCGAGCGGCAATCAGGGCAGCAGCAACTGCGTGAGGCTGAACTTGAGCTGCGAAAACTGCATAGCCTGCAGGCGGCCAGTCAGGAAAAATTACAACTGCTTGCCCACTGGCAAAACGAGTGTGAGCAACTGAATCAGGAACTGCGTGCGCAGCGGGAAATCAACAGCGCGCAGGAAGCAGAGTTGCGTGAGGTTTCAACCCGTCTGGATGAAACCCGCATGGCGGCTGAAGAAAAGCAGCGTCTGCTGATTAACAGCGAACAGCGCCTGAGCAGCCAGTTTGAAAATCTGGCTAACCGGATTTTCGAACAAAATGGCCGCCGTGCCGACGAACAGAACAAGCAAAGTCTCGACAAGTTACTGTTGCCGTTGCGCGAGCAACTGGATGGTTTCCGTCGTCAGGTGCAGGACAGCTTTGGGCAGGAAGCCCGTGAACGCCATACGCTGGCGCATGAGATCCGCAATCTGCAGCAACTGAATGTGGAGATGGCCCGTGAAGCCGTCAACCTGACCAAGGCACTGAAAGGTGACAACAAAACGCAGGGCAACTGGGGGGAAGTGGTGCTGAGCCGCGTGCTCGAGGCTTCCGGTTTACGTGAAGGGCATGAGTACCAGACTCAGGTCAGCGTGCAGGTTGACAGCAACAGCCGGATGCAACCCGATGTGGTCGTCAGGTTACCGCAGAATAAAGACGTAGTGATTGATGCCAAAATGACCCTGGTCGCGTATGAGCGCTATTTCAACAGCGAGGATGACAGCGAGCGGGAAGCGGCGCTCAATGAACATATTGCCTCGGTTCGCGGACATATCCGCCTGCTCGGGCGCAAAGATTACCAGCAACTTCCCGGTCTGCGCAGCCTCGATTATGTGCTGATGTTTATCCCTGTTGAGCCCGCTTTTCTGCTGGCTATCGACCGTGAGCCAGAATTGATTAGCGAAGCGCTCCGGCACAATATTATGCTGGTCAGCCCGACGACCCTGCTGGTGGCGCTGCGAACGATCAGTAACTTGTGGCGCTATGAGCATCAGAGTCAGAACGCCAAACGTATCGCCGACCGCGCGGCACGTCTTTACGACAAACTGCGGCTGTTTGTGGATGACATGGAGTCGATGGGACAAAGTCTCGACAAAGCGCAGGGAAGTTATCGATCCGCGATGAATAAACTCTCGCAAGGCCGTGGTAATCTTATCGGACAGGTGGAAAGTTTCCGCGCGCTGGGTGTTGAAGTTAAACGGCCTATCAGTCCGTCTCTGGCTGAAATAGCGAAAGCGGAAAATGAACCTGAAGACACCGCATCTCTGCCCGATACCTCTGATGCGGAAGAAGAACAGACGCTGAACCCGGGTGAGTTAACTCCCCACCAGCAGACATAGCGGGTCAGAGGGCCTGCACTGTATTTGTGATTCAATGCATGAATTTTTGCAATATGTTGAATCACCATCGGTGATGGGGCTTTCGAACGGGTTCTGATACACTTCTCCCCAAGAGTTCGACTGAAAAAGCAGGCATAAATAATGGAAAAGCAGACGCCGGAAACCACCCATTTTGGTTTTCGTACAGTAGCCAAAGATGAAAAACAGGAAATGGTGGCAGAAGTCTTCCATTCCGTTGCGGCAAAATATGATTTGATGAATGATCTGATGTCTTTCGGTATTCATCGCATCTGGAAACGCTTCACTATTGATTGCAGCGGTGTCCGTCAGGGACAACGTGTGCTGGATCTGGCCGGTGGTACGGGCGATCTGACCGCAAAATTTTCCCGTCTGGTGGGTGAGAAAGGCGAAGTCGTGCTGGCGGATATCAATGATTCCATGCTGAAGATGGGCCGCGAAAAGCTGCGCAATCTTGGCATCGTCGGCAACGTCAGCTACGTTCAGGCGAATGCCGAGGCTCTGCCGTTCCCGGATAACTATTTTGACTGTATCACCATCTCTTTCGGTCTGCGTAACGTGACTGAAAAAGAGAAGGCGCTGCGTTCCATGTTCCGCGTACTCAAGCCGGGCGGGCGTCTGCTGGTACTGGAATTCTCCAAACCGGTGCTGAAGCCGCTGAGCAAAGCTTACGACACCTATTCCTTCCATATTTTACCGCGTATTGGCGAGCTGGTTGCACACGATGCCGAAAGCTACCGGTATCTGGCTGAATCAATCCGTATGCATCCGGATCAGGAAACACTGAAAGGAATGATGGCGGACGCAGGTTTTGAAAATGTGACTTATCACAACCTGACTGGCGGCATTGTGGCGTTACATCGGGGTTTCAAATTCTGATATGAGTATGCCGATGTTGTTAACGCCGTTACTGACTGCCGCTATCGAGACGCCGCTTAATTACCTGCTTTTCAGAGATCGCAGCATGAAGGCGGCGCGGACACGTCTGGCCGGTAAAGTTCTGCGTGTTGAATTGCAGGAACTGAGTACACCACTGACGTTTGTGTTCAGTGAACAGAAAATTGATGTGCTCGGGCAATGGGACGGCGCGGCAGATTGCACCGTCACCTCGAAACTGTCAGTGCTGCATAAGTTACGTGATCGCCAGCAGTTGTCGCCCATGATGCGCAGTGGCGAGCTGGTAGTTGATGGCGATATCGCCCTGGTTCAGCAGTTCTCTGCATTGCTGGATATGGCGGAAATTGAGCCTGCGGAATTTCTGGCACCCTATATCGGTGACATTGCGGCACAGGGGCTGAGTCAGACCGTGCAGGGCGTTTTCAGCTTTTTGCAAAAAGGGTTGAAACACCAGCAGAGCTATGTGGCGCAAACGCTGACTGAAGAGTGGAAAATGGCACCCGGTCCGCTGGAAGTTGTCTGGTTTAGTGATGAGGTTTCCGCACTGGTGTGTGAGCTGGATGCGCTGGATAAACGTATCAAAAAACTGGAGGACAAACCGTGACGCCTAGGGAAATGCGACGTTTATATCTGATTATCCGCATGTTTCTGATCTACGGCCTTGACGAACTGATCCCTAAAATCCGCTTAACGTTACCACTGAGAATTGGTCGTTATCTTTTTTTCTGGTTACCAAATCGTCATAAAGAAAAGCCGTTAGGTGAGCGCATGCGCCTGGCACTGGAACAGCTTGGGCCGGTTTGGATCAAGTTCGGTCAGATGATGTCTACACGCCGCGATCTTTTCCCCCCGCACATAGCCGATCAGCTGGCTTTGCTTCAGGACCATGTTCCGCCGTTTGATGGTGCGAAAGCCCGTCAGCAAATTGATGCCGCGCTGGGTGGCCCGCTGGAAACCTGGTTTGATGAGTTCGATCAGACGCCGCTGGCGTCTGCGTCGATTGCTCAGGTGCACACGGCGATCCTGAAAGAAAACGGCAAACCGGTGGTGCTCAAAGTTATCCGTCCGGATATTTTACCGACCATTGTTGCTGATATCCGTTTGATGTCGCGTCTTGCTGGCTGGCTACCGATTTTGTTACCGGATGGTCGCCGTTTGCGTCCGCGTGAAGTGGTACGTGAGTATGAGAAAACGCTGCTCGATGAACTGAATCTGTTACGTGAAGCCGCGAATGCCATTCAGCTTCGCCGTAACTTTGAAGGTAGCCCGATGCTGTATGTGCCGGAAGTGTACCCGGACTATTGCAGCGAACAATTGATGGTGATGGAACGTATTTACGGGATCCCTGTTTCTGATATTGAGGCGCTGAAAAAACAGGGCACCAATATGAAATTGCTGGCGGAGCGCGGTGTACAGGTCTTCTTCACTCAGGTTTTTCGCGACAGTTTCTTCCATGCGGATATGCATCCGGGCAATATTTTTGTGAGCTACGAAACGCCTGAAGATCCTTGCTACATAGGCATTGATTGCGGCATAGTTGGTTCGCTCAATAAGGAAGACAAGCGCTATCTGGCGGAGAATTTCATCGCGTTCTTTAACCGTGATTACCGCAAAGTAGCTGAATTGCATGTCGATTCCGGCTGGGTCCCGCGAGATACCAACGTTGAAGAATTCGAATTTGCAATTCGGACAGTGTGTGAACCGATTTTTGAGAAACCGCTGGCGGATATTTCCTTCGGTAACGTATTGTTAAATCTGTTTAATACGGCTCGCCGTTTTAATATGGAAGTCCAGCCTCAGTTGGTGTTGCTGCAAAAGACACTGTTGTATGTAGAAGGCCTCGGGCGTCAGCTTTATCCTCAACTGGATTTGTGGACAACGGCGAAACCTTTCCTCGAAAGCTGGGTTCGTGATCAGGTGGGTCTGCCGGCGATGATCCGCGCACTGAAAGAGCGTGCGCCGTTCTGGATTGAGAAAATGCCTGAACTGCCAGATTTGGTTTATCAGAGCCTGCATCAGCACAAGCTGTTGCAATACAACATTGAGAAGCTTTCCTCCCAGATCCATAACCAGAGTTCCCGTCAGGGGCAGTCTCGTTATTTGTTGGGAATGGGTGCGACGCTGTTACTGAGCGGAACCCTCTTACTGTTGGGTGGCGTTAAGGTTTACCCCGCCTGCCTGATGGCAGCCGGTGTTGTTTCCTGGTTAATCGGATGGAAGCGCGCCAGCTGAGCAAATTGTTTTAAATCGAATGCCGTTTGCGGACGGCAATAAATGTCGTTCCTTCCTGTTTGAGGTGAAAATAATGGGTGGTATTAGTATTACAAAAATCCTGATCCTCGTTGTTCTTGTGGTACTGCTGTTCGGTACGAAGAAACTGCGTGGTCTGGGTTCTGATCTGGGTGCTTCCATCAAAGGCTTCAAAAAAGCCATGAGTGACGACGACAGCCAGTCAAAAACTAAAGACGCTGACGTTTCTCCCACTGATGCTGATTTCGTAGCAAAGTCTGTTGAAAGCAAGCCAGAAGCGAAAGCAGAAGACACCAAGAGCCAAAACAAAGAGCAGGTATAAGCCGTGTTCGATATTGGATTTAGTGAACTGCTGCTGGTATTGGTGATTGGCCTGGTTGTCCTCGGGCCCGAGCGTTTACCTGTAGCAGTCAGAACAGTAGCAGGCTGGATCCGTACGCTTCGTGCCATGGCTGCTTCAGTTCAAAGCGAATTGTCGCAGGAACTGAAACTCCAGGAATTGCAGGATAGCCTGAAGAAAGCGGAAGAAGCCGGTCTGAAGAATCTCACGCCAGAAATCAAAGCGTCTATGGACGAGTTGAAAGAAGCCGCAGAATCTATGAAGCAGTCGATCAATTCAGGATTGAATCCTGCAGAGAAAGCTGTGGAAGAAGCCAAAGCGGAAGGCAACACCATCCACAACCCTGTTCTGGATGAAGCTGAAGCGCACCATGATGCGGGTGTCTCTCCTGCTGCTGCCGACAATGTGGTTTCTGCACCGGCAACGGCACCGCAAAGTGCTGTTGATGCCGCTCTGGCCTCAAATAAAACGGCGCATGTTGCGGCTGAAAAGCTGACGGCCTCGGCGGAACACGCGGCTGACGCTTCTGTTGACGTTTCACCGGTTGTGAAAACTGCTGCTGAAGCCCCTGTGGCTGAACCCGCAGCACCGGCTAAACCGGCTTCATCAACTCAAACGACAGGCGAGCGTTAAACATGGCAGTTGAAGATACACAACCCCTTATCAGTCATCTGATTGAGCTGCGTAAGCGCCTGTTAAATGCCATTATCTGCATTATTGTGGTGTTTTTAGCGCTGGTTTATTTCGCAAATGACATCTATCAGTTGGTGGCTTCACCGCTGATCAAACAAATGCCGCTGGGCGCGAGCATGATTGCGACTGACGTCGCGTCGCCGTTCTTTACGCCTATCAAACTGACCATGATTGTCTCGGTGTTTGTCTCTGCACCGTTCATTTTGTATCAGGTCTGGGCATTTGTGGCTCCGGCGCTCTACAAACACGAACGCCGTCTCATGATGCCGCTGCTGTTTTCAAGCTCCGCGTTATTTTATCTCGGTGTGGCGTTTGCTTATTTCGTCGTGTTTCCGCTGGCGTTTGCTTTCTTTGCGAAAACTGCACCGGCTGGCGTGCAGATAGCCACCGACATTAACAACTATCTCGATTTCGTGATGGCGTTGTTTATGGCGTTTGGCGTCTCCTTCGAAGTGCCTATCGCGATTGTGTTGCTTTGCTGGAGTGGTGTAACGACACCCGAAGACTTGAAAAAGAAACGTCCGTATGTGCTGGTCGGGGCTTTTGTGGTCGGGATGTTGTTAACACCGCCGGATGTGTTCTCGCAAACATTGCTGGCCATTCCAATGTACCTGTTGTTTGAAATCGGCGTGTTCTTTGCCCGTTTCTATGTCGGAGGCCGTCGCCGGTCGGACGTCGACAACGAGACCGATCCGGATCAGCCTGCTTAAAGTTTCTTTCGTTATACATAGAAACCGCCCTGTTGGGCGGTTTCTGTTTCAGGACTCCCCATGTTTGAAATCGGTATAAATCTCACCAGCAGTCAGTTTGATAAAGATCGGCTGCAGGTAGTGGAAAGAGCCAGAACTGCCGGTCTGAGCGGCATGTTGATCACCGGAACGTCAGCGCAGGAAAGTGTCGAAGCGCAGAAAATGGCGGATGAGCATCCTGATTTTTGCTGGTCGACGGCGGGCGTGCATCCGCATCAGGCAAGTCACTGGAATGCGCAGGTTGAAGCCGGTATCCGTGAGCTTGCAGTGTTACCCAATGTTGTGGCTATCGGTGAGTGCGGGCTGGATTTCAATCGCAACTTTTCTCCGGCAGATCGACAGGAAGCGGCTTTCACGGCACAGCTGGCGCTGGCGAAAGAATTACAGTTGCCGGTGTTTCTGCATTGTCGTGATGCTGGTGAGCGCTTCGCCACGTTGCTGAAACCCTGGCTGTCCGATTTGCCGGGCGGCGTGGTTCATTGTTTCACCGGCACCCGTCAGGAGCTTGAGTTGTATTTATCTCTCGGACTGTCGATTGGTATCACCGGTTGGGTGTGCGATGAGCGTCGCGGGCTGGAATTACGTGACATGCTGCCGCTGATCCCTGCGGACAGGTTAATGCTTGAAACCGATGCACCGTATTTACTGCCGCGTGATATGGAAAACAAGCCGAAAAACCGCCGCAATGAACCGGCTTTCCTGCCGCATATTGTTAAACAGGTCGCGCTGTGGCGCGGGGAAGATCCTCAGTGGCTGGCAGATATCACGGATGACAATGCACGTAAACTTTTTGCATTGTCCGCGCGCCGCTGAACCCAATGATAAAGGCACCTTTAACGGTGCCTTTATCATTTGTACTGGGCGGAGATGCCGGTCAGATTTTTTGGAAGTGCGTATTTTCGATGCTCTGACGAACCGGCTGGTTGATGAGGTTAAGCATCAGCAGTGAACGTGCTTCGCCGTCCGGTTCAGTATAAATCGCTTCGATACCGGCAAAAATCCCGTCGGTAATCACCACCTGATCGCCTTCATACGGCGTATCAGGATCACGAATTTCAATTGTTGGTGGCTCCATCAACTGTTTGATGACATCAGGCTGGACGGTGGCCAGTTTCGCACCAAAGCGGATGAAGTGGCTGACGCCACGCGTTGCGTTGATCGTCGTGGTATGGATCCGCTCAGGGTCGAACTCGATGAACATGTAATTTGGAAACAGTGGCTCGCTGACCGCAGTGCGGCGTCCGCGCACCAGTTTTTCCAGTGTGATCATCGGCGTCAGGCAGTTAACGTTCTGGCGTTCAAGATGTTCTTTTGCGCGAAGAAGCTGACCACGTTTGCAATAGAGTAAATACCAGGATTCCATAGTTTCCCACATAAAAGCGTTGAGCGGGGCAGCATACCAAAAGCCGCTCATGAGATACAGACAGTGCAAGTCTATGCAGACGTTTGCTGATTGTCGGCCCGTTATCTTTTATTATCGGAGAAAAGCGCGTTCTTATCCCCTCTATTAATCCTATTTTATCAGGAGAAATCTCATGGAGCTGTTTTTACTGAGTAACGGCAAGCTTTCAGGTGAATCTGAGTTACTGGGTTACGCTAAAACGCGCATCCAGACTATGTTTGAGGCACACAATATCACCTCTGCCGTGCTGGTCCCCTACGCCCTGATCCGCAGTGATTACGATGCCCGCGCCTTGGAACTTTCTGATACGTTGGGCATTCGCGTCAGTAGCATTCATCATGCAGAAAATCCTGCTGAAGCTATTGCCGGCGCACAATGCATTTTGATCAGCGGCGGGAATACCTGGATGCTTAATCAGATGCTGCATGAACATAGCCTGATCGTACCAATTCAGCGGGCAGTGCGTGAGCGCAATGTGCCTTATGTTGGCTGGAGTGCGGGTTGTAATGTCGCCACGCCAAGCATCCGCACCACCAATGATATGCCTGTTCGCAACTCTGTGGTTCTGCCTGCTCTCGGCCTGTTCCCGGTGCAAATCAATCCGCATTACATCGATGCCCATTTAAGCGGTCATATGGGCGAAACCCGTGATGAGCGCATTGCGGAATTCTGCGCGGTTAACCCGTCTGAATCAGTGATTGCGTTGCGTGAAGGCAGCCTGTTGCAGGTGTCCGGCAATGATCTGAGTTACTTCAGTGCTAAAAATCAGGGGTTTAAGGTTTTCCGCCACGGGCAAGACACACAGGAATATCAGGATACTCAGGCGCTCCAGCCTCTGGTGTCTTTTAACTGCGTGTGATTGTCGTCGCGATATAACTTCCGCACCGTCAGACCAAAAATACCCGGGCTGACGGTTATACTGCTTTTTCGTTATCAGACTTTACTTACCAATAAGAAATTTACTGATAACAAACTTGCTGATAACAAAAAAGCAGCAACAACTCTGGAGAGGCTCTATAATGCTCTCCTTCAACCTGGCGACTCAGAATCAGCATGAAATACCGTGATTTACGTGACTTCCTCTCGTTACTCGAAAAGAGAGGCCAACTGAAACGCATTAGCCAGTCAGTTGACCCTTATCTGGAAATGACCGAAATTGCCGATCGTACCCTGCGTGCAGGTGGTCCGGCGCTTTTGTTCGAAAATCCTAAAGGCTACGACATGCCGGTTTTGTGCAATTTATTCGGCACACCTCAGCGTGTGGCGATGGGCATGGGCAAAGAAGATGTCAGTGCGTTGCGGGAAGTCGGTGAATTACTGGCGTTTCTGAAAGAACCTGAGCCGCCACGCGGTTTTCGTGATTTATACGACAAAGCGCCGAAGTTTAAACAAGTGCTGAACATGCCGACCAAAATGCTGCATTCGGCACCTTGTCAGCAGCAGATTTGGGAAGGCGATGCGGTCGATATCACCAAAATTCCGGTGATGCAGTGCTGGCCGGAAGATGCGGCCCCGCTCATCACCTGGGGCCTGACTGTGACTCGTGGCCCGAACAAGCCGCGTCAAAATCTGGGCATTTATCGTCAGCAGGTGTTGGGTAAAAATAAAGTGATCATGCGCTGGTTGTCCCATCGGGGCGGCGCGCTCGATTTCCAGGAATGGTGCCAGCAGAATCCGGGCCAGCGTTTTCCGGTTTCCGTGGCGCTGGGTGCCGATCCGGCAACGATTCTTGGCGCTGTGACGCCGGTGCCCGATACGCTGTCTGAATATGCCTTTGCCGGGTTGTTGCGTGGTAACAAAACGGAAGTGGTGAAATGTATTTCCAACGATCTGGAAGTGCCTGCCAGCGCCGAGATTGTGCTTGAAGGGTATATCGAGCCGGGTGAAATGGCACCGGAAGGCCCTTATGGCGACCACACCGGCTACTATAATGAAGTGGATAGCTTCCCGGTGTTTACCATTACGCACATGACGCAGCGAAAAGATGCCATCTATCATTCGACCTACACCGGCCGTCCGCCGGATGAACCTGCGGTTCTGGGTGTGGCGTTGAATGAAGTGTTTGTGCCAATCCTGAAAAAACAGTTTCCGGAAATTGTTGATTTCTATCTGCCGCCTGAGGGTTGCTCCTACCGTCTGGCTGTCGTTACCATGAAGAAGCAATACGCCGGTCATGCTAAACGCGTGATGATGGGGGTCTGGTCATTCCTGCGTCAGTTTATGTACACCAAGTTTGTGATTGTGTGCGACGACGATGTGAATGCCCGCGACTGGAACGACGTTATTTGGGCGATCACCACCCGGATGGATCCCGCGCGGGATACGGTTCTGGTGGAAAATACCCCGATTGATTATCTCGATTTTGCCTCTCCGGTTTCGGGGCTTGGCTCAAAAATGGGGATGGATGCGACCAACAAATGGCCGGGTGAAACGCAGCGTGAATGGGGACGTCCGATTGTGAAAGATCCGGAAGTCACCGCGCGTATCGATGCTATTTGGGATGAACTCGCTATTCTTAATGATAAAGACGATGCGAAAAAATAATCGAATCTTTGTCCTACGCTTTGCTTTGATGACCCACAGAGGGAACGCATGACAACATTGAGCTGTAAAGTGACCTCGGTTGAGGCGATAACGGATACGGTGTATCGCGTCCGCTTGGTTCCGGAAGCGCCTTTCTCGTTCCGCGCGGGTCAGTATCTTATGGTGGTAATGGATGAGCGTGACAAGCGCCCGTTCTCGCTGGCCTCGACGCCGGCTCAACACAATGTGATTGAGCTGCACATCGGCGCGTCTGAACTGAATTTGTACGCGATGGCCGTGATGGATCGCATTTTGAAAGAACAGGCAATCACCGTTGATATTCCGCACGGCGATGCCTGGCTACGTGAAGACGGCGAGCGTCCTCTGGTGCTGATTGCCGGTGGCACCGGCTTCTCCTACGTCCGTTCGATTCTTATCACCGCACTTGAGCAGCAACCGCACCGCGATATCTCCATTTACTGGGGCGGGCGTGAACTGAAGCATCTGTACGATCTTGGTGAGCTGGAAGCGATGAGCATTAATCATCCGAACCTGAAGGTGATCCCGGTAGTTGAACAGCCGGAAGAGGGCTGGCAGGGCAGAAGCGGTACCGTGCTGAGCGCGGTTTTACAGGATTTCTCTTCACTGGCTGAGTACGACATTTATATCGCCGGTCGTTTTGAGATGGCTAAAATCGCCCGTGAACGTTTTGTCGCCGAGCGCGGTGCGCAGGAAGACCGTCTGTTTGGTGATGCTTTCTCTTTCATCTGATTGAACAATGAAAAAGCCCGCCCCTGACAGGCGGGAAAACGGCAACTAAAACAGGCAGAACACATTGATGAAAGCGGGCTAAATGCCCGCTTTTTTGCTTTTGCACAAAGAGAGAATCAGATGCGTTCGAAAACGGTCGCAATGCCCTGACCTAAACCGATACACATGGTCGCAACGCCAAACTGGACGTCGCGGCGCTCCATCAGGTTCAGCAGTGTGGTGGAAATACGTGAGCCGGAGCAGCCGAGCGGGTGACCGAGCGCAATGGCACCGCCGTTCAGGTTGACGCGATCCTCCATAGTTTCCAGCAGTCCCAAATCTTTCACACACGGCAAGGCTTGTGCGGCGAAGGCTTCGTTCAGTTCGAACAGACCGATGTCTTGCACGCTCAGTCCGGCGCGTTTCAGAGCCAGACGCGTTGCTGGCACCGGGCCATAACCCATAATGGACGGGTCGCAGCCCACCACCGCCATGGCGCGGATGCGGGCACGGGCTTTCAGACCTAAAGATTTGGCACGGGATTCACTCATCAGCAACATTGCCGATGCGCCGTCGGAGAGGGCAGAAGAAGTTCCCGCCGTGACAGTGCCATTCACCGGATCGAACGCCGGGCGTAAAGCTGCCAGTGTGGCGACCGTCGTTTCCGGGCGGATCACTTCGTCGAAATCATAACGGGTCAGAACGCCATCGGCGTTATGGCCTTCGGTCGGCACAATTTCGTTAGCGAAATGCCCGTCTACGGTGGCTGCATGAGCACGCTGATGTGAACGTGCGGCAAATTCATCCTGCATTTCACGGCTGATCTGGTGCATTTTTGCCAGCATTTCCGCCGTCAGTCCCATCATCCCTGCGGCTTTCGCTACGGTTTTGCTCAGCCCCGGATGGAAATCCACACCATGATTCATCGGCACATGACCCATATGTTCCACACCGCCGATCAGGCTGACCTGTGCGTCACCGACCATAATGGCGCGGGCGGCGTCATGCAGCGCCTGCATGGAAGAACCGCACAGACGGTTGACCGTAGTCGCGGGAACACTGTGCGGTATTTCCGCCAGCAGCGCCGCGTTACGGGCAATGTTGAAGCCTTGTTCCAGCGTCTGCTGGACGCAGCCCCAGTAAATATCATCAATATCTTTGGCGTTCAGCGCCGGATTACGGGCCAGTACGGCACGCATCAGATGCGCGGAGAGATCTTCAGCCCTGACATGGCGGAATGCGCCGCCTTTTGAACGGCCCATTGGCGTGCGGACTGCGTCAACAATGACTACGTTTTCCATGATTTCGGTCCTTATGCCTGATTACCGGTGCTGAAGTTTTCCAGCGGAGCGGCAACCGGATAGTAACTTTCATTGGTTTGCGCTTTAGCGCGTAGCCCTTCCGGTGCCTGATACATCGGCCCCAGATGTGCGTACTGTTCGGTCATTTTCAGATACTCAGTGGTGCCGAGGGTATCAAGATAACGGAACGGGCCGCCGTGGAAAGGAGGGAATCCGATGCCGTAAACCAGCGCCATGTCGGCTTCGGCCGGGCTGGCAATAATGCCTTCCTCAAAGCAGCGCACCACTTCGTTAATCATCGGAATCATCATGCGGGCGATGATGTCCTGCGGTGAGAAGTCAGTGTGTGCTGGTTTCAGGTTGTCGGCCAGCAGACTGATCGCCTGTTCGTCAACTTCCTTGCGCGGCTTGCCTTTGCTGTCTTCGCTGTAACGGTAGAAACCGAGTTGATTTTTCTGCCCAAAACGACGGTTATCAAACAGCACATCAACAGCGTCACGGTAATCCCGCGCCATGCGCTCAGGAAAACCGGCGGCCATCACGGCCTGGGCGTGATGCGCGGTGTCGATGCCGACCACATCCAGCAGATAAGCCGGACCCATCGGCCAGCCGAACTGTTTTTCCATCACTTTGTCGATCTGGCGGAAATCAGCGCCATCACGCAGTAACAGACTGAAACCGGAGAAATACGGGAACAGTACGCGGTTGACGAAGAATCCCGGGCAGTCGTTGACCACGATAGGCGTTTTACCCATCGCCAGTGCGTAAGAAACGATGCGCGAAATCGTTTTGTCTGAGGTTTTCTCACCACGCACGATTTCGACCAGCGGCATACGATGCACCGGGTTGAAGAAGTGCATACCACAGAAGTTTTCCGGGCGTTTGAGCGAAGACGCCAACAGATCGATAGGAATGGTCGAGGTATTCGAGGCCAGAACGGTATCGGTGCCGAGCAGAGATTCCGCTTCCGCCAGCACCGCGGCCTTCACTTTAGGATTCTCGACCACGGCTTCAACGACCACAGAGGCACGTTCGATGCCGCTGTAATCCAGCGTCGGATGAATGGTCGACAGCACTTTAGCCATTTTCAGACCGTCGAGTTTACCGCGCTCCAGTTGCTTGTTCAGCAACTTGGCAGCCTCGTTCATGCCGAGCGTCAGGGACTGGTCGTTGATATCTTTCATCACAACCGGCACGCCTTTCAGCGCAGACTGGTAGGCGATCCCGCCGCCCATAATGCCCGCGCCCAATACGGCGGCCTGTTTCGGTTTTTCGCTGTCTTGCGCCAGTTTTTTGGCTTTGCTTTTCACAAACTGATCGTTAAGGAAAATACTGACCAGTGCGCGGGCTTCTTTTGATTGTGCGAGCGGCACAAAGCTGGCGGTTTCCAGCTGCAACGCTTCATCACGACCCAGACGGGCCGCGGCTTCTATGGTTTTCACCGCGCTCATGGGCGCCGGATAGTGTTTACCGGCATTTTGCATGACCATACTTTTGGCGACGCTGAAGCTCATCGCCGCTTCAATCTGGCTGAGTTTCAACGGCAGACGTTTAGGATCACGACGGTTATGCCATTCCAGTTTGCCGTCAACGGCGTTTCTCAGCATGCTGATGCCAGCGTCGCGCAGTTTATCGGCTTCAACCACTGCATCGACCAGCCCGACTTTCAGGGCCTCTTTTCCGCTGATATTTTTACCGGCGGCGATAATTTCCAGCGCACTATCGGTCCCAATCAGACGTGGCAGACGTACGGAACCGCCGAAGCCCGGCATAATCCCTAAACTGGTTTCCGGCAGGCCAATCCGGGCATCGGCAGTGCTGATACGAAAATCTGTCGCCAGCACGCATTCGCAACCGCCGCCCAGCGCATAACCGCTGATGGCAGAAAGTGTCGGTACCGGCAGGTCTTCCAGCCGGTTAAAAATGCTGTTGGCGAAATCCAGCCATTCATGCAGTTTTTCGGCTGGCGCGTTGAACAGGGATAAAAATTCGGTGATATCCGCGCCCACGATAAACGCTGGTTTGGCCGAACTGAGCAGCAGACCTTTCAGGTCAGACTGTTTTTCAAGTACTGCAATGGCTTCGCCCAGGCTGGCGACAGTTTGGGTGTCGAGTTTGTTGACCGAGCCTGGAGCATCAAACACCAGCTCCGCGATACCGCCGTCGAGCCAGTGCAGGTGTAGTGTTTCGCCTTGGTAGAGCATGTGTCTCTCCTGAATCATCTGGGATGATCTGGTATGACCAGATGTTTTGGAGTGTGGTTTTTATGTTAATAATTTGCAAATGAGATGTGTTTTATTTGCAGGCAAGATCACAAACCTTCCGGGACTATGGTCGCGGTGAGGCTGTGGTAAGATGCTGCATCGTCATTCAGGTGAAAAAAGGACAGTTGGATGGAATCGCTTACTACGCTTTATAAAGAACATATCGCCACGCTGCAGACGCGTGCCCGTGAAATTCTGCAACGTTCTCAGCTTGATGCGTTACTGATTCACTCCGGTGAGTTGCTGACGACCTTCCTTGATGACCACAGTTATCCCTTCAAAGTCAATCCGCAGTTCAAAGCCTGGGTGCCGGTCACCAAAGTGCCGAACTGCTGGTTGTGGGTGGATGGCGTGAATGCGCCGAAGCTGTGGTTCTATTCTCCGGTGGATTACTGGCACAGCCATGAGCCGCTGCCGGAGTCCTTCTGGACGAAAGAGATTTCCCTGACGCCGCTGGCCAACGCTGACGATATCAAAGGCCAGTTGCCGGTTGATCTCAAACGTGTGGGTTACATCGGTTACAGTCAGGAACGTGCGATCAGCATGGGTATCCCTGCGGCGAACGTGAATCCGAAAGTGGTACTGGATTTCCTGCATTATCATCGCGCTTACAAAACAGACTATGAACTGGCCTGTATGCGTGAAGCGCAGAAAGTCGCGGTCAGTGGCCATCGCGCGGCGAAAGAAGCGTTCCTTTCCGGCATGAGCGAATTTGATATCAATCTGGCGTATCTCACTGCTACCGGTCATCGTGATACCGATGTGCCTTACAGCAACATTGTCGCGCTCAATGAACACGCTTCCGTACTGCATTACACTACGCTCGATAATCAGCCGCCTGCCGAAATGCACAGCTTCCTGCTTGATGCCGGTGCAGAATATAACGGTTATGCCGCCGATCTGACGCGTACCTATGCCGCAAAACCGGACAGTGATTTTGCAGCACTCGTGAAAGATCTCAATACGGAAGAACTTGCGTTAATTGATACGATTAAAGCCGGTGTGCGCTATACCGACTATCATGTTCAGATGCATCACCGTATCGCCAAATTGTTGAAAGCGCATAAGCTGGTGGTGGATATTAGTGAAGACGCCATGGTGGAACAGAACCTGACCGGGCCTTTCCTGCCGCATGGTCTGGGGCATCCGCTGGGGTTACAGGTTCACGATGTCGCCGGGTTTATGCAGGATGATACCGGCACGCATCTGGCCGCGCCTTCGCAATATCCCTACCTGCGTTGTACCCGTGTGATTGAGCCAGGCATGGTGCTGACTATCGAGCCGGGTTTGTATTTCATCGATTCGTTGCTGTTACCGTGGCGCGAAGGGCAGTTTAGCAAACACTTTGCCTGGGATCGCATCAATGCCATGAAGTCATTTGGCGGCATTCGTATCGAAGACAACATTGTCATCCACGATAATCGTATCGAAAATATGACACGTGATCTGAAGCTGGCCTGATGCAGCCTTATCCCGTCCCCGCTGAGCCTGTCAGTTTCAGCGAAGAAATAAAGAAGAGTCGCTTCATCACCCTGCTGGCGAGAACTGAGGGAGTTGAAGTGGCAAAGGCTTTTATTCAGGAGGTCAGAAACCAGCATCCGGCAGCGCGTCATCACTGCTGGGCGTTTGTAGCTGGCGCGCCTGCTGATTCTCAGCAACTGGGCTTTTCTGATGATGGCGAACCGGCGGGCACAGCCGGTAAACCGATCTTAAGTCAGCTGATGGGAAGCGGAGTCGGGGAGATCACCGCCGTCGTGGTGCGTTATTACGGTGGCATAATGCTGGGTACTGGCGGGTTAGTGAAAGCCTACGGCGGCGGTGTTCAGCAGGCATTAAAACAACTTATCGTGCAGCAAAAGGTTCCGCTGGCGGAGTTCGCGGTGCAGTGTGATTACAGCCAGTTACAGCTGGTGGAAACGCTGCTTTTGCAGGTTGGCGGGCATATTTTACGCAGTGAATACGGCGCGGCGGTGGATCTCGTTCTGGCGTTGCCTGCCGCAGATGCACCGGCAACCGTCAGCCATTTGTTCGATATCAGCCGTGGCACGCTAATCCTGCGTCCGGTTTCTTAAATTTTTCTATGGTTAATTCGCTGAGGAACGCACCAGCATGCATTTTCGTGCCATAACACGCATTGTGGGGGTGCTCGTCATCCTTTTCTCGGGAACGATGATTATTCCCGGTCTGGTCGCTTTAATTTACCGCGATGGTGCGGGGCGTGCGTTCAGTCAGACCTTCTTTGTCGCCCTGGCGATTGGGTTATTTCTCTGGCTGCCAAACCGGAAGCAGAAAAGTGAGCTGAAGCCACGGGAAGGTTTCCTGATTGTGGTGCTGTTCTGGACGGTGCTGGGCAGCGTCGGGGCATTGCCTTTTCTGTTCTCCGAGCGGCCGAATCTTTCCCTTACCGATGCTTTCTTTGAATCTTTCTCCGGCCTGACGACGACGGGCGCGACCACGCTGGTCGGGCTGGATTCTTTGCCGAAAGCGATTCTCTTCTACCGGCAGATGCTGCAATGGTTTGGTGGTATGGGGATCATTGTGCTCGCGGTAGCCATTCTGCCGATATTGGGGGTCGGCGGAATGCAGTTGTATCGCGCCGAAATGCCGGGGCCGCTGAAAGATAACAAGATGCGCCCGCGTATCGCCGAAACAGCAAAAACGCTGTGGCTTATCTATGTGCTGCTGACCATCGCCTGTGCGCTGGCATTATGGGGCGCCGGTATGCCGGTCTTTGATGCCATCAGCCACAGTTTCTCGACTATCGCTATCGGTGGCTTCTCGACGCATGATGCCAGCATCGGCTATTTCCATAGCGGAACGATTAATACCATTGTGGCGGTATTCCTGTTGATCTCCGGCTGTAACTACGGCCTGCACTTTGCGGTGCTGAGCGGGCGAAACCTCAAGGTATACTGGCGTGATCCGGAATTTCGCATGTTTATCGGCGTGCAGTTCACGCTGGTCGTCATCTGCACGGTGATTCTGTGGATCCACAATACCTACGGCTCGCCGCTGGAAACGCTCAATCAGGCATTCTTCCAGGTGGTATCAATGGCCACCACCGCAGGCTATACCACTGACAGTATTTCCAAATGGCCGCTGTTCCTGCCGCTTCTATTATTGTGCTCTGCTTTTATTGGTGGTTGTGCCGGTTCAACGGGCGGCGGTCTTAAAGTGATCCGTATTCTTTTGCTTTATTTACAGGGTTCGCGCGAGCTGAAAAGGCTGGTTCACCCGAATGCGGTTTACACCATCAAATTGGGTAACCGCGCGTTGCCTGAACGTATCATAGAAGCGGTATGGGGTTTCTTCTCCGCTTACGCGCTGGTATTTATTGTCAGCATGCTGGCGATTGTTGCCACCGGTGTGGATAACTTCTCCGCCTTTGCTGCGGTTACCGCCACACTCAATAACCTTGGCCCGGGGCTGGGGGTGGTGGCTGATAACTTTGCTTCGATGAATTCCGTGGCGAAATGGATCCTGATCGTCACCATGTTGTTTGGTCGTCTGGAAGTCTTCACATTATTAGTGCTGTTCACGCCGACGTTCTGGCGGGAATGAGTTTTAAGAAAGGGAAACAAGTATGAAAGCGTTGATACTCTATTCAAGTCGTGACGGGCAGACACATGCTATCGCTTCTTATATAGCAAGTGAGCTGAAAGAAAAGTGCAACTGCGATGTTGTTGATCTGGTACATGCGGAACATGTCGATTTGACAAGCTATGACCAGGTGATGATCGGCGCTTCTATACGTTACGGTCACTTTAACCCGGTGCTGGATAAGTTCGTTAAAAAACACGCCGAAACTTTGAATCACATGCCGTCGGCTTTTTTCGGCGTCAACCTGACAGCGCGCAAACCCGAAAAACGAACGCCACAGACTAATGCCTATGTACGTAAATTCCTGCTGGCATCCCCGTGGGAACCGGCAATGTGCGGTGTCTTTGCTGGCGCATTACGTTATCCGCGATATCGCTGGTTCGATAAGGTCATGATCCAACTGATTATGCGGATGACAGGTGGTGAAACAGATACCCGTAAAGAAGTGGAATATACCGACTGGCAGCAGGTGGCCAAATTCGCTGAAGATTTTGGGCAAATATCGTATAAAAAATCGCACTAATGCGGGCTTAATAGACGTTCAGGCCAAAAAGAAAGCATTCAGAAAGTTTTTTGAAATTAGGGGTTGCGGCCTTCTGAGAACTCCCTATAATGCGCCTCCACTGACCGGGAACAACGACTCCTCTAACAAGAACCAAGTCGCCCAGTCAGGAAGAATCAACCCGGTGAAAACACCGCATCTTGTAAAAGAAAATGGTTGACTCTTCAGGGAGAAAGAGTATTATCTGCCTCCCACGTTGCTGAGTTAAGTCTCGCAGCGTACGCTCTTTAACAATTTATCAGACAATCTGTGTGGGCACTCACAAGACGATATCAGCCACTTCGGTGGCAAAAAATATCAAGTCTTAGAGTGACCAAGCAGTAATTCATTTAGTTGAATTATTACGAAGTAATCTCTGAGCACCGCTTCACTTGTTGAAGCAAATCGAACTTTTAATTGAAGAGTTTG
>NZ_JAHXYO010000002.1:0-465706 GCF_019969905.1 Rahnella sp. GSA61A | reverse complement strand
AACAGATTTGGCAATGTCGATACCAACAACTCTGATTGTGTTCATGTGATATCACTCCTGAATTAATTGCAGTCAATAGAGTATGGCACTGGCTACTTCAGGGAGGGGCGTCCATAACATCACTACACAAGGCAATGGCGCAGACGGCTACCGGATAGCGCTGCACGGAATGGAGCTTCTAAAATAACAAACGCAATGCTGTCGGGCTTTCACAGCCCGACGAAGTTATCGAAGCCGCAGCAGGCGTTTGAAAGGATTAAGGTTCAGAGATTTGGTATGCAGACTTATTTTTATGGCGAGGTCTTTATCTCTCAGATAATTACATGCCACCCCTACACGCTTAGGCGTACAGGGTAAAAAACCACCCTGCATATAGCCAAAGGCCCTGGCACGTAATGGTGAAGCGATAAGTCCTGCATTGATGACCCGGCCAACAATATTAGCGCAATTCTTCCCGACGGTACGAAATGATGATCCTCCTGCTTTATGACAAATATCATACCAGGCTGTTTTCATCGCACTCTCGTCCAGGTTCATCAATCCATAAATAACATCTGGTGGGTTACCTTCGGTACGTGCATCAGAACGATAAGTCGTTGAACTGGTATTCCCCATGCAAGCGATTCTTGAAGGGTATTTACCGAACATGATTTTTTTATCTTCTGTTTGTGGCCACCAGCTGACATAAGGACTGGTTTCTAAAATATCACCAATAAACATTGACGCATGGCCTACATTCCCACCATCCGGATACCAGATTAATACCCATGCACTATAACAAGTGCCGGTACCACGAGTCGGGGTGCGAGTTCTGACAAAATCCCGCAGTGATGCTACATCCTTTAATTCCATTTTCTCAAATCCGTAGAGGCAAAAATGTATTTTACAGACAGGAGAAATGAGAAAAAAATACAAATTAGAGATACGAAATCAAGATATATTTAGGCAGGTTATCTGTCATAACCAGATAAAGTGGTTAACACGCTGATAATAAAGGGCAATCTAACCAGCCTTATATTGTTAAACGTTATAACTCAAAGGCTGAACAGGATTTATTGAGATCTTTCCGCCGTCAGTTCCGCGATACGCATAATCACTGCAACCGCTTTTTCCATTCCTTCGAGCGTTACGAATTCGTGTTTGCCATGGAAGTTATAACCGCCGGTGAAGATATTCGGGCATGGCAAACCGCGAAACGAAAGCTGCGCGCCATCAGTGCCGCCACGAATGGGCTTCATGATTGGCTCGATATCGCAATCTTTCATCGCCTGCTGCGCCAGCGCAATAATGTGCGGATGCTGAGCCACTTTGTCGCGCATGTTGTAATAGTGATCGTCGAGCGTCACTTCGATATAACAATCACGGTGCAGGCCTTTGCCGACCACGTGTGCGACATCAATAATTTTTTGCTTACGGGCTTCGAACTGCGTTTTGTCGAAATCACGGATGATGTAATGCATTTCCGCACGCTCAACGTTGCCCTTGATGGTCGTCAGATGGTAGAAACCTTCGTAACCTTCTGTATGTTCGGGCGTTTCATCTGCAGGCAGCTCGTTGTGAAAACGCGTCGCCAGTGACAGCGCATTCACCATCACCCCTTTGGCACTGCCCGGATGCACATTATTACCGACAATTTTAATCGTGGCCGACGCAGCGTTGAAGTTCTCAAACTCCAGCTCCCCCACTCCGCCACCGTCGACGGTGTAGGCCCACTGCGCGCCGAATGCAGGAATATCAAAACTCTGCGCACCTTTGCCGATTTCCTCGTCTGGCGTGAAGGCGATACGCACCGGTCCGTGCGGAATATTGCTGTTTTTCAGTCGCACCATCGCGGTAATAATTTCTGCGATACCAGATTTATCATCAGACCCGAGCAAGGTTTTGCCGTCGGTGGTGATAATCGTGTGCCCGAGAAGCTGATGTAATACCGGGAACATCACCGGAGATAATATTTCATCGCCATTACCCAGTGCGATATCGCCGCCGCGGTAATTTTCCACAATTTGTGGATTAACGTGTTTAGCCGTGAAATCAGGCGCGGTATCCAGATGGGAAATAAAACCAATCACCGGCACTTTCCAGGCCACATTGCCTGGCAAGGTGGCCATCACGCAGCCTTTATCACTGAGCGTAACCTGAGAAAAACCTAGCTCGGTCAGTTCATTACGCAGGGCCTGCGCCAACCTGAGTTGTCCGTCGGTGCTGGGCGTGTGTTTAACATTGGGCTTAGATTGAGTATCGAAAGAAACATAATGAAGAAAACGATCAAGCAACTTATTCATTTGGGTATCCTCTGGCGGCTGGGTTTTATTATGCGCAGCATGAAAACCCTGAATATTGCGTCAGGTCATTTTTCACCAAGTTTAACGAGATATGTCTATGGGGCAGGCGCAATTTTTGGCGGGAACAATAAAAAAAGCCTGGTGATCACCAGGCCTGGTCTTTCTTGGTCAGGAACTTATGGACAAATTCCGGTACGACCTGGCTCGCCAGCCCGTAGTGCTTCATATCGAATTCGCTTTCAACCTGACTCGGTTCAAGATTCAGTTCAACAGCACAGGCGCCGCCGATGCGCGCTTCATGGACAAATCCCGCGGCCGGATAAACGTGGCCAGACGTACCGATAGCGACAAAAAAATCGGCTTTAGCCAGCGCATCGTAAATCTCGTCCATGCCAAAAGGCATTTCACCGAACCAGACTATGTGCGGGCGCAACGGTGCCGGAAACTGACAGCAATGACAGCGGTCATCCACAGTCAGATCGCCCGGCCAGTCCAATACCTGCCCCGATTGCGTACACCGCACTTTTAGCAATTCGCCGTGCATATGAATGACGCGTAAGCTGCCCGCGCGCTCGTGCAGGTTATCGATATTTTGCGTAACCAGCAGGAAGTTCTCACCGAGCGCCTCTTCCAGCGTGGCCAGCGCGTAATGTGCAGCATTCGGTTTGAGATCTTCTGCCTGCAACTGACGGCGGCGCTCATTATAAAAACGCTGTACCAGTTCAGGATCACGGCGATAGCCTTCGGGCGTCGCCACATCCTCAACATGATGTTCTTCCCACAAACCGTCAGCGGCGCGGAAAGTACGAATGCCAGACTCGGCGGAAATCCCTGCGCCGGTCAGCACCACGACAAACGGCTTCTTCAACGACGCAGCCGCCATCGAGTCACGGTGGAAAATATTCGACCGGAACCGCTGATGGCGAATGCGCTTATTTTTGCGAAACCGACACAGACGATGACGTGTGCGCATGAAGTGCTCCTTACTCTCTGTGTCTGATTAAGACTTCATTTAAAAATGGATTACTGACCGCCACTGAGTACGCGGGCAGGATCGATACGGCTCGCACGCCGCGCCGGATACCAGCTTGCCAGCAAACTCAGCACCAGGGCGGTTACCAGCACCCCTGCGACATCCAGCCAGTGAACTTCAGAAGGCAGGAAGTCGATGAAATAAATATCGCCCGACAGGAACTGGTGACCGGTCAGTTTTTGCAATGCATTGACGATGTTAGTCAGCTGGAAGGCCGCAATCACGCCGATCACTACACCTGCAACGCTGCCGACCAGCCCCGCCAGTAAACCGTACCAGATGAAGACTGCGCGGATAAGTCCGTCTTTCGCGCCCAGTGTGCGCAAAATCGCAATATCGCTGCTTTTATCTTTCACCGCCATCACCAGCGTTGAAACGATATTGAAGCAGGCCACACCAATCACCAGCACCATCGCCATATACATGATAGCGCGCACCATTTGGATATCACGGTACATGTAGCCATAAGTTCCGATCCAGCTGCTGATATAAACGTAAGCCTGAGTCACTTCACCGGCGTCGTGCACCAGTTTCTGTGCGGCAAAGACATCGTTCACTTTGATATCAATACCGGTCACGCTGCTGCCCATATCCTGATATTGCTGGGCATCGGCCAGAGGCACCATGCCAAGACTGTGATCAAGTTGTCCGCTGAGCTGCAAAATACCGGCAACCTGCAGGCGAATACGTTTTGGCTGCAACAGCTTCATTTCCGGGTCGCTGTTCGGGATCATCACGGTCACCCAGTCGCCCTGCTTCACGCCCACCGCATCCGCGACACCTTTGCCGAGGATCAGCTGCTGCTGACCGGCTTTAAAATTCTGCCAGGCATTATTCTGCACGAATTTCGGCGCGGCACTGACACGCGGTTCACTCTGAGGATCAACACCTTTCAGCTGGATGGCGCGCAGTTTGGCGCCGTGCTCAATCAGGCCGTTGAACTGGATATAGGGTGCAGCCGCCACAATACCCGGCACTTTTCCCACCCGATCCAGCACGCCCTGCCAGTTGTTGAACGGCTGATTGACCGGCCGGATTTCGCCGTGCGGTACGACCGCCAGTACGCGTTCTTTCAGCTCACGTTCAAAACCATTCATGGCGCTGAGGCCAACGATCAGCACCGCCACACCCAGTGCAATGCCTAACGTTGAAATTACCGAAATCAGCGACACCATGCCGCTGCGACGGCGTCCACGACTGAACCGCAGGCCAATCAATAATGAAAAAGGAATGCCAGACATTACTTCGCTCCCAGCAACATCGATTCCTGCTGCAACTTGCCGTCACGCATTTCCAGCTGACGCGTCAGACGGTTCGCCAGTTGCAGATCATGCGTCACCACCAGAAACGCCGTGCCCTGGCGCACATTCAGTTCGCCGAGCAATTCGAAAATGCTGTCGGCATTGCGCTGATCGAGATTACCGGTCGGTTCATCGGCCAGCACCAGCGAAGGATTATTCACCAGCGCACGGGCAATTGCCACCCGCTGACGTTCACCACCGGAAAGCTCGGAAGGACGGTGATTGCTGCGATGTTGCAGTCCCACCGCTTCAAGCATCGCCAGCGCGCGTTCCTGCACTTCGGCAGATTTCTTTTTGCCAATCAGCAGCGGCATCGCGACGTTTTCCAGCGCGGTGAAATCCGGCAGCAAATGGTGGAACTGATAGATGAAGCCCAGCTCGCGGTTACGCAATTCAGATTTCGCCGATGAAGACATCGCGTTCAGAGACTGACCTTTGAAAATCACTTCGCCGGACGTCGGGGAATCGAGTCCGCCCAGCAAATGCAGCAAAGTACTTTTGCCGGAACCGGAGGTGCCGACAATCGCCATCATCTCACCCGGCTGCATAGCGAAACTGACGTCACGCAGCACGTCGGTGTGCATTTTACCTTCCTGATAAGTCTTACAGAGGTTTTCACACTGCAATAATAAAGAATTACTCATAACGTAAAGCCTCTGCGGGATGGGTGGCAGCAGCGCGCCAGGAAGGATAAAGCGTAGATAATAAAGCAATAGCCATAGCAACCAGCGCGATGACCACGACCTGAACCGGTTCGATATCGACCGGCAGCGACGCGCCATCGAGCATCAGCCCGATAGCTGGCATAATTGTATTCAGTTGGGTGGCCAGCACCACGCCGAGCACGGCCCCGAGCAACGCGCCGATCACACCGGCACTGGCGCCCTGCACCATGAACAGCGCCATAATCTGGCGACGGCTTAAGCCCTGTGTTTGCAAAATGGCCACTTCGGCTTGCTTCTCCATCACCAGTAAACCCAGTGACGTAATAATGTTAAACGCGGCGACGGCGACGATCAGGCTCAGCAACAGCCCCATCATATTTTTCTCCATGCGCACCGCCTGGAACAATTCGCCGCGGCGTTCACGCCAGTCTTTCCAGCTTGCACCGTCAGGCAGTTTTTGCGTACTCAGACTGTCGACGTCCAGCGGTTTGTCGAGGAACAAACGCCAGCCGGTGACATTGCCTTTCGGATACAGCATCAGACGTGAGGCGTCCTGAATGTTCACCAGCATCTGGTAACCATCCACTTCGCTGTTGGCGGAGAAAGTGCCGATAACGTTGAACAAACGCTGGCTCGGGACGCGGCCGACCGGCGTGAACTGGCTGACGCTGGTGACCATCAGACGCAGTTGATCGCCACGGCGCACTTTTAACTGCTGCGCCAGCTGATCGCCAAGAATAACGTTGTATTTACCGGGTTGAAGTTCCTGCTGGGCAACCCCAATTAAGTATTTCGCCAGCGGGTCTTTCTGGTCAGGATCGACACCGAGCATCACGCCCACCGCGACGCTGCCTGGGCTTTGCAGCACGACATCGCCGGTGGTCAGCGGTACAGCGCGGTTAACACTTTTCAGCGCCGACACCTGTTGATGGGTGATTTTCTGAGGGTCGAGGGATCCGCCCGGCGTGGTGATTAACGCCTGAGGCATCAGACCCAGGATGTTACCTTCCAGATCTTTCTCAAAACCGTTCATCACTGACAGCACGGTCACCAGCGCCATCACGCCGAGAGTGATACCAATGGTGGATAACCAGGAGACAAACCGCCCGAAGCGGTCCGAAGCACGCCCGCGCATGTAGCGCAGACCTATAAATAACGCGACAGGTTGATACATAACATCCGTTTTAAGTGCTTGGCCGCAAATAAGTGCGTGGCGCAGACTAAAGTGATCAAGGATAATAAAGGCTAGCACCGCTTTATGGAACCATTAACCCAAAGTAATCGGTTTAACTTTGTGACGCCGTTGACCCTTTTATACAGACAACGGGTTGACCCCGATTACCCCTGCAAAGCAAGATACGGTCTGCTAATTGGCCTCCGACAGCCGCCAAAACGAGAACTCAACACAGCCTATGTCTCAAGATTATCGTTATTCGTTGCCTGAACGCCCGGGCGACAACCGCCTGTTAGGCCAGCTTAAAGGCTCCGCCTGCGCGCTGGAATGCGCCCAAATCAGTGAACGCCATACAGGCCCGATCCTGCTGATTGCGCCTGATATGCAAAATGCCCTGCGCCTGCGCGATGAAATTCAACAGTTTACTGACAACAAAGTCCTGAGTATTGCGGACTGGGAAACGCTACCTTACGACAGTTTTTCTCCACATCAGGAAATTATTTCTTCACGCCTTTCCAGTTTGTATCAGCTTCCTACTATGGAACGCGGCATCATTATTCTGCCGGTGAATACACTGATGCAACGCGTCTGCCCGCACGAATTCCTGCACGGTCACGCGCTGGTGATGAAGAAAGGTCAGCAGCTTTCGCGCGATAAATTGCGTGCACAGCTGGAACAGGCCGGTTATCGCAGCGTAGATCAGGTGATGGAGCACGGCGAGTTTGCCACCCGTGGCGCTCTGCTGGATTTGTATCCGATGGGCAGCGAAGAACCTTATCGCATTGATTTCTTTGATGATGAAATCGACAGCCTGCGCATTTTCGATGTGGATACCCAGCGCACGCTGAGTGAAGTGGAACATATCAATCTGCTACCCGCGCACGAATTTCCAACCGATAAAAATGCCATTGAACTGTTCCGCAGCCAATGGCGCGAGAAGTTCGAAGTACGTCGCGATGCCGAACACGTTTATCAGCAGGTCAGTAAAGGGACCTTCCCCGCCGGTATCGAATACTGGCAGCCGTTGTTTTTCAGTCAGCCGCTGACCACGCTGTTCAGCTATCTGCCGGAAAACACGCTGGTGCTGAATACCGGCGATCTCGAAGCCGCCGCTGAGCGCTTCTGGCAGGACGCCTGCCAGCGTTACGAAAGCCGCCGGGTCGATCCGATGCGTCCGCTGCTCGAGCCGGAAAATCTCTGGCTGCGTGTGGAGTCGCTGTTTACCGAGCTGAAAGCCTGGCCACGTGTTCAGCTGCGTACTGATTCGCTGCCGAAGAAAGCCGCCAATACCAATCTGAGTTACGAAAAGCTGCCAGATTTATCCGTTCAGCCGCAGAATAAAGCGCCGATGGATAACCTGCGTCGCTTTAATGAATCCTTTGCCGGCAGCCTGGTATTCTCTGTAGAAAGTGAAGGCCGCCGCGAAACGCTTCAGGATTTGCTGGCACGCATCAAGCTGATGCCGACGCTTATCACCCGGATTGAAGAAGCCGATATCGCCGGTCGTTACATCATGATCGGCGCGTGCGAACGTGGTTTTCTGGATGCGGATAAACAGCTGGCGCTGATTTGTGAAAGCGATCTGCTTGGTGAACGCGTGGCGCGTCGCCGTCAGGACAGCCGACGGTCGATCAACACCGATACACTGATCCGTAATCTCGCCGAACTGCGTCCCGGCCAGCCGGTAGTGCATGTCGAACACGGTGTGGGCCGTTATCTCGGGCTGACAACGCTTGAAACCGGCGGCATCACTGCCGAATACCTGATACTGACCTACGCCGGTGAAGACAAACTGTATGTGCCGGTATCATCGCTGCATCTCATCAGCCGCTATGCCGGTGGCGCGGATGAGAGCGCGCCGCTGCATAAACTCGGCGGTGAAGCCTGGTCAAAAGCGCGGCAGAAAGCGGCCGAGAAAGTGCGCGATGTCGCTGCGGAACTGCTGGATATCTACGCCCAGCGCGAAGCCAAAAGTGGTTTCGCGTTTAAGCACGACAAAGCACAGTATCAGCTGTTCTGTCAGGCTTTCCCGTTTGAAACCACGCCGGATCAGGCACAGGCCATTAACGCGGTACTGACTGACATGACCCAACCGCTGGCGATGGACCGGCTGGTATGTGGCGACGTCGGTTTTGGTAAAACCGAAGTGGCGATGCGCGCAGCCTTCCTCGCCGTTTCCAACAATAAGCAGGTGGCCGTTCTGGTACCGACCACCCTGCTGGCACAACAGCACTTCGATAACTTCCGCGACCGCTTCGCCAGCTGGCCAGTGCGCATCGAAATGATGTCGCGTTTCCGCAGCGCCAAAGAACAAAACGTCGTGCTGGAAGATGCGGTTGAAGGCAAAGTCGATATTATTATCGGCACACACAAACTGCTGCAAACCGATCTACGCTGGAAAGATCTGGGACTGCTGATTGTCGATGAAGAGCACCGTTTCGGCGTACGTCATAAAGAGCGCATCAAAGCGATGCGTGCAGACGTAGATATTCTTACCCTGACCGCAACGCCTATCCCGCGTACGCTGAACATGGCCATGAGCGGCATGCGCGACCTGTCGATTATTGCCACACCGCCTGCACGTCGTATGGCGGTGAAAACCTTTGTGCGCGAGTACGACAGTCTGGTCGTGCGTGAGGCAATCCTGCGTGAAATTCTGCGCGGCGGGCAGGTTTATTATCTCTACAACGATGTCGAGAATATCGAGAAAGCCTCGCAGCGGCTGGCCGAACTCGTGCCGGAAGCGCGCATTGCCATCGGCCACGGTCAGATGCGTGAACGCGACCTCGAGCGTGTGATGAATGATTTCCATCACCAGCGTTTCAACGTGCTGGTGTGTACCACCATTATCGAAACCGGTATCGATATCCCGACGGCGAACACAATCATTATTGAGCGCGCCGACCACTTTGGTCTGGCGCAGTTGCATCAGTTGCGTGGCCGCGTAGGGCGGTCACACCATCAGGCCTATGCGTATCTGCTGACGCCGCCACCGAAAGCCATGTCGGCCGATGCACATAAACGTCTGGAGGCCATTGCCTCGCTGGAAGACCTGGGTGCCGGTTTTGCGCTGGCGACGCACGACCTTGAAATCCGCGGTGCTGGCGAACTGCTCGGCGAAGGCCAGAGCGGCCAGATGACCAGTATCGGTTTCTCGCTGTATATGGAGTTGCTGGAAAACGCCGTCGAAGCGTTGAAAGAAGGCCGCGAGCCATCGCTGGAGGATTTAACCACCAGCCAGACCGAAGTTGAAATGCGCATGCCTGCGCTGCTGCCGGAGGATTTCATTCCTGATGTGAATACGCGCCTGTCGTTGTATAAACGTATCGCCAGTGCGAAAACCGAAGGCGAACTGGATGAACTCCGCGTTGAGCTGATCGACCGTTTTGGCACGCTGCCGGACGGTGCGCGCAATCTGTTGCTGATTGCCGTGCTGCGCCTGAAAGCCAAAGAACTCGGCATCCGGCGGATTGAAGGCAACGAGCGCGGCGGATTCATTGAGTTTGGCGATAAGAACCGTGTGGATCCGGGCTTCCTGATTGGTCTGTTACAGAAACAACCCCAGGTTTACCGGCTGGACGGCCCGACAAAACTGAAGTTTGTGTTAGATCTGACTGATCGCCCGAAACGCCTGAAGTTTGTCGGTGACATGCTGAATGAGTTTACTGAGCATCTGATCTGAATCTGATCTTCATGCGTTAAAAAAAGCCTGAGGTTTTCACCTCAGGCTTTTTATTTTCCACACTTCCCGCTTGGTTATGAACGGGTAAGTTGCAACTGACCGCTTTTATCCAGCGGAATTTGTGTGCCCGGATCGTGGTCCATACGAACTTTCCCTTGCTGATCGCCTATTTTATAGGTCACATCATAACCGAGCGTTTTATCTTCTTTGTCATACACGGTTTTACAGCGCTGCTGTTGCGTGGTGTAGGTGTCGTTTTCCTGCATGCTGCTCTGCACGCGGTTACCCGCATAGCCACCGCCCAACGCACCCGCTACCGTCGCAACATCACGTCCGCGGCCGCCACCAAACTGGTGACCGAGTACGCCACCGGCGACTGCACCGAGCACGGAGCCAGCAATCTGATGTTCATCCTGTACAGGACGTCGGTGAGTGACCGTCACATTCCGACATTCCTGACGCGGGATTTTCGTGGTTTCTTTGATTGGCGTCGCGCTGACAACCTGCGCGTACTCCGGGCCAGATGAAAAAACATTCATGCTTGCAACGCCAGCAATGCCCAACGCCGCAGCCACACCAATACCGACCCCAGCTAACATTGACTTGTTCACAGGACTTCCTCCGCAAATGTTACCACGCAATGACTCCGTTACCGGGGTCCCTCAGCGGACAGCTTCACATCTGAGGTTCGGCGTGCGTGAATCGCCGTCTGTGACCATCTGTTCTTGTAAACTTATTGTTAAGTCTGCACACCTAAACGTAAGCAAACAATAAGACGAAATCTGTAAGTGAGATAAACAACCGGTGCATCCCCCTGTTTCGGAGAATTCTTAGCAGACAACCTCATCGTGGCGGGATCTTATGCTGTTCACAGGGGTATTCATGCAGATAAGAAAAAGCCTGTCAGAAACAGGCTTTAGGCTATGAAACGATTCAGCTGACGTTGAAAAATATCAGCGAACAGGTATCAGTGCAGTTTAAGACGCGGGCGGATCACCCGGTTAATGCCGCCGACCAGCATCATCAGACCGGTTTTAATGTAACCGTGCAATGCAATCTGGTGCATACGGTACAGCGAGATATAAACCAGTCTCGCCAGACGGCCTTCGACCATCATAGAACCGCGCATCAGGTTACCCATCAGGCTGCCGACAGTACTGAAGCGTGAAAGGGAAACCAGTGAACCGTGGTCTTTATAGACGTAAGGTTTCAGGCTTTGCCCCTTACGCTGCGCCATGATGTTGGCAAAACAACGGGAGGCCATCTGATGCGCTGACTGCGCACGCGGTGGCACGAAACCGCCGGATGGCTGCGGACAGGAAGCGCAGTCGCCAATCGCATAGATGTTCGGGTCGCGCGTGGTCTGCAGCGTCGGTTCCACCACAAGCTGATTGATACGGTTGGTTTCCAGACCCGCGATGTCTTTCATGAAATCAGGGGCTTTAATCCCCGCCGCCCAGACCATCAGATCGGCGTCAATGAATTCGCCGGACCTGGTGTTCAGACCGTTCTTATCCGCGCTGGTCACCATGGTTTGCGTCAGAACGCGTACGCCCAGTTTAGTCAGCTCGTTATGCGCCGCAGCAGAAATACGCGGTGGCAGCGCAGGCAGAATACGTTCACCGGCTTCCACCAGCGTGACGTTCAGCGCTTCGCTGTCCAGCCCTTCGAAACCGTAGCTGTGCAGTTGTTTTACCGCATTATGCAGCTCGGCAGACAGCTCGACACCCGTCGCCCCGCCGCCAACAATCGCAATGTTCACTTTCTTCTGCTTGTCTGCACTGGCAGAGAATTTGAGGAACAGGTTCAGCATTTCGTTATGGAAACGGTGCGCCTGATGCGGGTTATCCAGGAAGATGCAGTGGTCTTTGACGCCCGGTGTACCGAAATCGTTAGACGTGCTGCCCAGCGCCATCACCAGGGTGTCGTACGCAATATCCCGTACCGGCACCAGCATTTCGCCGTTCTCGTCACAGATTTCAGCCAGTTTGATGGTCTGATTTTCACGGTCGATATCGGTCAGTGAGCCAATCTGGAAGGTGAAACCGTGGTTGCGGGCATGAGCCAGATAGCTCAGCGCATCCACGCCGTCATCCAGACTGCCGGTCGCCACTTCGTGCAACAGGGGTTTCCATAAATGGCTGTGGTTACGGTCGACCAGAATGATCTCCGCTTTTTTGTTGCGGCCAAGTTTATGGCCCAGGCTGGTCGCCAGTTCCAGACCGCCGGCGCCACCGCCGATAATCACAATTTTCTTCATTGGTGATGTCAAAATGACCCCCTCAAATGTGAACCAATTGTTATATAAGAGTAAAAATATAATCCTTATATAACATAGGGTTGCTTAAGTTAAATCGGTATCTGAGACGGAGGATATCACGCGTGGTGATTTGGTCATACCAAAATTGATATAGGTCAATTTAAATTCATTTGGCTAATTTGACTTAGGAAAATGGCACGCATTTTGACATCTTTAAATCAGCAAGTTAGACGCGGATCTGCCATGAAAACGAATTCTGAAGCGGGAATGACACAAATAAAAAACCACTGCGCAAAGGCAGTGGTTTTAGCGATTTCAGAAACGAAATGTTAAATCAGACGATATTTTTGAACGCTTTAATGCGTTGCAGATGCGTCGAGATATCTTTGAATTTATGGCTCTGATGCTCGTCCCATTCAACCGGATAATAGTGATGCAATTTCTCAGCCGTTTTGCTGCTGTCGAGCACGCCATCTTCACGGGATAAAATCACCAGACAGCGGTCGCGGTTTTTCTCGCGGAAATCGCTGATGCACTTGGTGGCGATATCTTCATACTCTTCCGGGCGGTCGATTTTCCCGGTCATATTATCCTGCGGTGACAAATTCGGATTGAACATCACCTGGCGGATCCCGCACAGGAAACCGATGCGTTCAGCCCAGAATCCGCCAAGTCCGACGCCGCAAATCAGCGCATTCTTGTCCGTCGTTTCCTGCAGCACTTTATCCACTTCTTTTAGCAGATGTTGCATGTCATGACGCGGGTGCAGCGTGCTGTAACTGATGAAGCGCACGTCCGGATCAATGAACTGTAACTGCAACACTTTCTCATGATTACCGGGACTGGTTGAATCGAAGCCATGCAAATAGATAATCATCGTTTACCTCATCCTGAATGTGCGTTGAACCCTTCACGTGGTCGGAAAAACGTTACAGGGCAGCCTGTTTATGTTCCTGCCAGCGGGCGTCGAGTATGGTCAGATCACGGTTTGCCTCTTTCCAGCGTCTCGAATTTTGCAGGTCCTGACGGGCCTGTTTTCCACTATACAGTCCGCGATGATACAACTGTGCAACGCGCTCAGCGTTGACCGGAGACAGGTTATCCAGCACGCTGACAGCACCCTGCCGGTTGTTACAGGCCAGGATCATGTCGCAACCCGCATCCAGAGAGGCCTGCGCGCGTTCGGGATAAGACCCCATGATTGCCGCACCTTCCATTGAGATATCATCGGAGAAGATCACGCCGTTGAAATTCAGCTCTTTGCGCAAAATTTCCTGCAACCAGTATGGCGAACCGCTGGCCGGACGTGGATCGGCCTGAGTATAAATCACGTGCGCCGGCATCACGGCATCCAGTAATTTACGTTCGTTGAGCTGACGGAAGATAGCCATGTCGTGCTGGCGGATAACTTCCAGCGGGCGATCGTCGTGTGGTGTTTCTTTATGGGAATCCGCGCTGACGGCACCGTGCCCCGGAAAATGCTTACCGGTGGTTTTCATGCCAGCGGAATGCATACCGAGAATATACTGCTCAGCCATTTCAAGCGCTTTCCGGGGTTCTGCATGGAACGAACGTTCGCCGATAGCTGCGCTGATATGTCCGATATCCAGCACTGGCGCGAAGCTGATGTCGATATCCATCACAATCATTTCCGACGCCATCAGCCAGCCGCTTTCCTGGGCCAGACGCCCCGCTTCGTGCGGTTCATTGAGCGCCGCAAAAGATTGCGCGGCAGGCAGACGGGTAAAACTTTCGCGGAAGCGCTGTACGCGCCCGCCTTCCTGATCCACGGCCAGCACCAGCCTGTCGTGCGACGCGGCGCGGATCTGGCGGATCAGTTCATGCAACTGATCGACATCATGATAATTTCGGGTGAATAAAATCAGCCCGCCCACCAGCGGGTGCTGCAAAATTTCACGTTCTTCGGCATCCAGCGCATAGCCAGCGACATCCAGCATTACAGGTCCCAACAAAATGGACGCTCCTTTTCATTTTTCAGACAATTATCACGGGTGCAACGGGCGCACCCATTCAAGATATTTACTCTCGCCGGTCTGCTGCCAGCGCACTTCGAACCACATCAGCATCAGGTAATCAACCCAGGGGATCCAGCGTTTAACCCGCTGCTGCAAAAGAGATATTTCCTGATAGCCGCCAGCATCAACGTATTCGCCGATGAACGCATTTTGCTGCTGCGCGTTCCAGTCGTTGCCACGAATAATCGCCGCCAGCTCCAGCGCAATGTCCGCATTCGCCGCATATTCCCAGTCAATCAGCCGCAGCCCGTCTGGCGTACTAAGCACATTACCGGCGTGAATATCCATATGTACCAGCGCCAGTTTCAGCGGTGACGGCGGATCCTGCGACAACATTTTGCGGTGCAAACGCAGCCAGTGCGGCGTCAGCCTGCGCCGGTCGATATGTTGCCAGTAGCGGGCAAATTGCTGCTGTAAATCCAGCCGGTAGCCTGATAGTGGCAACTGGTGTAACTGCACCAGACACTGGCACAAGGCTTTCTGGCCTGAAACGGCGGCGAGTGCCTGATCTTGCAACGGCGTTCCGCCTATCCAGTCGACTATCAGCCACGGCGGCGAATAAAGTCTGACACAAGGGCCTAATTTGTGCCGCGCGATATGCCGCAAAATCACAGATTCGCGTTGCCGGTCAGCGCCCAAAGCTTGCCGCTGTACAGACTGATGTCGTGCCAGAAACTCACCGGCAGACGAGCTGATTTTCCAGCTTTCGCCGGTCAGCCCGGCAACCGGTAATAAACGAAAACCGGCGGTTTTCACCGCCGGATAATGTTGTTCAATCAGTTGCCGGAGTTCGTGTTGCAGAAGCTCAGCGTTAATTCTGAACTGCACCGCGGCCTGACCAGATGATTTCACCACTCGGTGCGGTAATCAGACGCATCGACATGGTCGGCGCTTTCACATCACCACTCACGGTACTGTAAAGCACGTACTGCGCTTTTACGATGTTTGCCAGGCCGATGGCCTTACTGACCGAAGCCAGACTGTCATCCGGCGATAATCCCAGAGACTGTTTGGCCGAAGCCAGTTGCTCGGCGGGTACCACCTGGAAGGTCGTGTTGTTGGCCAGTGCATTGCGCAATGCATCGGTGGCTTTTGCCATTTGCAGGGAACCGTTGGTGCTGTTTTTCACGCCATCCACCAGCAGAACGCTGCCCGGCTGCACACCACCGGATTTCAGCATTTTCGCAAGCATTGGCTCAACAGTTGCGGTCCAGTCGATATTGGCAAATTTAGGCGGCTGCGGAACTGGCTGGACCTGCGGTTGCTCCGGAACCGGCGGGTTAACCGGTGGCAACGGTTGCTGTGGCTGCTGCGGTTGCTCAGGCTGCTGTGGCTGGTTTTGCTGCTGGTTTGGCAACGTACAACCGCCAAGGATCAATGCGGCAATTGCCACAATGAGGAAATACTTTTTCATCAACCTTCTCCGTGCAAAAAATTAGAGATAAAGGTAAATACGCACACTGTACGCATCAAGATTGCCGTTCAGGGAACTGACGTCCACGCTGCTGTTCGCCGGAACAGTAATGGTCCTGGCCTCGGCGACCGGGAATAAATCCAGCCCCTGTTTATCATACCAATAGTAACGATAATGCAGGGTGACTGAGTGTGGCTGGTTGTTATCCAACCTGGTTGTGGCTTTTTTCTGCCCGCCGGAATCAGATACGGATGGCGAACCTGGGATTATGCCTGCCGTCAGAACGGGGGATTCCATTACCACTCTTTGTTGATTATTCAGCGCAATAGTGGGCTTGCTGCTACAACCTATCAACAAAATCACTGGCAATAACGCCATCAAAAAACGCATGTTTACCCTTACTGACGTGACAGCAATGGACCCAGTGCACGGCCACCGACCAGATGCATATGGATGTGATAAACCTCCTGACCAGCATCACGGTTGCAGTTGACGATCAGGCGGTAACCGCTTTCGGCGATGCCTTCCTGTTCGGCAATTTTCGCGGCCACCGTCATCATTCTGCCCAGCGCTGCTTCATGCGTCGCATCGACGTCATTCATTGTCGGGATCAGAACATTCGGGATAATCAAAATATGGCTGGGTGCCTGAGGAGAAATGTCGCGAAACGCAGTGACAAGTTCGTCCTGATAAACCACGTCGGCAGGGATTTCACGGCGAATGATTTTGCTGAAAATTGTCTCTTCGGCCATCTTAACTGTCCTTAACAAAGTAAAAAGCGTTGTACGCAGTATGGGTTAGAATTTCCATTCCTTTCAACCTGATTACGCTTTTTGATGCTTAATTGACGCAGAAAGCGTCAGCCAGCGCTCCGCTGAATCGCAGACATAAAAAAAGGAGGCCGAAGCCCCCTTTCTCAGAACCAGACATTGCTCACCATTAATGGCTACGCATGTACTCGTCCATATCGGTTTTCAGGTTGTCAGACTTGGTACCGAAAATGGCCTGAACACCAGAACCTGCAACCACCACACCTGCCGCACCCAGTTTTTTCAGGCCAGCCTGATCGACTTTGGAGACGTCCGCTACGCTGACGCGCAGACGGGTAATACAGGCATCAAGGTTAGTGATGTTGTCTTTGCCGCCGAAAGCCTGAACCAGAGAGGCGGACATTTCAGAACCGCCCTGCGCGGTGGTTTCGCTGGTAGAGTCTTCACGACCAGGTGTTTTCAGATCCAGCTTCGCAATCAGGAAACGGAAGATGCTGTAGTAAACAACCGCATACACCGCACCTACGATTGGGAACAGCCAGATTTTGCTGCTGTTACCACTCAGAACGATGAAGTCGATCAGACCGTGCGAGAAGCTGGTGCCGTCACGCATACCCAACAGGATACAGATTGGGAATGCCAGACCGGCCAGAATCGCGTGGATCACGTACAGGATCGGCGCAACGAACATGAAGGAGAATTCGATTGGCTCAGTGATACCGGTCAGGAACGCAGTCAGGGCAGCGGAAATCATGATGCCACCGACTTTTGCACGATTTTCAGGTTTCGCTGAATGCCAGATAGCAACCGCAGCGGCTGGCAGACCGTACATTTTGAACAGGAAGCCACCTGACAGTTTACCTGCAGTTGGGTCACCGGCCATATAACGTGGGATATCGCCGTGGAACACCTGACCTGCAGAGTTCACGTACTCACCGATTTGCATCTGGAATGGAACGTTCCAGATATGGTGCAGACCAAACGGAACAAGTGCACGTTCTACCACACCGTAGATACCGAATGCCACGACCGGGTTCTGGTAAGCCGCCCATTGTGAGAAGGTCTGGATACCTGTACCGATTGGCGGCCAGATGAAGGACAGAACCACACCCAGGATAATCGCAGCCAGACCAGAGATGATCGGAACAAAACGTTTTCCGGCGAAGAAGCCCAGATATTCTGGCAACTTGATACGATAGAAACGGTTGAACATGTAAGCCGCAATCGCACCGGAGATGATACCGCCCAGTACGCCGGTATCGGCGAGATGCTTGGCTGCAATTTCTTCAGCGGGCAAATGCAGAACCAGTGGAGCCACAACCGCCATGGTTTTCACCATGATGCCATATGCCACAACGGACGCCAGCGCAGAAACACCGTCGTTGTTAGTGAAGCCTAAGGCAACACCAATAGCAAAGATCAAAGGCATATTAGCGAAGACTGAACCACCGGCTTCGGCCATAACATGAGAAACGATCAGTGGCAGCCAGCTAAAGTTTGCAGAACCGACGCCAAGCAGGATACCTGCGATTGGCAGTACGGATACTGGCAGCATTAGCGATTTACCGACCTTTTGAAGGTTTGCAAACGCGTTCTTAAACATAATTGATTGTGCTCCTGAGTAATGATTCTTTTTGATACTTATTGCGGTTTAGCCTGATAACTAACCGCTTTGCAAAAGTGTTGCGAACCTTTTGCTGTCGGGTGTCTGAGCACCCCTTTTAATTTTTACGCAGGGTAAAATAATTCCCTTTGTTAATGTTTGATGGCAGTCACGTTTTTCTGAAAAATGCAGTTATAGCGTCTTAAAAGCCACCATTTATCAACATAAAATCCGAATGAAAGCACTCTGACACCGCCAAAAACGGTGCCAAAATACCTCATTCAGAGGATTAATTACGAGGCGAAAAATAAATACCGAAAATATGACCTGGCCTAAAGCGACATCAAGGAAGAAGAATCGATGTGAAATAATCGTGAAAAGTTGGCTGTCGTGGCTTCGGCAAGTTGTTCCACGCTCACGCCTTTGAGCACTGCCATGTAGTCGGCAACGTCACGCACATAAGCAGGCTGGTTTTCCTTTCCGCGATGCGGAACCGGTGCCAGGTATGGCGAATCAGTTTCTACCAGCAGACGATCCAGCGGGACGTAACGTGCCACTTCACGCAGCGCATCGGCATTACGGAAAGTCACAATTCCGGAGAAAGAGATATAAAAACCCAGATCGAGCAGGAATTTTGCGGTCGGCGAATCCTCGGTGAAGCAATGGAGTACACCACCGCACTCCCCTGCTTTCTCTTCTTTGAGAACATCCAGCGTATCCTGGCGGGCATCACGGGTATGGACGATCACCGGTTTGTTCAGCTCGCGGCCAATACGGATGTGCTCGCGGAAAGAGTCCTGCTGCAGTTTCAGCTGATGCGCTTCTTTCTGATAAAAATAATCCAGACCGGTTTCCCCCATCGCCACCACTTTCGGGCTGGCGGCAAGCTCACGCAGCTCGTTGAAATCGTAACCATCGTCGATATTCAGCGGATGAACACCGCAGGAAAATGCCACGTCCGGGCGATCACCAATCAGCTGCGTCATTGCCCGATAGCCCGGCAGGGTTGTTGCGACGGCCAGCATAAATTTCACATCACGTTCGCGGGCTTTTTCCAGCACACTGTCCACGCCTGAATGCAGCTCGTTGTAATCCAGGCTGTCGAGGTGGCAGTGGGAATCGACTAAAAACATAATAATTAACTCGTTGCGGTATGTTGAAGATAAAGAGTATATCAGCGCGATAGCGCGGAACTGAAAACTGACGAGGAAACCGCCCCCTGAAGCATTTGTTCCCATTCCAGCAGCTGTTCTGTCAGCAGCAGTTCGCGGTTTACGCCCACGATGGAAATCAATTGCTGACGGCAGTGCATCCACGCCGTAACCGACTGTTGCAGAGATGCGTTAGACTGCGCGCCTGCCAGCAAAGCAATCAGCGGCTGCTGATCGTGATTAATGATGAACTGCCCGGCATGTTGCTGCCATTTGACAGCATCCAGCAGTAACGTCGCCAGCCAGTACAGGCGTTCAGCGGCATCCTCATGATTAAGCTGGGACAACAGAGAAAGCATATCCTGCTGCTGGCACTGAACGTAAAGCTGCTGGCAAAGCGCCACGCGCTGTTTCCAGCGCTCCGGCTGCAACAGTTCAATGGCCGATAATGGCCCGCCGTTGGCCAAACGCAGGGCGGTTTTAATCGCGACCGGATCCGCGCTGAGCTGGCGGTTAATCCAGTGCACCGCCAGCGTTTCTTCAGGCACCGGCAGATGCCAGTAGAAGCAGCGACTGCGGATCGTCGCCAGTAAAGCCGAAGGCTCCCGGCAACCGAGCAGGAAATAAGTGCCAGCAGGCGGCTCTTCCAGCGTTTTCAGCAAGGCATTGGCCGCTGCTTCGGTCAGCATCTCTGTCTGAGGGATCCATACAACTTTTGCGCCGCCCTGTTGCGAATAGTTATACAGCGTTTCAATAAGCTGACGCACCGGGTCGATGCCCAGAGAGCTTTTGCCCTTTTCAGGCTGGAGAATATTCCAGTCAGGATGGTTTCCGGCAATCATCAGCTGGCAGCTGTGGCAGGTTCCGCAGCTTTTTTCCCCGTCCTTACGCCGGCACAGCAACCATCGACTCAGACCATACACCAGCGCCTCATCACCCATCCCCGCAGCCGCATGCATCAGCAAAGCGTGGTGGCCACGCCCCGTCAGATATTGCCCGACCAGTTGTCTGTACGGGCCACTGAGCCACGGATACCAGTTCATGATGCGTTGCCTTGTAAAACCTGCTCATCGAACCAGTTTTTCAACGTCAGCTCGATGGAAGCAGTGACCTGCTCAATGGATTGGGAGGCATCGATGGTTTTGATGCGGCTGTCTCCGGCAGCAAGTTCGAGATAACGCGTACGCGTACGCTCAAAGAAAGGCAACGCTTCCTGCTCAATACGATCCAGTTCCCCACGGGCACGGGCACGTTGCAATCCGATAGCCGGAGGCAGATCAAGATACAGCGTCAAATCAGGACGGAAATCACCCAGGACGGTATCACGCAAGGAGGTCATCAGTTTGGCATCAATCCCGCGACCACCGCCCTGGTACGCCTGTGAAGAAAGATCATGCCGGTCCCCGACAACCCACGCGCCACGCGCCAGTGCAGGCAAAATTACCGTTTCGACCAGCTGAACACGGGCGGCATAAAGCATCAGTACTTCTGCTTTCACGGTAGGTTTTTCGCCATCGACGCCGCGTTTGAATAAATCGCGTAATTTCTCAGCAAGCGGCGTTCCACCCGGTTCACGGGTGAAGACGATTTCGCCCACGCCGTGCTGACGCAGAGCATTGACGACCACGTCATGAGCAGTAGTTTTCCCTGCCCCTTCAAGGCCTTCAATCACAATGAAGTTACTTTTCATTCTTATTCTTAAGCGCCTCTATGTACACACGAACCGCCTTGTTATGGTTCTCAAGGTTGGTGCTGAAAGTATGCCCGCCTTTGCCGTCTGCGACAAAGTATAGATACGGGGTTTTCGCCGGATGCGCGGCGGCCTGCAGTGAGGCTTCGCTCGGCATCGCAATTGGCGACGGCGGCAGGCCGGTGATCACGTAGGTATTGTACGGAGTCGGCGTTTCCAGATCTTTCTTGGTGATGTTGCCAGTGTATTTATCACCCATCCCGTAAATCACCGTCGGATCGGTTTGCAATCGCATACCAATACGCAGGCGGTTAATAAATACTGAAGCGACTTCAGGGCGCTCATCTTTAACTGCAGTTTCTTTTTCAATGATCGACGCCATGGTGACCATATCAGCAGGTGTTTTATACGGCAGAGAATCCATGCGGCCTTTCCAGATATCCGCCACCGTTTTTTCCATCCTTACGTGAGCACGTTTGAGCAAAGATAAATCGGTCATGCCCGCAGTGTAATGGTAAGTATCCGGATACAGCCAGCCTTCGAGATTTTTGGTGTCCGTTGCGCCCAGCGCGGCGGCAATGTCTTCGCCACTTTTACCACTGAGTTCATGCTTCAGATACTCTGATTTATCCAGAACTTTCATCCAGTCGCTGAGCTTAAAGCCCTCTACAAAACGAACGCTGAATTGGGCCTCTTTACCGCTTTTCAGCAGCTCAAGCATCTGACGTACTGTCATGCCTTTTTCAAAACGGTAAGTACCAGCTTTAAACTCGCTCAGTTCAGGTTCTAAACGTAATAACCACGGAAACCACGGATTGGGCTTCATCAGTTTTTTATCAATTAGCAGTGTTTCCAGTACCACGCGTCCCGTGCCTGCGGGAAGGGTAAAGATCGTTTCGCTGCTGACATTGATCGGGCGATCCGCAAACTGTTTTACTTTTTGATAGGCAAACGTCGCCAGCCCTAACAGAATCAGGGCAATGAGGGCGAAGATTTTGGTCTTTTTGTTTGTCATTGTTTAATCACTTTTTCTTAACAGCTCTGGATCAGGAAATCGCACAAACGCCGTGAAATGTAATATTTGTCATCGACCTGATTCACCGGCAGAACGGGCATCAGGGCGTTACAAATCAGGATTTCGTCAGCATCTGATAATGTTTCCGCAGATTCACTGACGATGTTCACAACCCAGGGGGATGTCGCTTCAAGTACGCGGATGATGTGCTGACGCATAAGACCATCAACGCCGGACTGCGATAAATCCGGAGTAAACACCTGATTTCCCTTACGCCAGAATAAATTTGCCGCACAGCATTCCACCAGGCAGCCCGAGGTGTCAACCACCAGCGCTTCATTGGCATCTGTCTGGTCAAGATGCATGCGGATCATTACCTGTTCCAGCCGGTTAAGATGTTTTATTCCGGCCAGCAACGGGTTCTTACTCAGTGTGACCGGGCTCAGCGCGAGTTTCACGCCCTGTTGCCGCCACGCGTGATAATGCACCGGATAATCAGACGCAGAAACAATACGCGTCGGCGCAGAGCAACCTGCGGCGCTGTAACCTCGGCCGCCCTGCCCGCGCGTCACGACGGCTTTAACCACTGCCTCTTTCTGCTGTCCGGCAGCCAGAACCATTTCCTGTTCCAGAGCCGTCCAGTCCACACCTTCAATCCGCAGTACCGACGCAGCACGTTGCAGACGCTGAATATGCCCGGCCAGAAACACAATCACACCGTCTGACACCCTGGCTGTGGTAAAGCAACCGTCGCCAAACTGCACTGAACGGTCACTTGCCGACAACATCGCGGCCGCCACACCATTAATCCACATGGTTACTTCCTCCGGTTCTGGAGCTTATGGTCACGATTCTCTGACAGCAGAGCCTGCGTGAGCCGGTCTGTCGCATCAAGGAGAGCATTCTTACTTTATCGTATTGACACGCGCTGCCAGCAGGAACACGCATCCCGTTTACGCATTGTTGTATTCAGTCTTCGCTTTAATTCAGACAACAAAAAGGCCCGATTAACGGGCCTTCACAAACACAGCTTGTGCGGGATCAGATCTTACGGAATACCAGCGAACCATTGGTACCACCGAAACCGAACGAGTTGCACAAGGAATACTGCATATCTTTAACCTGGCGCGCTTCGTGAGGGACGAAATCCAGATCACAACCTTCATCCGGATTATCCAGATTGATGGTCGGCGGAACCGCCTGGTCGCGTAATGCCAGCAAGGTGAAAATGGACTCCACCGCACCCGCTGCGCCTAAGAGATGGCCGGTCATCGACTTTGTCGAGCTGACCATAACTTTATGCGCATCAGCACCAAAGACGGATTTAACCGCCTGGGCTTCGGCTTTATCACCCGCCGCAGTCGAGGTGCCGTGTGCGTTGATGTAACCAATCTGAGCCGCAGAAACACCCGCGTCACGCAGTGCGTTCTCCATCGCCAATGCCGCACCCGCGCCATCTTCCGGCGGTGATGTCATATGGTAAGCATCGCTGCTCATGCCAAAACCGACAATTTCAGCATAAATTTTTGCACCGCGTTTACGGGCATGTTCGTACTCTTCCAGCACCATAATACCTGCGCCGTCACCCAGTACGAAACCATCACGATCTTTATCCCACGGACGACTCGCCGCCTGAGGATTGTCATTGCGCGTTGAAAGCGCGCGTGCTGCACCGAATCCACCGACGCCCAACGGGGTACTGGCTTTTTCCGCGCCGCCTGCCAGCATCACGTCGGCATCGTTATAAGCGATGATACGTGCTGCATGACCAATATTATGCACCCCAGAAGTACAGGCTGTTGCAATAGAAATACTCGGCCCACGCAACCCGAACATGATACTCAAATGACCTGCAATCATGTTGACGATAGTGGATGGAACGAAGAAAGGACTAATTTTGCGGGGTCCGCCGTTAACCAATGAGGAATGGTTTTCTTCAATCAGACCAAGCCCACCGATACCGGAACCGATCGCCGCACCAATGCGTGGCGCGTTCTCAGCAGTTACCTCAAGCCCGGAGTCTTGCATCGCCTGAATACCGGCAGTAATACCATACTGAATAAAGGCATCCATCTTGCGGGCATCTTTGCGCGGGATGAAGTCTTCACAGTTAAAATCTTTTACTAAGCCAGCAAAACGCGTTGCGTAGGCACTAGTATCAAAATGGTCGATCAGGCTGATGCCACTCTGACCGGCAAGGAGAGCGTTCCAAGTGGACTCTACAGTATTGCCGACAGGAGACAGCATGCCCAGTCCAGTCACTACAACTCGACGCTTAGACACGTATGTCCTCCAGGGAGGGAAAAAAGTAGTAATACCGTGGGATAAAAAAAACTTAGGCGGTCAAATGACCGCCTAACTATCTAAACTTAAAGCATGTACGCTTACTGTTGGCTAGCGTTGATAAAATCAATTGCTGCCTGAACAGTAGTGATTTTTTCAGCTTCTTCGTCAGGGATCTCGGTATCAAACTCTTCTTCCAGAGCCATAACCAGCTCAACGGTGTCGAGAGAATCAGCGCCAAGGTCGTCTACGAAAGATGCAGCATTCACTACTTCTTCCTGTTTAACACCCAGCTGTTCAACGATGATTTTCTTAACGCGTTCTTCGATAGTGCTCATACTCTTAAATTTCCTATCAAAACTCGCTTTCGCGATGGTTTTCGTAGTGTATAAAATGTTGAAAAAGATGCAACTAAATCCAGGCTGTTCAAACCACGAATTTGCTCTATTTTGCGGTTTTTACCGCAAAAAACGCAAATAATTTCGTAATTTTTAAATCATGTACATGCCGCCATTGACATGTAATGTTTCACCCGTGATGTAGCTGGCCTCGTCAGAGGCTAAAAAAGCAACGGCGCTGGCAATTTCTTTGGCATCGCCCAACCGGTTGGCTGGAACTGATGACAAAATGCCTGCGCGTTGATCATCTGTCAACGCCCTTGTCATATCCGTCTCAATAAAGCCAGGAGCGACGACGTTGACAGTAATGCCACGTGAAGCGACCTCACGTGCCAAAGACTTACTAAAACCAATCAAGCCAGCTTTAGCCGCCGCGTAATTCGCCTGCCCTGCGTTACCCATGGTGCCAACAACGGAACCAATTGTAATAATCCGTCCACACCGTTTCTTCATCATAGCCCGCATGACAGCTTTTGACAGCCGAAACACTGAAGTCAGGTTCGTATCCAGGATATCCTGCCACTCATCATCCTTCATACGCATGAGAAGGTTATCACGGGTAATGCCGGCATTATTAACTAAAATATCAATTTCGCCAAATTCAGCTCGAATCGTCGCCAATACTTGCTCAATAGATGCAGAATCAACCACATTGAGCATGATACCTTTGCCATTTTCGCCTAAATATTCGCCGATCGCTTCTGCGCCTTTCTCGCTGGTCGCAGTGCCGATCACTTTCGCGCCACCAGCAACCAGTTTTTCTGCGATTGCGCGGCCAATACCACGGCTGGCACCGGTAACCAGTGCAATTTTGCCTTCGAAGCTCATACTCATCCTCTTATTACTGTTCAAGCGCCGCTGCCAGACTTGCCGTGTCATTCACAGCGGCAGCCGTCAGGGTGTCAACAATACGTTTGGTCAGACCGGTCAGCACTTTACCTGGTCCCACTTCTAATAACTGTTCTACGCCTTGTGCAGCGATGTATTCGACAGACTCAGTCCAGCGAACCGGGCTGTACAACTGACGTACCAGCGCACTGCGGATCGCTTCAGGAGACGTTTCGACTTTCACGTCAACGTTATTCACGACAGAGTACTGTGGCGCATTGAAAGTGACATTTTCGAGCGCAATCGCCATCTTTTCAGCGGCTGGCTTCATCAGTGCACAATGTGAAGGTACGCTGACAGGCAGAGGCAGAGCACGTTTTGCACCGGCTTCTTTACATGCTGCACCAGCGCGTTCTACGGCTTCTTTGTTACCCGCGATCACAACCTGACCAGGCGAGTTAAAGTTCACCGGAGAAACAACCTGACCCTGTGCAGATTCTTCACAAGCTTTGGCAATGGCATCATTATCCAGACCAATGATCGCATACATCGCGCCAGTTCCGGCCGGAACGGCTTCCTGCATCAGCTTACCGCGCAGTTCAACCAGAGAAATCGCCTGTTTAAAATCCAGTACACCAGCACAAACCAAAGCGGAATACTCACCCAGACTGTGGCCAGCCATCAGAACAGGCTGAGTGCCATTCTGTTGCTGCCATACGCGCCAGATGGCGACAGAAGCGGCCAGCAATGCCGGTTGCGTCTGCCAGGTTTTATTCAGTTCTTCAGCCGGCCCCTGCTGCACCAACTGCCATAAATCGTACCCCAGTGCCGAAGAAGCCTCGGCAAATGTTTCTTCAACCACCGGATGCGCAGCGGCTAAATCAGCCAGCATACCGAGTGTCTGAGAACCCTGACCAGGGAAAACCACCGCTATTTTTGTCATTTTTATCATCCTGTTAAATCAAAAACGTACCAGCGCCGAGCCCCAGGTAAAGCCACCGCCAAATGCTTCGAGCAACACTAATTGCCCGCGCTGAATTCTGCCGTCCCGGACCGCTTCGTCAAGTGCTGCAGGCACAGAAGCCGCCGACGTATTGCCATGACGATCGAGCGTAACAACGACTTTATCCATGCCCATGCCCAGCTTTTTCGCTGTTGCGCTGATGATACGCAGGTTCGCCTGATGTGGCACCAGCCAGTCAAGAGCGGAGCGGTCGAGATTATTTGCCGTCAGGGTTTCATCAACAATGTGCGCCAACTCAGTCACCGCGACTTTGAAGACTTCATTACCCGCCATAGTGACATAAGCAGGTTTTTCTGGTTCTGACTGGCTAGGGTACGCCAACGTCAACAGATTACCGTAATGACCATCGGCATGCATGTGAGTGGAGATGATGCCTTGCTCTTCGGAAGCTCCCAGCAATACTGCGCCAGCGCCATCTCCAAAGAGGATCACCGTGCCACGATCTTCAGGATCGAGTTTACGGGATAGCACATCAGATCCAATCACCAGCGCGTATTTTACAGCACCGTTTTTAATGTATTGATCGGCAACGCTCAGCGCATAGGTGAAACCTGCACATGCCGCCGCCAGATCGAACGCTGCGCAATCCCTGATGCCGAGCATATTCTGCACCTGGCAGGCTGAACTCGGGAATGCATGTGAAGATGAGGTTGTTGCAACAATGATCAAACCTACGTCGCTTGCGCTGACGCTGGCCATTTCAAGTGCTTTTTCAGCAGCGTGCAGGCCCATTGTGGCCACAGTCTCATCCGGTGCAGCGATACGACGTTCACGAATACCCGTACGTGTGACGATCCACTCGTCGGAGGTATCCACCATTTTTTCTAAGTCGGCATTAGTCCGAACTTGCACGGGCAAATAGCTCCCCGTACCGAGAATCTTTGTATACATGTACGATCAGTCACTCTTGGGTAATACAGCTTCAAGGCGCGCGGCAATCCGCGGAGGGACTTGCCGCTGCACCGCCTGCACAGCCTGTTCGATAGCAACAGCAAACGCACGCTGGTTTGCTCCGCCGTGGCTTTTAATAACGATGCCCCGTAATCCTAACAAACATGCGCCATTATACTGGTCGGGATTGAGATGGCTAAAACGCTTTAGCAATTTTTTCTGCAGAATCCGACCTAACCATTTCAACCACCAGGCCTTCTTGCCACCCTCTCCCGAGGATTTTAACAGTGACAAAAACATCCTTATTACACCTTCCATGGTCTTGAGCGTAACGTTACCCACAAAGCCGTCACACACCATCACATCTGTTTTACCGGTCAGAAGGTCGTTACCTTCAAGATAACCGATATAGTTGATTAGTGCGGTATTTTTTAAAATCGCGGCGGCTTCACGGATATTATCCAGCCCTTTGCTTTCCTCTTCGCCGATATTGAGCAAGGCAACGCGGGGATTCGTGATCCCCACCACCTGTTCGGCCATCACAGCCCCCATCACGGCAAACTGGACCAACATCGTGCTGTCGCACTCAACGTTGGCGCCCAGATCCAGCACCACAGTTTTACTACGTTGCTGGTTAGGTAGCACGCTCATCAACGCCGGACGCTCAATACCATCCAGCGGCTTGACAACCAGCTTGGCTAATCCCATCAGTGCGCCGGTATTCCCGGCACTGACACACGCCAGTGCGTCACCACTCTTGATCAGTTCCAACGCCACACGCATCGAGCTTCCTTTGCTGGCCCGTATAGCTTGCGACGCGCGTAAATCGCTGGCTATAACTGATTCAGCAGGAATTATCCGAATTCTTTCTGTTAAAGAAGGATCGGCTTTGGCTAAGAAAGGTGTGATTGCGTCGGGATCGCCGACCAGAAGGAGGTCTAATTCAGAATTAGAGATCAGTGCCTGCAATGAAGCAGGCACTGTGACGGAAGGACCGAAATCTCCGCCCATTACATCTAACGCGATGGTTAGACGAGTCAAGGTATCGCCTTGCCAGCACTTATCACGTGAATAAGTTGCAGACAAATATCAGCCGATTACCTTGCGACCGCGGTAGAAACCGTCGGCAGTGATGTGGTGACGCAGGTGAGTTTCACCAGAAGTCTTGTCCACAGACAGAGTGGAAGTGGTCAGAGCATCATGTGAACGACGCATGCCACGTTTAGAACGGGTTGGTTTATTCTGTTGTACGGCCATGGACCTTACTCCTTAAGTACTTTTCTTTAAACTCGCTAATACGGCAAATGGATTTGGTTTCTCCGCCTCTTCAGGCAGTTTACCGAATACCATGTCCGCTTCGGACACTTCACAGTGTTCAGATTCATGTACCGGCACGACAGGCAGTGAAAGAATAATTTCGTCTTCAATCATTGCCAGCAAATCAACTTCGCCAAAATCATCGACTTCGATCGGCTCGTACGCTTCCGGTAATGCCTCAGCCTGTTCATCATTCTGGACAGGACTAAAACAATATGTTGTGTGAACCTGATGTTCAAACGTCTTACCGCATCTCTGGCATTCCAGAGTGACAGCAACATCGGAGTGGCCGGTAATCACAGCCAGACGCTGGTTGTCGATATTAAACGACAAAGAGGTTTGTATATCAGAATCCACACTGACCACTGATTGGGCAACACGCGTAACCTGATCAGCAGTATAGACACCTGTATAGTCTAAACGCTTCTGGGCAGTGCGAACCGCATCAAGGGTCAGGGGTAATTTTACTTTTTGCATAGGGCGCGCATATTAACTTTGTAACGACAGAGAGTCAAAGAAAAAGGCCTTAAAACCGCACCTTTCACCAATATTCGCTTCCGCAGCGGCCGACAGTTTAAAATGTGCGATTCAATAACGCTACGCTTTGTGAAAAAAAATTATGTCAGCACATCAAAAAAAATTACTTCTGGCTTCAACATCGGTTTACCGCAAGGCCCTTCTCGATAAAGCCGGCCTGGTATTTTCCTGCGCCTCACCCGCCATTGATGAGACGCCGGGTCGGGACGAAAAACCCGCCGAACTGGTGCAGCGTCTGGCTTACAGCAAAGCCAGCGTGCTTACAGCTTTGTATCCTGAACACCTGATAATCGGTTCTGATCAGGTCTGCGTGATTGACAGAAAAATAACCGGCAAGCCGCACACGTTTGATAACGCATTCCACCAGTTGCGTGCTGCCAGTGGCAAGACAGTGACGTTTTACACCGGCCTGAGCCTGTATAACGGCGAAACACAAACGGCGCAGACTTTATGTGAAACATTTGACGTGACCTTCCGGTCATTAACTGATGAAGAAATTACCGGTTATTTGCATCGCGAACAACCTTATGACTGTGCCGGGAGCTTTAAATGCGAAGGACTGGGGATCACACTTTTCGACAGTCTGGCAGGACGCGACCCGAACACGCTGATCGGGTTGCCTCTTATTGCCCTGCTCGCCTTGTTGCGTCAGGAAGGCATCAATCCGTTGCTATAAAAGGAATAAAAAAGGCGCACTCTGTGCGCCTCTGTTTACTATTCGTGCTTTAACGTGCTGTCGTTTTACCCCGTAAAACTTTCAGACAGTTACGCAGTTTAGCATCCATCGGTGCTTCAATACGCATCGTCTCCCCCGTGTTCGGATGCTCAAAACGCAACGCCGCCGCATGCAGGAATAAACGATTGAGGCCAGTTCCGGACAGTTTTGCATCGAAATCTCGCTCACCATAACGGTCATCAAATGCAATCGGATGTCCGGCATGCAATGCGTGTACGCGGATCTGATGGGTTCTGCCGGTCACCGGGCTGGCTTTCACCAGAGTTGCAAACTCATAACGTTCTTCAATTTTGAAGCGCGTTTCTGAAGGCTTGCCTTCGGCATTAACCCTGACAATACGTTCGCCGCTTTGCAGAATATTTTTCAGTAAAGGGGCCTGCACGACTTTGCAGTGTGACGGCCATTCACCCCGGACCAGCGCCAGATAATCCTTTTGCATGCTTTTCACACGCAGTTGCTCATGTAAGGAACGCAGTGCAGAGCGTTTCTTGGCGACCAGCAAAACACCGGAAGTATCACGGTCCAGACGGTGAACCAGTTCCAGAAAACGAGCATCCGGACGCAGCGCGCGCAGGCCTTCAATCACGCCGAAACTTAAACCACTGCCGCCGTGTACGGCAGTGCCGGAAGGTTTATTAAGGATCAGCAAATGATCGTCTTCATATAAGATGCAATCCGCCAGCGCGGCGACTTTATCCAGCTTTGCAGAAACTGGCGCTTCATCACGTTCAGCAACACGAACGGGCGGGACACGCACTTCATCACCGGCAATTAATTTATATTCCGGCTTAATTCTTTTCTTATTTACCCGCACTTCACCCTTACGCACGATGCGATAGATCATGCTCTTCGGCACGCCCTTAAGGATTTTAAGTAAGAAGTTGTCGATACGCTGACCGGCTTCGTCGTCAGAAATGGGGATTAATTGTACAGTTGGATTCTCAGTTTTCATGGCTCGCGATTCTAAATATCCGGCACGGTTCGCGCCACTGATTTTTATGTGCTTAACTTTTACTTTACCAGTAACAGCATAGGAAAACCTTCTCACCCCCCCTGTTTTTTAAGAAAGCTCAGGTTCTGACAATGCGGCGCATCTCTCATTGAGGTAAATATCTTACCTGCTTGGGAAAAGTCACCTTGCTATCACAGTGCCTGCAATGGAATAATGAAGTCACTTTCGGCGTTGTTTCTCTTAAGTTAGGGAAAACGCAGGAATTATAGATTTGCCTGATCGCACAAAAACGCAGCAATGGCGTAAGACGTAATGTGAAATCAAGCAATTAGCGGGCTGCGGGTTGCAGCTTGGCCGGCGAATGGAATGAGATCTGTTAACGTAAATTCAGAAGCTATTCCCCTAATAAAAGTGCTGCTTTCACAACGCTGGTGTCTTTAATACAGCAAAAGCAGACTTACCGAAATAATGCGCCCCTATGCAAGCGACAGCCGTGAGGTTGACGATTTGCGAGAAGACTCGGGGCCAACGGTTTATCCGGTCATGAGGTCATTTTGCCCGCAGCTCTGTCAATAATGGAATAATAATGAGTAAGTTAAGATGAAAAGAATGTTGATTAACGCAACTCAGCAAGAAGAGTTGCGCGTTGCCCTCGTAGATGGACAGCGGCTGTATGATTTGGATATTGAAAGTCCGGGCCATGAGCAGAAAAAAGCGAATATTTACAAAGGTAAAATCACCCGCATTGAGCCAAGTCTGGAAGCAGCATTCGTAGATTACGGCGCGGAACGACATGGTTTCCTCCCTCTGAAAGAAATTTCCCGCGAATATTTCCCAAGCAATTATTCTTCCCATGGCCGCCCGAACATCAAAGATGTGTTGCGCGAAGGCCAGGAAGTCATTGTTCAGGTAGATAAAGAAGAGCGTGGAAATAAAGGCGCAGCACTGACGACGTTTATCAGTCTGGCCGGTAGTTATCTGGTTCTGATGCCAAACAATCCACGCGCAGGGGGTATTTCCCGCCGTATTGAAGGCGATGACCGTACTGAACTGAAAGAAGCCTTGTCTTCCCTGCAACTGCCTGATGGCATGGGCCTGATTGTGCGTACTGCCGGTGTCGGTAAATCCGCAGAAGCTCTGCAGTGGGACCTGACTTTCCGTCTTAAGCATTGGGATGCGATCAAGAAAGCCGCTGAAGGCCGCCCTGCGCCATTCCTGATCCATCAGGAAAGCAACGTTATCGTTCGTGCGTTTCGTGATTACCTGCGCCCGGACATCGGTGAGATCCTCATCGATAACCCGAAAGTCCTCGAGCTGGCAAAAGAACATATTGCTGCTCTGGGTCGTCCTGATTTCAGCAGCAAAATTAAGCCGTATGTTGGCGAAATTCCGCTGTTCAGTCATTACCAAATCGAATCGCAGATTGAATCCGCTTTCCAGCGCGAAGTCCGTCTGCCTTCCGGTGGCTCTATTGTTATCGACAGCACCGAAGCGCTGACCGCTATCGACATCAACTCCGCGCGTGCAACCCGCGGCGGCGATATCGAAGAAACCGCATTCAACACCAACCTTGAAGCTGCAGATGAAATTGCCCGTCAGTTACGCCTGCGTGACCTCGGTGGTCTGATTGTTATCGACTTCATCGACATGACACCTGTTCGCCACCAGCGCGAAGTAGAAAATCGTCTGCGTGATGCCGTTCGTCAGGACCGCGCCCGTATTCAAATCGGCCGCATTTCCCGTTTCGGTTTGCTGGAAATGTCCCGTCAGCGCCTCAGCCCGTCATTGGGTGAATCAACGCACCATATCTGCCCGCGTTGTGCAGGTACTGGTACCGTCCGTGACAACGAATCTCTGTCACTGTCGATTCTGCGCTTGATCGAAGAAGAAGCACTGAAAGAAAATACTAAAGAAGTGCATGCCATCGTTCCGGTGCCAATCGCTTCTTACTTGCTGAACGAAAAACGTGAATCGGTGAATGCCATCGAGAAACGTCAGGGTGGTGTGCGTGCAGTGATCGTGCCTAACGATCAGATGCAAACTCCGCACTACCATGTTCTTCGCGTTCGTAAAGGCGAAGAAATTTCTGCACTGAGCTATTTGCTGCCACAGATTCATGAAGCGGAAATGCTGCAACCTTCAGAAGAGTTGCCGACTGAACGTCGTCGTCCTGAGCAACCGGCTCTGGCTGCGTTTGCGCTTCAAAGCGAAGCGCCTCCATCCAGCTTTGAGCAGGCAACAGTGACCGAAGAACCGGTTAAAACCCGAACGGCAACAGTTAATGCGCCTGCGACACCTGTTGCTGAGAAATCAGGGTTTGTCAGCCGCCTTCTGAGTGGGTTGAAAAGCTTGTTCGCACCGGAGCCACAGCAGGAAGTTAAACCTGTTGAAGCACCGCAAGAGACGCCGGAAGCTACTGAAACGGAAAACCGTCGTAACAACGAACGCCGTAATCAACGCCGCCAGGGCGGACGTCGTGATCGCAACGGAGAACGCGGTGAGCGCAATGACCGCGGTAATCGTGGTGAACGTGGCGAAGGTCGTGACAACAATCGTGATAATCGTGGTGAAAGCCGTGATACCCGCGAAAATAATCGCGAACAGCGTGATGATCAGCAGCGCCGTGGCCGCCGTAATCAGGAACAGGTTGTTACCGAAACCCGTAGCGAAGAAGTTGAAACTGTTGCTCGTGAAGAACAGCAGCAACAGCCTCGCCGTGAACGTTCGCGTCGCCGTTCTGAAGACAAGCGTAAACCACAAACTGAAGAGAAAGTTCAGGATGTCGCAGTTGTCGAACAAGTTGCTGCTCCGGTGGTTACCGATGAAACTGAGCAGGAAGATCGTCAGCCAACTCAGCGCCGTCAGCGTCGTCAGTTATCGCATAAAATCCGTTTCGAATCTGAAGCAGAAGTTGATCATGAAGAAGAAGCTGCAGCTCAATTATTGATCACCGGCACTCGCCCTGCGGCGCCAGCGATTACTGAGCAGGAACCTTCTAATGCTGAAACCGCAAACGTTGCTGATAACGAAGATAATCAGAATGACAACGCCCGTGAAAATGGCATGCCACGTCGTTCACGTCGTTCTCCACGCCATCTGCGTGTAAGCGGCCAACGTCGTCGTCGTTATCGTGATGAGCGTTATCCGACCCAGTCACCAATGCCACTTGCAGGTGCGTTCGTTTCTCCGGAAATGGCTTCGGGTAAAGTCTGGGTCACTTATCCGGTTGCTCAGTCCTCTGAACAACAGGTTACTGAAACAGAAACTCCTGAAGTGCTGACTGAGCAGGTCGAGATTGCACAGGCGAATACGCCGGTCATATCTGACATCACTGAAGTTACGCAACAGCCAGTCGCAGAGCCTGTCAATGATGTTGTTGACGCTGCACCACAAGAGGTGCCGGCCGAAATCGCAGCAGCAGACGTTGCACAGCCTGTAGCCGACGAGCCAGTGCTGGTCGAACCGGCAACAGCTGAACCTGTTGCAGAAACACCTGTGGTTGATGTTGCGCCAGAAGCGCTCGAGCCTGCGATCGTTGAACCCACAGATGTTCTCGCTGCATCTGAAGTTCAGGCACCTGCGCCAGTCGCCGAACCCGAAGTGAAAGCTGAACCTGTTGCTGAAGTTAAACCTGCTGTGGAAACTGCGCCAGTCGCAGCCGCTCCGACAGGTACTGAAGCTGCGGTTGTTGCACCTCGCTTCAAGCACCTCGCAACCGCGCCAATGACGAAGGCGCCAGCACCTGCCTATGTGCCAGAGCCACCTCGTCACAGTGACTGGATTCGTCCTGAGTTCAACTTTGAGGGTAAGGGCTCTGCAGGCGGCCATGCGGCAGCCACCACTGCAACAGCCCCGGCCACCAAACCTGAGATGCCAGCCGAGTAATCGCTGACCACTCAGTCTAAAAAAACCCGCCTCGGCGGGTTTTTTTATAGAAACTGTTGAAGATTCAATCTCATCAGGCCAGACTTTTCAACCGGCGAATCGTGAGTTCCTCCAGTTTACCTTCCAGGCTTTTTGCAAAATGCTGGAAATGTTCAGTTTTGTTGTGCTGATTCAGCGCTTCTTCAGAGGCCCATCGCTCGTAGAAAACAAAAGTCCCTTCTGTATCGAGATCCTGATGCAACTCATATTGCAGGCACCCTACTTCCTGTCGGCTTGGTTCAATTACGTCAAGCAACGCTTCTGTCACTTTTGCCGTAAACTCTTTTTTAGCGACAATAGTGGCAACAACTCTGATTTCCATAATGGTTCTCCTGTTTTTTTGGTCATGCTTAGCGGCGAACCGGTAAGCACTCTGACTAAAATCTGTCCCCACTATGAACCTTTCGACACATTGATTTCAATACGAACTTTATTTAACAGATGCAACACATCGCTTTTACGCTTATTCTTGTTCCCCGCCGTTAATGCTCCCATTACCGCACCTGATCCCAATATCTTGTCTCTCAATGCCGGAGTTTTGCCTGATGACCGCAACACCGCAAGTTTTGAAAATCCGCCGTCCAGATGACTGGCATATTCACCTTCGTGACGACCAAATGCTCAGCACGGTGTTACCTTTCACCAGTGAAGTATTTGGTCGTGCGATTGTCATGCCAAACCTGAGCCCTCCCGTAACCACCGTGGCGGCTGCGATAGCATATCGTGAACGTATTATGGCCGCGTTGCCTGTCGGACATAATTTTACCCCTCTGATGACCTGCTATCTGACCGATTCTCTGGATCCGGAAGAAATTGCCCGCGGTTTCGAGCAAGGCGTGTTCACAGCAGCAAAACTGTATCCGGCCAACGCGACAACAAATTCCCAGCATGGCGTTTCTGATACCAAAATGATTTACCCTGTTTTGGAACGTATGCAGAAAATCGGTATGCCTTTGCTGATCCACGGTGAAGTCACTCACAACCATGTTGATATTTTTGATCGTGAAGCCCGCTTCATTGATGAAGTTATGGATCCGGTGCGTCGTCAGTTCCCTGAATTGAAAATTGTCTTCGAGCACATCACCACCAAAGAAGCCGCGCAGTATGTTCTTTCCGGCAATCAGTATCTGGGCGCAACCATTACGCCGCAGCATCTGATGTTCAACCGCAATCACATGCTGGTTGGCGGCGTGCGCCCTCACCTGTTCTGTCTCCCCATTCTCAAACGCAACGTTCATCAGGAAGCATTGCGTGAGGTCATCGCCAGCGGCGCGGATCGCTTCTTCCTCGGTACCGACTCTGCGCCGCACACCAAAGACCGTAAAGAATCGAGCTGCGGATGTGCAGGTTGCTTCAATGCCCCACTGGCGTTATCGGCTTATGCGACCGTCTTTGAAGAAATGAATGCACTGCAACACTTTGAGGCGTTTTGCTCCCTTAACGGCCCGCGTTTCTATGGCCTGCCGCTCAATGAAGACTTCATCGAAATGTCTCGTATACCGGTGACGCAGCCGGAAGAAATTGCATTGGGCAATGAATCTGTTGTGCCATTCCTCGCAGGTCAGACACTGAACTGGAAAGTGACGTCGAACTAAATACAAATTCTCACAAGCGTGTATTGCACTGATCATGATTTGACTGTATAAATATACAGTCAAATCTATTCAGGAGGTCCTATGCGTGTTGAAGTCACAATCGATAAAACCAAGCCTCTGCCTGCTGGCGCGCTGGATGCGTTATCAGGTGAATTGAGTAAAAGAATTAACAAACAGTTTTCTGACTGCGAAAATAAAATTCAGGTCCGCTATGCGGGGGCAAATAGCCTGTCCGTTTTGGGTGGCGCAAAAACTGACCGTGACCTTATCGAGGAAATTCTTCAGGAAACCTGGGAAAGCGCTGATGACTGGTTCTCAAATCAGAACGATGAGTAACCCGATGAAATCCCTGAAAAGCCATTCACTTTTTACTCCCTATCTATAATAATCAGGTTTATTAAAACCACGCCGCAAGGCTATTGGTGTATTTCACCGGGCGTCGCAGTCCGGTTTTTTATTCTTTTTTACTGCATAAAACAGACTCTTCTGAAAAATAAAATTTAAGTTAATCTCAGATTATTCCGCTGAATAAATAATCAACACAAATTATTTACAATTTAATACGCTTAAATCACTCCATAAATCGGTTTATCTGTTTATACTGAAATTGCTCACATGATAATGAGCCGCCTTGATCCTCAGATAGTCACTCACGTCAGTCACTACAATATAAGGGGTCTATATGGACAGAAATGATGAAGTTATTCAGACACACCCGCTTGTTGGTTGGGATATCAGTACCGTCGACTCTTATGATGCCATGATGATACGCCTTCATTACCTGTCTTCAAAAGACCAGACACCCGAGGATGCTCAGGTAGACAGAACCTTGTGGTTAACTACCGACGTTGCACGGCAACTCATTAACATTCTTGAAGCCGGCATCGAAAAGATAGAATCTAACGAGTACGAATACAGTGATCACCGAAAACACTAATCTTTACCTGCCAGTCTGAGGCACCAGCGATTTATCCTGGTGCCTTTTTCTTTGCCTCCGCGCTGCTTGCCTTCTTCGCCTTAAACTCTCTATCATGCCAGTAGCCAGTTTGTTAAAAATTCTCACCACAGGAACGTTTGAATTATGGATTACGATCTCATTATCGTGGGCAGCGGTTCGGTCGGTTCAGCCGCAGGCTACTACGCCACCCGTTCCGGCTTGAAAGTGCTGATGATAGATAGCGCAATGCCACCCCATCAGGCGGGCAGTCACCATGGCGAAACGCGCCTTATCCGCCACGCTTACGGCGAAGGTTCCCGTTATGTGCCAATGCTGCTGAGAGCTCAAACACTTTGGGATGAGCTGGCAGAACTGAGCAGCGATAAGATTTTCCATCGTAGCGGCGTCCTGAATATTGGTCCTGAAAACTCTGAATTTATCAGTAACGTTAAGAACAGCGCAGAAACCTACAATCTCGTCATACAATCCCTCAGTGCGGCTGAAATTCGCGAAAAGTGGCCTCTGTTCACGTTGCAGGACGGCTATTGCGGTGTATACGAACCCAACTCGGGTTTTCTGCAAAGTGAAATGGCGGTTGCGGCATACATTCGTCTCGCACGGGAAGCAGGCTGTGCGCAATTATTCAACTGTCCCGTTGAAAGTATTAACTGGCTGGATGATGGCATTGAAGTATCAACGATTGACGGAGTCTACCGCGGGGCCAAACTGGTGGTAACGGCGGGAACCTGGGTCACGAAAATCCTCCCGGAATTACCCGTGAAGCCTCTGCGTAAGGTGTTTGCCTGGTTCCATGCAGATGGCCGCTACAGTGAAGAAAACCATTTTCCAGCCTTTACGCTCGAAACTCTGCAAGGCGATCAGTACTACGGATTCCCCTCAGTGAAGGATGAACTTAAGTTAGGTAAACATAACGGTGGTCAATGGATAACGGAACCCGAGCAGCGTAAACCTTACGGCAGCGTCAGTCAGGATGGCACAGAGTCCTTCAATTTCTTCCGCCATTTCCTGCCGGGTGTAGGTGTCAGTTTGCGTGGTGCGTCATGCACTTATGACATGACGACTGATGAAGATTTCATTATTGATACCCTGCCGGGCAGAGAAAATACCTTAGTGATTTCGGGATTAAGTGGTCACGGTTTTAAATTCGCCAGCGTATTAGGGGAAATAGTTACTCACTTCGGTAACAATCATCCTATTCCTTTTGATCTCACCCCCTTTTCTCTTACGCGGTTCAATTAACGTAAAATAATTTCAACCCTCGTGAATATTTATCGAGGGTTATCATTTTATTAACGATACGATTTTTTCAATTTCAGTTTGAACAAGATCAATAGACTGGAATTTACGAATTGACAGCATTATAGAAAAGAATCTATGCTGGATACAGAAATCACAGGAGTGGTTTCGGCGCGTAATGTTACGCATGACAAGGACGTGGTATGAAAATTTGTATAATTGAACCCTGTGGTTTTACGCGTTTAGGAATTTTCTCTTATCTTATTGAAAATAACAGCCTCGATATTATCGACACTGTGAATATTTCTCACTCCCTCAATCTAATTCCTGAATTTCAGCCTGATATTATTCTTGTGAATATGACAAACTATTGCCATAACGCAGAAGTATCTGAGGAATTAAAAGCTTTTTTTGAATTTCGTCAAAGCGCCCGAATATACTGCTACGTTGACGCCAGTTACCCGGATTCCGAAACACCGATTGCCGTTACCCGCGAAGTCTCTATTCTCAACAAGCAGGCACTCACCTCCCTCTTGCAGCAGATTGCAGCAGATCCCGAAGCATTTATGCCGATAAATAACTTCGGTTTGCCAAAAATGTTACTTAGCGATCAGGAAATTCTGGTAATGAGCTACTGGATGTCTGAGATGCCGAACTACCGCATTGCCAGAAAATTAAACATCAGCAGCCGTACAGTATATGTCCATAAACGACATCTGGCGCAGAAAATCAAAGTCCGTAACCGGCTGGAATTTTGTTTCATTTACAACCTGATTAAGTATTTATTCTGGCCCATTGATGATATTTCTGCCACGCCAATCAGCCGACAAATTAAAGACGACTTGCAGATGATTTACAAAACTTATAGCTAAACCTGCAAAAACCCTAAATGCCCTGATAATTCAGGGCATTTTATATCGTGATATTCTTCACCCATCTTTTTAAATATCTTGTTTGTATCCCTTCTCTCTCTCGCCAGGTTGCACTATGACGACAGAAGCCGACGATGGCCTTAATGTTAGCAGACTCATCTTGAGCAGCCTCACCAATGACAAGCATAATTTCTCGTCACGCGACTCCCACAAAAATCACAAACATCCTGCTTTCAGTGATTCGCTTAATGCATAAAAAAATTGAAATGTTTGCTCATCATTTTGAAGAGAAAAGCTAACTTTTATGTTCTGGCGGACCATCGCCCAGAAGCACGGCAATTTTGTGGCCTGCCGCCGTGGGTTCAAGGGCTATTTTGAGCACAATCGTCAGCGGCACCGAAAGCAACATGCCGACCGGCCCCATCAGCCATCCCCAGAATATCAGCGACATAAAGACCACAAGCGTCGATAACCCCAATCCGCGCCCCAGAATTTTCGGATCAATAATGCTGCCGAAAATCAGATTGATGAGGATATAACCCCCTGCCAGGATCAACCCTTCGCTGAAACCGTTAAACAAAAATGCCTGAATGATCGGCGGAATAGCCGCGATAAAAGAACCAATATTGGGAATGTAATTCAGGGCGAAAGCCAGCATCCCCCACAGGAACGCAAAACGGATGCCGGTAACTGCCAGCAAAGCCCAAACTGCCAGCCCCGTCACCACACTTATCAGCGTTTTGATCACCAGATAGCGTGTCACGCTGTCCAGGGCACGCTGAATATTAGTCATTCCTTTGCCCGGGTCCTCAGACATCTGCTCCACTTTGTAGGGCAGTTGCGGGACTTCAAGCAGCATGAATGCCACGGTCATCAGCAGTAAGAACAGACCGGCCATGGCGTTGGACAAATAGCTGATTAACTTACTGACCATATTCAGCGTCGCCGCCGGATCGATGTAACTGGCCAGTTGCTCGGGAGATAACGTCAGTTCGCTTTGCGGAAACCAGGCCTCAATATCACTGAGTTTGTCGACAATAAGCCCGCGATATTGTGGCAATGTGCGGGCAAATTCATTGAGCGTCACCAGCAGTTTGGTGGTCAGAAAAACCATCATGCAAATCACCAGCGTTGCCACCAGCAAAACAGCGAGTGCCCGGGGCACCCGCCATTTTTCCAGTAAGACAATCAGCGGATTCAATACGAAAGCCAGAAACAGCGCCAGAATAAAGGGCACGATGATATCTGCAGCAGATTTAATCCCCGCGAAGATCACTACCAGCATCGCCATCATTACAACAATTTTCAGACCCTGAGTTGTCACGATCGTTTTACGCAAGCCTTTCTCTCCTGAAGCTGGCCGGATCCTTAGCGAGATTTCACCCACTCACGCAGACGCTGGATATGCAGATACAGCGCCGGAATAAACAGGATCCCCACCGTCGTGGATAGCAACATACCACTGAACACCGTAACGCCGATGATATGCCGACTCATGGCACCTGCACCGGATGCCATGACCAGCGGTAACACCCCGAGAATGAACGAGATTGCCGTCATCATTACCGCACGGAAACGCTGTTTCGCGCCGTCCTGCGCCGCTTCGCTGACAGATGCCCCCTCTTCTCTTCTGGCTTTTGAGAATTCAACAATCAGAATGGCATTTTTCGCCGCGAGGCCGATTAACAAGACCATACCAATCTGAGCATATACGTCGTTGCTCAGCCCCGCCATGTGCAGGCCGCCGATTGCACCAAACACCGCGAAAATCACAGAAATCATCACAACAAGAGGAATGCTCCAGCTTTCGTATTGCGCCACCAGAAACAGATACGCAAACAGCAGTGCCGCGGCATAGATAAGGATGGCCTGGCCACCAGCCTGAATTTCCTGCAATGACATGCCGGTCCATTCATAGCCGTAACCCGCAGGCAGCTTCTCGCTCAGGATATGTTCCATCTGCGCCATCGCCTCACCGGAACTGATGCCGGGTGCCGCCGAGCCGCTGATAGCCAGTGAAGGGAACTGATTATATTGCGTGATAAACGGTGCACCCAGCGACGGTGTCAGTTCAACCATCTTCGCCAGGCTAACCAGTGAGCCGTTGTCGCTGCGTACCGTGAGTGTGGATATCTGGTCTGCGCGCTGGCGATCTTCCATTTCGTTTTGCATCTGCACATTAAACAGGCGGTTTTTGATGATGAAATCGCTGACGTTCACGCCACCAAGTGATGTCTGCAACGTACCGAAAATACGGCTGACCGGTACCTGTAACAGCGCCGCACGGTCACGATCCACACTCAGGGCGATTTCCGGCACGGATGCACTAAAGGTAGTAAACACACGGCTCAGATTAGGATCCTGGTTAGCGGCCTGGATCAGCGCCTGTCCGGTGAGAGCCAGTTCCTGTGGCGATTGCCCCTGTAACGCCTGCAAACGTAAATCCAGCCCTGAGGCCGTACCTAATCCGGAAATCGCGGGCGGATTTATTGCCATAATCATTGCAGATGGAATACCCGCCATCGCCGGTTGCAGGCGACCAATCACCTGATCCACACTGTCGCGTTCACCCCACGGCTTGAGCAATACGATACCAAAGGCGGCGTTTGGCGAACTCCCGCCACTCAGCAGGCTGAAGCCACTGATGGCGATCACATCCTCGACCGCCGGGTCTTTTTGCATAATCTGCTGCATCTGCCCGAGCACGGCATCAGTGCGGTTTAATGACGCCCCGTCGGGTAACTGCACATTCACGAAGAAGTAGCCCTGATCTTCATCCGGCAGGAAGGATTTTGGCAAACTGCTGTAGCCCCATACACAGGCTCCGCCGATCACCAGAACCGTTACAACGCTGGTGAACACATTTTTACTGATGCCCCGTGCGGCTTTCACATAGACATCGCGAACAGCGTCCAGCCCCTGATTAAACCAGTGGAAAACACGGGCCGGCTTCGCAGGTCGCGGCTTGAGAAGGGTTGCGCACAGCGCTGGGGTCAGGGTCAGCGCGTTGATACTTGAAAGAACAACGGCCGCCGACAGAGTGACAGCAAACTGACGATACAGCGCACCGGTAATACCCGGCAGAACCGCAATGGGCACAAATACCGCCAGCAGAACCACAGTAGTGGCGATGACCGGCCCGGCAATTTGCTTCAGAGCTTTGCGGGTTGCGGCCACACGCCCGAGCGACGGATCCTCCATCATCAGGCGCTCAACGTTTTCCACCACCACGATGGCGTCATCGACCACTACCGTCAGCGCCAAAATAATGGCAAATAAGCTGAGGGTGTTGGCGGAATAGCCAAAGGCATAAAGCACGGCAAACGTCCCCAGTAAAGACACCGGAATGGTCAGTGCGACGATGAATGTCGCCCGCATACTTTGCAGGAACAGATAAACAATCGACAGGACGACGACGAAGGTCAGTACCAGTGAAACGGCAATCTCATCAAGCGTAGCACTGACAAAACGAGTCGAGTCGAATTTGATTTCATAGGTAAGATCATCCGGGAAATTGCGTGCCTGACGCGACATTTCCTCCCGCACAGCATTCGCCACATTCAGCGCATTTGCCCCCGGCGCGGGATAGACTGACAGGAAGGCAGACGGCGTCTGATTCAGTGTCGCATTCACCTGATAATCCTGCGCACCCAGTTCAATACGCGCGACATCGCGCAAACGCACCGTACCGCCATGAGCATTTTTACGCACAATAATATTGCCGAACTCTTCCGGCGAACTCAGACGCCCGCGCCGCTGATGGTCAGGGTTTGCTGCTGCATTGACGGACTCGGTGACGCGCCAATCTGCCCGGCCGCCGCCTGCACATTCTGATTCTGAATAGCGGCGCTGATTTCCATACTGCTGACATCCAGCGCTTCCATTTTGCGCGGGTCCAGCCAGATACGCATGCTGTAGTCACGGGAACCGAAAACCCGGACATCACCTACACCATCCACACGCGCCAGCGCATCACGCAACTGAATGCTGGCAAAGTTGCTGATAAACAGCATGTCATGGGTATTTTCCAGTGAAAGGAGGCTGATGCCCATCAGAATATTAGAAGCCTGTTTGCGCACCGACACGCCCGTGTTCAGCACTTCCGGCGGAAGACGTGAGCTGACCTGTGAAATACGGTTTTGTACTTCAACAGCCGCCGTATCCGGATCCGTACCGCTGGCGAACGTAATAGTCAGCGTGTAGCTGCCGTTATTGCCGCTGTTCGACGACATATACAGCATGTTACTGACACCGTTAACCTGCGCCTCAATCGGCGCGGCAACGGATTCCGCTACGTCCCGTGCACTCGCACCGGGATAAATAGCACTGACTGACACCACGGGTGGCGTGATATCCGGATATTGCTCAACCGGAATGACCTTCAGGGCGACGGCACCGATCAGCGCCGTCACCAGCGCGATGACAACCGCAAAGCGGGGTCTTTTAATAAATTGCTGGAGCATCGTTATTCCTTAACGTTTCTTCGCGGCCATATCCGGGGCATCCGTAGCAGCCCGTGCATTCACTTCCATACCTGGCCGGATCCATTGCAGGCCTTCTGTCACAACTTTTTCTCCGCCCTGCAAACCCTCAATGACGAAATAGCCGTGTCCCGTTTGTGCACCAAGACGCACCGGGCGTGCTTCCACGCGCTGTCCGGCATTCACCAGCAAGACAAAGTGCCCTGCCGCATTTTGCTGCAAAGCCTGCGCAGGCAGTACCGGCAGAGAATGTCCGGAACGCGGCGCTGCGGCCACATTCACGGTGCCCCCCGGCAGCAAACGATGGTCTGGATTTGCCACAGTCAGCCTGACCGGCAAGGTCCCTGTTTGCGCATCAATACGATTGCCGAGGGATTCCAGCACGGGCGCTTTCATATAAGGTGAACCGTCCGATAAGCGCAGAGAAAGCGTCATGTTATCGGCAGAGAAAGCGTCTTCCAGCGTGCCACTGCTGTGGCTGGCACTGAGAACATCACGTTCATTCACTGAAATCACCACACGTACCGGATCGAGCTGCACGATTTCCGTGAGTGCACCGCTGGCCGGATTCACCAGACTGCCGGTATGAAAATGGCTCACGCCGATGCGCCCTGCAATGGGCGCCGTAATGCGGGTATAGCTTAGTTGCAGTTCCTGCGTTTTTAACGCCGCCTGCGCCTGCGCGACAGCCGCACGGGCGGTATCACGGGCAGCCAGCGCGGTATCGACATCAGACTGGCTGACGGTACGCGCATCACCGAGACGCTGTATGCGGTTCAGATGGGTTTGTGCATGGCGTGCGGTAGCATTGGCGCTGTCGAGCTGGGCTTTGGCCTGAGCGACAGCCACCTGATGCAAGGCGGGATCGATTTCATACAAGACGTCGCCGGCATTCACAAACTGCCCCTCCTCAAAGGCCCGGCGGGCGATAAATCCTTCAGTCCGGCTGGTCACATTGACGGCCTGAACAGCTTCAAGACGCCCGAGATAGGTCCGGCTGACGCCATCAGGTTGAGTGGTGATGGTCTCAGTGGTCACTGTCGGCAAAGGCTGCGCCGCCACGCGGGTCAGGGGGAATAATAATGTTGTCAGCAGCACTGGCACTGCCATAAAACGGCTCATTGCAGGAAACATATGTCACTCTCCATGTGATGTCGGATGGTGCTCTTTTAATTCAGCTAAAGCGCCCACACCGGCAAACATCAAATATTAATCTATAAAAAAATTCCTAATCAGGATTATTGAGAATTATAAATATTGTCTGATATCACAAACTGATCTCGATCACCTCGAGAATCAACCTTTAACATATTTACGTTTTATTTAAGAAACATTTAGATTGATAGCCTGAATAACAAAACTTCATGTTCACATAAAATGACCGGCTAATGAAAAGCATCAACAAGGATTAATCACTCCTGAAATCATTATTTTTACTCAAATTTTTAGTATCAGGATTAACTTTACCTTCGATGACAAAACCTTACAGACCCCTGTCATCACTGAAATCGATATAATCAAAACCGCCGTAAGATAACAAAAGCAAAAGCACTGAAGGAAACCTTCCTGATACCATCAAAAATAATGAACAAGTTAAATTAATCGGTTAATTTGAAAATAATAGTTTGCCAATATGTTTCCAAATGTTTATTTTCCACAAACACCCTCTTCACTGAGAACATCATCTTATGCTGTGGAAAAATACACCTGCACGCTTTGGCCATATTTCAGTGTTAATTCACTGGCTCATCGCTGTGGCCGTTTATGGTTTATTTGCACTGGGATTATGGATGGTCGGATTGGGCTATTACGACACCTGGTATCACCGTGCACCGGAAATACATAAAAGTATCGGCATCCTGATTTTTGCTGCGATGGTATTTCGTCTTGCTTGGCGGTTTATTTCTCCGCCACCTAAGCCGCTGGCAAGCTACAGCGTGAAAACGCGTATTGGCGCCTGGCTGGCTCATGTTCTGCTGTTCATCGGCCTGTTCGGCATTCTGATCAGCGGTTATCTGATTTCGACGGCTGAAGGTCAGCCTGTCAGTGTCTTCGGCTGGTTTGAGATCCCTGCCACACTGTCTGGACTGGAACAACAGGCCGATATCGCGGGCACGCTGCATCTGTGGATGGCGTGGGGCATTGTGATCATCTCAGGTTTTCACGCCCTTGCCGCGCTTAAACATCATTTCATCGATCGTGACAGCACCCTGACCCGCATGCTGGGGCGCTGATCCGGCTCACGGTCAGCTCTTTACTTATGTTGTTCATATTATGGATAAACGGAGAATAACCATGTTGAAAAAGACCACTCTGGGTTTAACCCTGGCGTCGCTGTTACTGGCGGCGGGTTCGGCAACGGCAGCCAGCTACAAGATCGACAAAGAAGGTCAGCACGCTTTTATTGAATTCCGTATCAAGCATTTAGGTTACAGCTGGCTGTACGGCAGCTTTAATGATTTCGATGGCGGATTCACTTTTGATGAGAAAGATCCCGCTGCGGATAAAGTGAATGTCACGATTAACACCACCAGCGTATTCACCAATCACGCCGAACGTGACAAACATTTGCGCAGCGCTGAATTCCTGAATGTTGGCAAACATCCGCAGGCCACATTCAAATCAACGTCAGTGAAGAAAGAAGGTGAAAATCTGGCAGTGACTGGCGATTTCACGCTGAACGGCGTCACCAAACCTTTAACGTTACAGGCTAAGTTGCTCGGTCAGGGCAAGGATCCATGGGGCGGTTATCGTGCAGGTTTTGAAGCGGCAGGGTCCATCGCGCTGAAGGATTATGGAATTACTACCGATCTCGGTCCGGCATCGCAGAATGTCGAGCTGATTATTTCGGTCGAGGGTGTGCAGGAGAAGTAATCCCCATCCCTCAACGTATAAAGCCCTGAATCGCTGCCGCCATTCAGGGCTTTTTTATACACGCCGGTCAGTCGTTTTCAGGTGCCGGAATATGCATGGTGGTTTGCAATAATCCTTTGGACTTATTGAATATTTTTATGCCATTCTCACGACCCGCGCGCAATGCACGTTGTTCTTCTACTGGCAGCTTCAGCTCTGTCATACAGATTTCGCTGCAACAGCCGTCAAATCTCGCCGCACACGTCGGGCACTGAATAAACAGCAGATGGCAGCCGTCGTTTTTGCAGTTGGTATGGTTATCGCAGGCCACACCGCACTGGTGACAGTGTGCAATCACGTCATCGGAAATACGCTCGCCCATACGCTCATCAAAGACAAAGTTTTTGCCTTTAAATTTTACCGGTAACCCCTGCTCTTTGGCACGGCGTGCATATTCGATAATACCGCCTTCCACGTGATAGACGTTTTTAAAACCGTTATGCAACATGTACGCGCTGGCTTTCTCACAGCGAATGCCGCCAGTGCAATACATCACGATTTTCTTGTCTTTGTCTTCTTTAAGCATGTCAACGGCCATAGGCAGTTGATCGCGGAAAGTGTCAGACGGGACTTCAATCGCATTATCAAAATGCCCCACTTCGTATTCGTAGTGGTTGCGCATATCGACAAACAATGTGTCCGGATCGTCAATCATGGCGTTGACCTGTTCGGCTTTCAGGTACTCACCCACATTTGACGGGTCGAAAGAATCATCATCAATCCCGTCCGCGACAATGCGGTCACGCACTTTGAGACGCAACACCCAGAAGGATTTACCATCATCTTCCAGCGCGACATTCAGGCGGATCTGATCCAGCGCCGGATGGCTGGAAAACAGCACGGTTTTGAACGCTTCAAACTGGCTTTGCGGCACGCTGATTTGTGCGTTAATCCCTTCTTTTGCCACGTAAATACGGCCAAATACGTTAAGGCGTGTCAGGCTGACGTACAGGGCGTCACGAAAGGCTTTTGGATCTTCGAGCTGGAAATACTTATAAAAAGAAACCGTAGTGCGGGGCTCAGTTTCAGCCAACATGCGCGCACGCAGTTCCTCATTAGAAATACGGTTATGTAACACTGGCATGGTGTACGTTCCTGTCTTTCAGGGGAATTTAACTATTGATACCGAATAGCTACTTTTGAAGCGGCAAGATTATACATTAAAGCAACAATGAGGACATCTCCCGTTGCAAATTCGTCAGGAGAAAAACACCTGCTGTACATTGCCCATTTTTGAAATGCGATAACCTATTCTTAGTTGTTATCTATTCTTGTAGTCCATCACCACGCTGAATTTTAAGGGGCATGAAACATGAGTAAGCTTTTTGAACCGATTTCCTTAGGGAAGCTGACACTCGCTAACCGCATCGTGATCGCGCCAATGTGCCAGTATTCATCCGACGAAGGGAAAGCCACGTCCTGGCATCACGCGCATCTCGGGCAGTTATCCTTTTCAGGTGCGGGTTTGCTGATCCTGGAAGCGACCGCTGTCGAGGCCGTGGGGCGTATCTCGGCTCAGGATCTGGGCTTGTGGGACGATGCAACCGAAGCGGCCATGAAGGATTTAGTGACCGGCTTACGTGAAAACAGCGATATGCCACTTGGCCTGCAACTCGGACATGCGGGACGTAAAGCGTCGTGTGCTGCGCCGTGGCAAGGCGGAGCACAAATCGCCCAGTCAGCGGGTGGCTGGCAGACGATTGCGCCTTCCGCCGTCGCCTTCACCGAAGGCACTGAGGCCCCGCAGGCAATGTCGCTGGAGCGAATCGCTGAGCTGAAAAAAGCCTATGTCGATACAGTCCGTCGCGCCGACCGTCTGGACTTTGATCTGCTGGAACTGCACGGCGCTCACGGTTATCTGCTGCACCAGTTCCTGTCGCCACTTTCAAACCAGCGCACCGACCAGTACGGCGGCTCACTGGAAAACCGTATGCGCCTGCTGCTGGAGATCTTCGGGGAAATCCGTGCGGCATTCCCGGCAGAAAAACCGATTGGTGTGCGTATTTCCGCCACCGACTGGGTGGAGGGAGGCTGGGATCTGGAGCAATCCATTGAACTCGCCAAAGCGCTTGATGAACTGGGTTGCAGCTACATTCACGTCTCCAGCGGCGGTCTGAGTCCGCATCAGAAAATCACCGTCGGCCCGAACTATCAGGTGCCATTTGCTGATGGCATTAAGCGTTATGTGAAAATGCCGGTGATCGCTGTGGGTCTGATCACTGAACCGGAACAGGCGGAAGCCATTATCGGCACCGGACAGGCAGACATGATTGCTCTGGCACGCGGTATTTTGTATAACCCGCGCTGGCCCTGGCATGCAGCGGCAAAACTGGGGGAAAAAGTGGCCGCGCCGAAACAGTACTGGCGCAGCGAACCGCATAGCGTCAAAGGCCTTTTCCTGCCGGAATAATAACCAGATTTAAGATTAACGCGAAAGTCGCCAGAAAGGGGATTTTGCAAACGTGATCACGGGCGGCCCGACAGCCGCCCGTTTCATTGACAAAAAGACATTCTCTATTGATATTTGAATTGATGGTGAATGAATATGCCGGGACATTAATGAGAATTCGTTTTGTTTTTCATTCACTCAACCTATAAATAAATGAGGTATTAGTGCCGTGAATTTTCACCTCACATCAAAAAAATGCCACAATATGTCACTTTGCTGCAGAAGATAACGGACAACACATATTCCGGATGAATATGTGTGCGTGTTTCTGTGGCAGGCTGCTGCATTAGACAGAGCTTATAAACTTTCTACTTCGACTCACTGACGCAGAGATTCTATGACTCAGGTACCAACCTTTAATCGTTCGTTACTGCACCCTCGTTACTGGATCACCTGGATGGGTCTGGGACTGCTTTATGCACTGGTGTTACTGCCTTATCCGGTTATTTATCGCATCGGTACCGGGCTGGGTCGCTTCTCAATGCGCTTCCTGAAACGTCGCTATAAAATCGCCAGACGCAATATCGAATTGTGTTTCCCGGATATGCGCCCGGAACAGCGCGAAGATATGATTGTGAAAAATTTCGAATCCGTCGGCATGGGGTTGTTTGAAACCGGCATGGCGTGGTTCTGGCCAGACTGGCGCATCGAGCGCTGGTTTAAAGTCAGCGGTCTGGAACATATCCAGCATGCGCGTGATAACAAGCAAGGCGTTCTGCTGATCGGTGTACATTTCCTGACGCTGGAACTGGGTGCACGTATCTTTGGTATCCATAATCCTGGCGTGGGGGTTTACCGTCCTCACGATAACAAGCTGATGGATTGGATCCAGACCAAAGGCCGAATGCGCTCGAATAAAGGGATGCTGGATCGCAAAGATCTCAAAGGGATGATCCGCAGCCTCAAGCAAGGCGACATCATCTGGTACGCGCCTGATCATGACTACGGCCCGCGCGCCAGCGTATTTGTACCGTTCTTCGCGGTCGATAAAGCCGCCACCACCACCGGGACATATCTGCTGGCACGCATGGGCAAACCGGCAATTATTCCCTTCACTCCGCGCCGTCTGCCGAAAGGGGAAGGTTATGAGATGATTATTCACCCTCAGGTCGCTGACTTCCCGCTGGATGATGAAGTGGTTGCCGCCACGTATATGAATAAAGTGGTGGAAAACGAGATCTGTCAGGCGCCGGAGCAATATATGTGGCTGCACCGTCGCTTTAAAACACGCCCGCAAGGTGAGCCTTCGCTCTATAAAGCCCTTAGCGATTAATCACCCGGAACCGGTCCGGCAGCCGCAGGTCCGGTTTTTTTGATTTGCTTCATCAGTTTTTTTCACAGACTTCTTCAAACTTATCAGATTTGATCCCACCCGATTTAGGCCAATACTCTCTCCATAATTTCTGCATGTGATTACTCCGCTGATTTTGGAGCCGCGTGCCTCCCGCCTCTTAAAGGCATGTTACCTTTGCAAGGAACACATTATGTTGGCAAAACTGAACTCCGCTTTTACCCGTGCTGTTGATCATCAGAACTTTGGTAAGCTTTTGTTGCGTCTGACTTTTGGTATTTTAGTTTTATTCCATGGTGTAGCAAAAATGGAAAATGGCGTGGGCTGGATTGCACAGATGTTACAGGCTGATGGCCTGCCGGGCTTTATTGCTTACGGTGCGTACATCGGTGAAGTGATTGCGCCGGTTCTGATTATTCTGGGCATCTTGACCCGCCCTGCCGCTCTGGTGCTGGCATTCAACATTTTAGTGGCAGTTTTCCTGGTCGTGGGTGGCAAATTTTTCACCGTTACTGAAGTCGGTGCATGGGGGCTGGAAGGTGAAGCTCTGTACTTCTTTGGTGGTCTGGTCATCATGTTCCTGGGCAGCGGCCGCTACTCTGTCATGAAGAACGAAGCCCTGCGCTAAGATCCGGTTTTAGTATTGCGTTTTTAATTCTTTGTCTGTCGCGGTCAGCCTCCTTGCTGACCGTTTTTTTGGCTTTCATCTGCTCTCCCTCACTCCTCCAGACTTTTTGAACCTGTATTTCACTTCGCTTGTTACAGTTCGTTAACATCATTGAAGTGAATGATAATTAGGCGCATAATTATTAAGCCAATTGATTGTTACTTATGCTCTGCCTTGTTTCTTTGTGTCATTCCAGAGCGAATCTGACCTCTTTCTTCGGTATTTTATGACTTCGGCCTCTGAACCTGAAATCGCCCCAGATCCCATTAACTGGAAACGTAATCTGTTTGTCGCCTGGATCGGTTGCTTCCTGACCGGTGCCGCATTCAGTCTGATCATGCCCTTCCTGCCCCTTTACGTGGAAACCCTCGGCGTAACCGGTCATGAATCCCTGAATATGTGGTCGGGGCTGGTTTTCAGTATCACCTTCTTGTTTTCCGCCATCGCCTCCCCCTTCTGGGGCGGACTCGCGGATCGTAAAGGCCGCAAAATCATGCTGCTGCGATCCGCACTCGGCATGTCCATCGTCATGGTATTAATGGGCTTCGCGCAGAATATCTGGCAGTTCCTGATTCTTCGCGCGTTACTTGGCTTGCTGGGTGGATTTGTTCCCAATGCTAACGCGCTGATCGCCACACAAATCCCACGCAATAAAAGCGGCTGGGCGCTGGGTACGTTATCAACTGGCGGTGTCAGCGGTGCGCTGCTCGGGCCACTGGTCGGAGGGTTGCTGGCGGACAGCTATGGTTTGCGTCCGGTGTTCTTTATCACCGCGTCGGTGCTGTTTTTGTGTTTCATCATGACGCTTTATTTTATCCGTGAGCAGTTTGTCCCGGTGAGCAAAAAAGACATGCTGAACCGTAAGCAGGTCTTTGCCTCGCTGAAAAATCCTAAACTGGTGCTGTGTTTGTTTGTCACCACCATGATTATTCAGGTGGCGACGGGTTCGATTGCGCCGATCCTGACGCTTTACGTACGGGAGCTGGCCGGTAATACACAAAACCTGGCGTTTATCAGCGGCATGATTGCTTCGGTACCTGGCGTGGCCGCGCTGATGAGTGCACCGCGTTTAGGCAAACTCGGCGACCGGATTGGCCCCGAGCGGATCCTGGTGGCGATGATGGCGTTATCTGTGTTGTTGCTGATCCCGATGGCCCTGGTACAAACTCCCCTGCAACTGGGTATTTTGCGTTTTCTGCTGGGTGCCTGCGATGGCGCATTGCTGCCGGCCGTTCAGACCCTGCTCATCTATAACTGCACTAATCAGGTAGCAGGACGGGTATTCAGCTACAACCAGTCGTTCCGTGATGTGGGCAATGTCACCGGTCCGTTACTGGGTGCGGCGGTCTCAGCCAGTTACGGCTTCCGGACGGTATTTTTTGTTACGGCGATGGTGGTGTTATTCAACGCGGGATATTCGTACTGGTGTCTGCAACGCCGGCCTCATCAGGCCATGATTGACTAAATTCCAGCCGACGAAGCAGCAACAGGCTTATTGAGATTTTTCTGCCAGCGGCGGCACTGGCATGTAATCCGGCACCTCGACGACGGCCAGACGCACTTCGTAATGCTTGCCTGCCGTTGTAGCCGGAAGTACCGACGTCAGTTTCTGAATAGTTTCAGTCGGGTTATCACTGGCTACGCTGGCACAGAACAGTTGCCCCGGATGGCAAAAGCCGACCATCATTGGCGGCGGTGGCAGCATGCCCTCGCCGTGGAAGGGTGGCAACCCGTGCGGCTGTTCTATCGGTGATTGGGGATGTGTATTTTCAGCCGCGGTACTGGCCACGCTGAATAATACGCCAAGGCCACACAGCGGCATGAGCAAAACGCGGGAAAGAGTCTTCATAACATTCACCTTATCTTGAGAAGTCAGAATCACTTTATGCCTCAAACGCTGCCCGTGTAGCCGGTTTGCTAAACTTTTACCCTCTCCCCTCACAGCCTTTGCAAAGCTGAAATTCCGCTGACATTCGCGCCTATGCCGTCCAGTCCCGCAAAGCCAGCACCACCCTATAACCGTCAATATCCTCGAAGGTTTTACCGCATTCATCCCAGTAGGGATTAAACGAAGGCACGACGATAAAACCGGCCTGCAGCATCCGTTCGCACTGCGTCAGCCACTGCTGATTATCAGGAATATAGAACACCAGGAGATTATCTTCGGTGGGCGCACGCCCCACGGAGGAACCGAGATGATGGGTAAACTCGAGATGATAATGATGATGCGGATGCCCGACCAGCACGCCATCAAACCCCTGGTGGTCACTAAAACTGCCGATGATGTCGAAACCCAGCCCCTGCGAATACATGCGGGCTACCTGCTCAAGATTGTCCGTCGGGCGCGCCACCCGTAATACTGATTGTCGTGAAACCATGTGCACTCCCGTTTTTTAAACCGCCGCAAAGTCGCCAGCGAGAAATTGAGAATAGCAGAAATAAATCCGACTGATTTAGTCTGAAAACTTGCATCCTGTCAGTTATAGACAACAATCATTTAATCAGGTTTTCCCCTGTCAGATGGCCGTTACTTGTTCATTAATAACGCTATTTGCTGCACAACCATTAACAGTTTCAACTCAGGAGACAACAATGAGCATGTATGCAACGCTTGAAGAAGCTATTGATGCCGCCCGCGAAGAATTCCTTGAAGCCGCGCAGGATAGGATCCATGACGACGAAGAGCCAGTTCCGGACCAGTTTAATCTGCAGAAATACATCATGCAGGATGGCGATGTGATGTGGCAGGCGGAATTCCTCAGCGGCGAAGGTGATTCCATCGATGCGCTGACGTTCCGTAGCGGTGCGGCGGCGCAGGCTATCTTTGACGAGGATTATGATCAGATAGAACTCGAAGAAGAATGGCAGGAAGAAGCCACGTTGTATGAATGGGATGAAGGTGAATACCAGCATGAACCGCCGCTGGATACTGAAGAAGGTAAAGCGGCAGCTGAAGAATGGGACGATGAAGACGAGTATCCGGGTCGTGATATTGATTAAGTTATTTTATTCGTAAGGCCCGTGGCGGGCGTCAACCGGCAGCATGAAAGTGTCGACAATCATCGACAGCGGAACATCGATGACGGTGACATAACGCCACGGACTGTCCCGCAAATCCCACTGCACACCGGGATAATACTGGTTGCCATGCCCCTGTCCCGGCACAGTCCGGCTGATAATACTGCCGCATCCGGTCAGTACCGTCGCCACTAACGCCAGCACGCATCCGCGAAAAATAACCCGATTAATCACTCACCCAACCTGTCGATTCAATTCAAAAGAGGCACATTCAGAAGTGCTGAACAGCGCTGTCAGCTTATCATGCACAGCGCCTGCCTTATGTTAAGGCGAGGTAAAATTCCTGCATGACCTGCTAAAGAGTAACCCGTCTTTCATCACAAAGAAAACGGGCAGTATGTTTTCACATACTGCCCGTTTTTTTATTCACTCAATGTCATTTTCAGGCGGGTTTAACTTCCAGCGTCTGAGTGACAGGGAATGCCTGCGCATTGCGAGGTAATTGCTGGTAGTAAGCACTCCAGGTCTGCTGATCAGGTTGCGTCCACACCGCAGAGTGTAAACGCGCCATCAGCACAGGATCGCTCAGCAGAATCAGACGATCCGCCTTGCCCAGATCCTTAGGACCGGTTTTCAGCGCATGCTCCAGGTGGGCACGACGGCCGTTTTCTACCGTTTCACGCAACAGGTGACGGGATGTTGCCATCGCCGTTGCCAGTGCGTTGAAGCCCGGATCGAAGACCGCATGCATAAAGCCATTTTGCAGCTTACGCGAACGGTTCAGCGCCAGATATTCCTCGGTAGCCACCAGTTCACGCGGAGGATCATATTCTTCCGGGATCAGGAACAGCTTGGCCTTCTTACTCTTAATCCCCAGCGTTGCACGGCTCGACAGCACAGAGACGATTGGCGACAGGATCAGGGAGAAGACGATTGGCGCAAGCCACCACAGGAAACGCAAGTCCAGCCACGCCATACCGGCAGCCCAGACCGCACCCAGCAACAACTGAGAACCATGGCGTTTAAAGGCTTCGCCCCACGGAGTATCGTCGTCATCACGCTGCGGTGAGTTCCAGACCACTTCCCAACCCAGGAACGCGCTGACCACGAAGACGGTGTGGAACAACATACGTACCGGCGCCAGTAATACTGAGAACAGCATTTCGAGGAACATGGAAATCAGCAGTCGGAATGCACCACCAAACTGTTTCGCCCCCTTCGCCCAAATCAGCACGATACTCAGCAGTTTTGGCAGGAACAGCAACACCATGGTGGTCGAGAACAAGGCTATCGCCAGTTCAGGACGCCACTGCGGCCACACAGGGAACAGCTGACGGGGTTGCAGGAAATACTGCGGTTCCATCAGCGTGTGCACGACCTGCAATGCGGTAGACAAAGCCAGGAACGTAAACCATAACGGCGCGGACAGATAAGACATCACGCCGGTCAGGAACACCGCACGGTGAACCGGATGCATCCCTTTCACCAGAAACAGGCGGAAGTTCATCAGGTTACCGTGGCACCAGCGACGGTCGCGTTTCAGCTCGTCGAGCAGGTTCGGTGGCAACTCTTCATAACTGCCCGGCAGATCATAAGCAATCCACACGCCCCAGCCCGCACGACGCATCAATGCCGCTTCCACAAAGTCATGAGACATGATGGAACCGGCGAAGGAACCTTCACCGGGCAATGGCGCAAGCGCACAATGCTCAATGAACGGTTTCACACGGATAATGGCGTTATGGCCCCAGTAGTGGGATTCGCCCAACTGCCAGAAATGCAGACCGGCGGTAAACAACGGACCGTAAACACGGGTCGCAAACTGCTGGCAACGTGCATACAGCGTATCCATGCCTGACGCTTTTGGCGCAGACTGGATAATACCGGCGTTCGGGTTGGCATCCATCAGACGGGCCAGGCCGGTCAGACATTCGCCACTCATGACGCTGTCAGCATCGAGAATAACCATATAGGCATATTCCCCGCCCCAGCGACGGCACCAGTCATCAATGTTACCGCTTTTACGTTTCACACGACGACGACGACGGCGATAGAAAATACGTCCGTGACCTTCAACGTCGCGGCACACTTCCATCCAGGCTTTTTGTTCCGCTACGCAGATATCCGGATCGTAACTGTCGCTCAGCACGTAGATATCAAACTGATCCAAATCACCTGTCGCTTTAACAGATTCATACGTTGCACGCAGACCCGCGAAAACGCGCTCCACGTCTTCGTTACAAATCGGCATGATCAACGCGGTACGGTTGTTCGGATTCAGCGGCTCATTACCTTTCGTCGAGGCGGTAATGCTGTATTTGTCCCGACCGATGAGCAATTGTAAAAAGCCCATCAATGCCGTCCAGAAACCGGCCGACACCCAACAGAACAGAATGGCGAACAGCACCAGGATCCCGGTCTGTAAGACGTAAGGCAGCAGTTGCAGAACCGACTGTTGCCAGTCCTGATTGAGCATATCGCTTGGGTCGATGAGCGCCCAGCCCTGATACGGCAGAATGGTTTTCATGTACCAGGTCGCGATCGCCGTCTGCACCAGCATCAGAACCAGCAGGATATAGCGACGCACGGAACCGGCGTGACGCCAGCGCTTTTCTGACTCGGGCATATCTGATGTGGTGTGACGCGAAACCGCGCTGCGCCCCATCATATTGTCCCAGAAACGCCCGACCGGGTTGGTGCGCCAGACATCAGGGAACATGCTGGAACGTTTAACCGGTGGCATGGCGCTGGCAATCGTACGCCCTTCGTTATCGACTTCGTCTAACGAGCCCTTTTCAAGGGCATCAGGCCAGCTTGCGCCGACGCGGGCTTTCACTGACACCAATGGCGCATCAGGATCGGCCGCATCAGCTGTGGTCGAGGCATCACCGCCTAAACGGTGATGTACGGTAGCAAAAGCCTGCCCCGGCTCAGCGGGAAGCTGCTGAGAGAGCGCCGCTTTCTGTTCATCAGTAAGCGGCAAAGCTTCTACATAATCTTGAGTAGAGTGCATTGACTTATTCATTTGCAGGCAGCTGATAGCTCCAGGTTTCACTCAGAGTTTTGTCGCCATTGGCCAGAGAAGCGCGCATTTCGATCGCCTTCTTAGGATCCTTCACTTTCAGGCGCAGCGTCAGACGCCAGCCCTTCGTTACAGGATTATAGCGTACGGAGTTTTCAACCAGATCACCGTTGTCGCCCACGCTGACCTGAGACACGACTGGCGTGTCGCTCTTCAGCGCTTTCAGGTTTGGACCGACGAAGTCGACGAGGAAAGCAACGCTGCCATCTGGCTCACGGATCAGATTCGACTGTTTCACATCTCCGGTAGAGCGCATGGTGCGTTCAACCCACGCCAGATCAGGAGAATGCAATTTCTCTTCTTCACGGGTGAAATGTAAACGATAGTTCAGGCTGAGCGGTTTGCCTGCATCGGGTAACTGATCAGGGGTCCAGAAGGCGACGATATTATCGTTGGTTTCATCCGCCGTCGGGATTTCCACCAGTTCAACTTTCCCTTTACCCCAGTCACCTTTGGTCTCAACCCAACCGCTTGGACGCAGGTCATAACGATCGTCCAGGTCTTCGAAGTTAGAGAAACTGCGACCACGTTGCAGCAGCCCGAAGCCTTTCGGGTTCTCCATCGAGAACTGGCTGACGGCAAGGTGTTTCGGATTGTTCAGCGGACGCCAGATCCATTCACCGTTACCGGCGTGAATAGACAGTCCGTTGGAATCATGCAGCGCCGGACGGTAGTTCAGCACCGGCGAAGGCTGGTTTGCGCCAAACAGGAACATGCTGGTTAACGGAGCCACACCCAGTTTGCCGACTTTATCGCGCAGATAAACCTGAGACTGCACATCGACAGTGGCTTCTTTACCCGGATAAACGTCCAGACGATAAGCACCGGTCGCACGCGGGGAATCCAGCAAGGCGTAAATGACTAAATGCTTTTCATCCGGGTTAGGACGTTCGATCCAGAACTCACGAAAACGTGGGAACTCTTCGCCGGAAGCCAGCGCGGTGTCGATCGCCAGACCACGGGCAGACAAGCCATAAACCTGGCCTTTACCGATGACACGGAAGTAGCTGGCACCCAGCACACTCATAATCTCATCATCTTTGTCGGCTTTATTGATGGGATAAAGCACTTTGAAGCCGGCAAAACCGAGGTTTTTCACTGAGTCAGCGTCATGCTTGACGTTGCCAAAGTTGAAGTAGTCCGGGCTGTATTTGATTTCTTTGACTGAATCAGCCGTTACTTCGTTGATTTTCACCGGAGTGTCGAAGTACATACCCTGATGGTAAAACTCAAGCTTGAAAGGCGTATTCAGGTTTTTCCAGTACGCTTTGTCATGATTGAATTGAATTTGTTGGTAGTCTGCGAATTTGAGATCGCGGAACTGAGACGGAAGATTGCTTTTCGGCGCTTCGTAACCTTTATCGGCTAACGCCTTCGCTTGTTTGGCAACATCATCTATAGAAAAAGCCCAGGCAGATGAGGTGAACATGGTCATCAACACTGCGGCACTTAGCAAACGGACTTTGATCATACGTGACCCTATGGAAAAATTTTTATCCGACACCTTGTCTCCTTTACGCGCGCTTCATTCATTTACTGTAACTATTTTAAGGGAAGTGTCAGGTTTCCGACAACTTGAGCAGTCGATGGTTCATCCATTGATGAACCGTTTAAGCGCAACAGGGTACAAGGATATCAATTCGATGAAACTCCGGCTATGGAAACTTGTCCTATAACAAAGCATGTTTTAAGGTTAGAAACTAAACTAATGTCAACGATGGTCATTTTTGCTTACGTGCAAAATTAGCCTTAAAGACAAATTACGCTCTAAAATTAGGATGAGCTACTTACAACGGATACGTAATGACACAGCCAAAACCACAACGTGAGTTTTTCTTAGACTCCATCCGCGCATATTTGATGCTGCTGGGTATTCCTTTCCATATATCATTGATTTACTCCAGTCATATCTGGGCGGTAAACAGTGCAATACCCTCTGACGGCCTGACAATATTTAATGATGTTATTCACGCCTTCCGTATGCAGGTGTTCTTTGTTATCTCGGGCTATTTTTCTTATATGCTGTATGAGCGCTATGACCCGCAGCAGTGGCTGAAGGTGCGTCTGGAGCGGGTTGCCATCCCGCTGGCGGCGGCCTTCCCGCTGATCACGATTCCGCAGCTCTATTTCCTGATGAAATTCACCAGCAAGTTTTCTGACTGGAATAATATGGATTTTTATCAGAGAATTAATGTGACTGTATGGGAACTGGTCTCGCATTTATGGTTCCTGTTAACCCTGGTTATTCTCACCAGCATTTGCTTTTACCTCTTCAAATTTATTAAAGAAATTAAGAATAGTCGTATTCAAATAATAAAAAGCCGTACAAATAGCTTAGGAAAAATCTCAATTATATTTCTTTTTATCGGTTTAATTTACGCGGCATTTAACAGAAGCCTGTATCTTTTTGCACCAAATTTACTTTCCAACGGCGCGTTTAATTTCATCGTCATGCAAACGTTGTTTTATCTGCCGTTTTTCATCCTGGGTGCACTTGCTTATAAATTCTCCTGGCTGAAAGAACTGTTTCTGAAACCCTCCGCGACTGCCGGGGTAGTCAGCATTTTCCTGTTCGCCGCTTACATGTTCAATCAACATGTCAATACGCCACAGCTGTACTCAATGGAAATCGATGCCATCATCACTACCCTGCTCGGATTCCTGATGGTCAATGTGGTGTTTTCATTCAGCCATTATTTACTGAATTTCCAGGCGCCATGGATCACCTATCTGGTGAACTCATCCTTGTTTATCTATCTGATCCACCATCCTTTAACGCTGATTTACGGTGCGTTCATTACACCGAAAATTCACAGCGACTGGCTGGGATTCTGGCTGGGGCTGGTGTTTGTATTCGGTATCGCCTTTTTGCTGTATGAAGTGCATAAGCGCATCCCGATCCTGCGGTTCCTGTTCTCTGGCAAACCCCAGCATCCGGCTAAAAAGAATTCAACCGACGCGAATCCGCCGCAAAATCAGGCTTCCTGATACGCGGACATTGACCCCATACAAAGTCAGCGACATGAAAAAGGCGATCTCCGGAGTCGCCTTTTTGTTTCAAAATTTGTTATTCAGCGCGATGTGATATCAATTGTCGGGATCACAGACATCCCGACTTTCAGACGCTTCGCATCGGGCTGATTACTGTCGAGCACAATTTTAACCGCCAGACGCTGTACAACTTTAGTGTAATTGCCGGTCGCATTGTCCGGCGAAATAGGCGAAAACGTCACGCCGGTGGCAGGCGAAATGCTGTCCACCTTCCCTTTGAGGGTCACACCCGGCAACGCATCCACCTTAATCTCAACCGGTTGATGCGGCTGCACATCACCCAGTTGTGTCTCAAGGTAGTTCGCCACAATGTAAGCGTTTTTCAGCGGCACCACGGCCAGAACGCGTGCTCCTGCAGCCACATATCCGCCGATACGCAACGAGCGCTGCCCGACCACGCCATCCACCGGCGCCGTAATTTCGGTATAAGAAAGATTCAGCTTCGCCTGTGCCAGCGCCGTTGCGGCTGAATCGATTGCAGCTTTCGCTTCTGCCTGTTCCGCTTTCAGTACATCAACCTGCTTTTCAGCGCCCAGAGCTGCGGCCATATCACTCTGCTGCGCAGCCAGTTTTGAACGTAAATTGGCATCAGACTCATCACGTGCATCGGCCGTGCCGGAGCCATTTTGCAGCAGGCGTTTATAACGGTCAGCACTCTGACGCGCATAAGCAATACTGGCCGCATCAGCATTAACCAGTGCCCGGGCCTGCAAGATAGTCTGTTGTTGTTTCGCCAGTTGCGCGGTCAGGCTGAGTATCTGCGCATTAGCGGTTTCCAGATTTGCTTCTGCCGTCAGTACCGCATTGCGGTAATCACGATCGTCGATTCGGGCAAGTACATCACCGGCTTTCACCATCTGGTTATCCTGCACGTAAACATCCGCAATCGTGCCGGAAATCCGCGGCGCGACCAGCGTGGAATCTGCAGAAACAAAGGCATCGTCAGTAACGGGTAGAGTGCTCTTGCCGAGTATCCACAAGGCGATGACAACCAGAAATATCACTACCACAGCGGCACACAGCCAGCTCAGGCGGACAGGTGAGGTTTTTATCATGATGTTGTTCTCTCGTACTTTTCAGAGTGGAATACTACGGTTAATAGTGATGCGATACTCAGGGACGTTTAACCAGAGACTGAGGCGGATATGTGCGTTTAGGTAAAATGGCGACCAGCAATATCAGGGAGAGTGCCAGCCCGATGATCACCATGTAAGCGTCCGATATTCCCAGCACCAGCGCCTGCTGTCTCACCCCTTGAGAAAACCGGGTGAGTATTTCTGTCGAAATCGCTGCGCCGCCGCTGTTCAGCGGGGCCAGAAAGCTGCTGTCGCCACCATATGGCTGTGAGAGCAGATAGCTCACGCTACCGGCGTGATTGAGCAAAACATTGGAATGGAATTGTTCGCGGTGGCTGACAAAAACAGCCAGCAAAGAACCGCCCATCACGCTGCCCAAACCGCGGGTGGTGTTAAACATCGCGGAGGCAAAAGGCCCTTCCGGTGGCTGTACAACACTGGTTGCACTCATCAGGATCGGCAGGACCGCCATCGGTTGTCCGAAAGCCTGCATAATCTGGATCAGATAGAAATTATCGCGCGCCCAGGCACCGGTAAGATGTGTTCCCCAGTAACAGGAAAAGCCCACCAACCCTAATCCGCAGACAAGCACCCAGCGGCTGTCTATCCAGCGCATGGTCAGCACAAAAGCGATCAACGGGGCGAGTAATAGCTGCGGTAAACCGATAGTCAGCGCCAGCGGTCCGACCTGTATGGCACGAAATCCGCCAACCTGCTCCATATAACTGGCGGGTAACGCGGAGCCCGATAAGAAGAGAAACATCAGAGCGAACAACGTGATTAAGCCGTGCGTCAGATTATGTCTTCTCAGCATTTGTAATTTGAACAATGGCAACGGGTGATACCATTCGTTGACCAGGAAAACCGTCAGCAAGCCAAGCGCCGTGAAAAACATCAGCGTAATCAGCGGCGAACTGAACCAGTCGAGGCGTTCTCCCTGCTGCAAGGCCAGCACCAGCAGCGTTACTCCGCCCGTGCCAGTCAGCATGCCAACGACATCCATTTGCCGGAAACGCTCAAAACGCGGCGGATCCTGCGGCAGCCCGTGGGCAATCATCGCTACCGCCAGCAGACACGGTGGGATCACCTGCCAGAACACCCACTCCCAGCCGACATAATCGGTCCAGATGGCCGCCAGTGAAGTCGCCATATTTGGCCCGAAAGTCGCCGTCAGCGCATAAGCACTCAGCCCGTATAACTTGTATTGCGGCGGCATAAAACGCAGGGCGGACGTCATCAGTAACGGCGGCAAAGCACCACCGAACACGCCCTGAACTGCGCGCAGTGCAATGAATACCGGCAGATTTGGGGTGTACGGCAAAACAGCGGCAATAAGAACAAAACCCAGCGTGACGAACACGGTGAAACGACGCAGTGAAAAGGTCATGGCAAACCACGGTGCCAGCATCATTGCGGAGACTTCCGCCGCCTGATAGGCACCAATCAGCCATGAGCCCTCATCTGTGCTGATGCTGAGTGCGCCACGAACATCGGCAAGCGCAATGTCAGTAACACGGTCGTTAAGGCCAGAACACAATGAGGCGATTAAAACCCCCAGTAACCCGATAACCAGCCTTAACGTAAAAGGGGGCGGCACGGGCAGTGCAGCAACAGGCGCCATTGTGATTGTCTGATTCATCGTTAACTCCACCGCTTTATCATGGCGGCGATAGGAAGAAGGCAGGTTTTGTGTCGCAGAAGTGCAAAATAAGCGACCTGCATCACAAATATTTCGATGCATTGCACCACATTGTGATACACACAGAAATACTATAATACGGTGCACTGTATTGCAATGTGATTAAAAATTGTTTTTCACCCGTTGAGCCATTACATTGACCACTCAGGTTTATGGACAGGATCACGCACGGAGATAAAGGAGAAATCATGGCTCAGGACAATCCGGCAGACGAAGAACGCAGCGGTGGGATTCAGGTGATCTCGCGGGCGGCCACCATACTCAATTCGCTGGGAAAACATCCGCAGGGAATGAGTCTCGGTGCCATTGCCAATGAAGTGGATTTACCACGTTCGACTGTGCAGCGCATCGTCGCCGCACTGGCCGAAGAAGGGCTGGTTCGCTCAGAAGGTAGCGGAGGCGTACGGCTTGGCCCGACGCTTCTGAAACTCGTTTCAACGGTCCATACCGATGTCATCGCCATCGCCTCCCCATTTCTGCGTCAGCTTTGCGACAACACACAGGAAACGGTGTCGCTCGGGCGGGCAAGTGGTCGGCAGATCGCCAATATTCACAGCATTGTGGCCGAGCGGGAACTGCGCGTGGTGCCGCGCGTCGGCCTGAATCTGCCCATTTACAGCACATCGAGCGGCCGTGCCCTGCTGTCGCTAAAAACCGATGAAGAGATCCGCATTATTGTCGGGGATGTGCTGGAGCCCGCCACGGAAAATACCGTGCGTACCCTTGACTCACTGCTGGAAAAAATCGCCAGTGTGCGGGAAAGCGGAATTGCGATGGAAGAGGGAGAAACGGTAAACGGCGTTACCACGCTGGCTATCGCAATAGATACAATTTTAGGCCGTTACTCGGTATCGGTACTTTTCCCTACCGCCCGGCGGGCAGCCAAAGAGTCGCAAATCCGTGAAGCGTTGCTGGAATGCAAACATGCCCTGATTGGCGAAATTGGTAAATTGGATGAAACCCAGGTATCCGGTGGAAAATAAAGAAAGGAATTGCCGTGTTTGATGTCATTTTGTTAGCCGTAGACGGCTCAAAGCAATCCCTTCTCGTGATTGATCTCGCCCGCCAGCTGGCAAAGGGAAGAGCTTCAACGGTTTTCGTCACCTGCTGCATTGACGAGTCTTACGCACTGGAAAATAACGGCGACGTTCCCGGTGAAATTGTCAGCTACCCGCCGGCAGAAGAAGAGCAAAACACCGCACGCGCCGTGGTCGGGCATGCGCTGGAAATTTTGTCGCAAGCAGGGATCAATGCGAAAGGCAATCTGATCGTCGGTCCGGCCGGAGAAGCGCTTGTGGCTGAAGCTGAAAGAATCAATGCTTCGGTGATTGTCATCGGCCACCGTCAGCTTTCAGCGTTTGGACGGATGATGAAAGGCTCGGTCAGTGCGGAAGTGATCGCGGCCGCCCCCTGCCCGGTTATGGTTGAAGTTCGCGGTAGATGCCAGACGACAAAAAGCGCCCTCAGGCGCTTTTTCAGACGGGTAAAGAACAGTAATAACGAAGCGGATTATTTAATGTTTATCAGCCCCATGGATTTTGCCCAATCTGAGATGTGATCCCGATAAAAGAAAGTGATGTCCAGTTCCAGTGAACATTCCTTTGATGGCGTCACACTGCCTAAACACGGATATTCCAGCGGACGATATTCAAAAAGGAAATCATCCATTTCCTCATCAGTCATCAACTTATCGCCTTCTATTTTATCCTGATAGAAATAGGCATCCAGCATCCAGGCGCGGTATTCAAAATCATTTTTAATCAATTGCATAGGAATAATCTCGCTAAATGACATGTTACATATCTGACAGGGCTTTCCCCTGTATGACGGCCTGTTTCATCAGATATGTGTCGTATTCGAGCCATCCGTTGCCGATTTCATAACAAGAAATTAACATATTAATGACCGTTAGCAAGCTGCAATTACTCTTAAAAAAGTTTTTTCCAAACTCACCTGCGCTCAATAGAATGAAAAAACATCTTTATATAATTCAAATAAATGAATCACATTATTTGCATTCATAAAGTAATTAATTAGGAGAGAATTATTAATAGCGGGGGGAGAGAATGTGGAAGGAACAGAACTGACATTGGGGATGCTTTTGCATCGCCACTGCCAACCCTGTTCCCAAAATCTTTAACGTCTGCCCTTCAACTCATCAAACTTTCGTTACCAGCGGCCCGGAGGCGGACCTTCGCGCCAGTGTCCCGGAGGGCCATCACGCCAGTGCCCAGGAGGGCCATCGCGCCAGTAGCCGGGTGGCGGGCCTTCATGCCAGTGCTCATGATGCCAGTAGCGTGGCGGCGGCGGGGCCGGTTCGTAATAAACCCAGTGCCCGCGGCCTTCATCACGATAATGCTGGTCCCACCAACCCGGTGGACGCCAGTCACCACCATCCCAATAGTATCCGCGGTCGTCACGGTCTCCGATATGCAGTGACAACCCTGGCATATTAACGCCAAGCTCGACGTTCGCCTGTGCGACAGCTGGCAAAGTTAGCAAAACGGCGAGAACTAAAATTAGTTTTTTCATTGTGAACCTCACGACCTGCTTATCAGGTGGTGTCAAAGTACCCCCAGCTATCTTCCTGTTCTATAGGAATTTATCCCAAAAAAAAACCCTTAACGTAACCCTTACATTTGCGTCAATCCACCACCTCGTCCAACCAGGCGCAACGCTATGGCTGCAAAGGAAATTCAGTTCAACATTGCAAAGCCGTTATAAATGACAGATACAAAAAAACCGCCGAAGCGGTTTTCTTTTTGCTGCTTTGTTGTGCAAAATCAGATTTTGCAGCCTTCGCAGTCACTTTCGTCCTGAACGGCTTCAGGCACTTCTGCTGCTTTTTCAGCTGCTTTCACTTCGGCAGTTTCCAGTGCAGCATCAATGTCAAAATCAAAAATATCGTCGCTCATTATCATCACCTTAAATGTTCAAAATCGCGTTCAGTATAAACGACAGCCCCTGCCAGGCGCCGGTTTTTTTGTGCCCTGCTGCCGCCGCATTTGCATAAAGTGCATCGGGAAACCATAGTTATGGTGAATGCAACGGTGTAACAGAGACACCTTTATGAATATGAAATAAACACGAGGAGAACCGGATGACGACGTCAAACATCAAAGCGTGGGCAAATACCCGTGAAACCTCTCACGAAATCGCCGAGGCCATTTTCGAACTGGCGAATAACGACGAGACGCTGGCACAGAAAATCTGGGAAGAAGGTAACGACGAAGTATTGCCTATCGCGTTCGCCAAGACCAAAGAAGACCATTTGTTCTGGGGCGAAGAGAAAATTGATCGGCAAAATGTCTGATAGCCACAGCGTGAACGGCTGACGCTCAGCCCTGAGTCAGACTTAGGGCTGAATCTGCATTAAACCGGCCTGGCAGTTAGCTGTCGAAGCCAAATCCCATTTTATGCGCCCACTCAAAGATTTGCTCTTTGTAGAAAAAACGCGGCTCACACACCCCCGGTTCGCCTGGTGTCTGGATCATCACAGCCACGCACGGATAAGCCACCGGACGGGCGTCAAAGATAAAGTCATCCACTTCCTGATCGGCAAACTCAGAGGTTTCGCCTACCGCACTCGCCTGGAATATTTCATCCATTATCCACTGACGGTATTCAAATTCGTTGCTGATAAATTTCATCATTTACCTCTGCCTGGCTTTTACTCTGCTTGCGGTCATTGCCGGGTTAAATCAATGGTGTAAGGCGTCGCCGCCACAGCAAGGGCACACTTCGGCGCGCGTTACCGACATTTGCGCACTGCCGTCGGAGTCCCATTCTACTCTCAACGGTTTGCCGTTATCGTGTACGACTTTGATGAAACGATCAAAATGTGCAGCCTGCCCGGTCATCGTTTCGGTGACTAACAGTTCATCGCCAGCATAAATACGTGCAGTAGCTTGCGTGTCCTGCTTTTCGCCCGAAATGATTTTGTGCAGATGGTGAATGGTAAGTTTGATTCGTTCCACTATAGCTCCTGTCACGGCTCAACATCATTTTCTCGTTTAAACACATTCACGAAAATGATGCCCAGCCGCTATTTTATCAGAGCATGCAGGGTAACGTCATGGCCTGATGCCATGTTTAGAGGGGTTAAGAGTGAGCTAACTGTGCTGTTCCGGTGCTATCTGGCAAATGGCGTTCCAGCCGGGCCAGATCGTAAACATCATAGAAATCCACAAAACCTTTATGTCGGACAATGGATTCAATGCGGTTTTTGATGTGCTCGCTGACATCAGGGGCGCTGAGTATTTGCTTCACGGCATCAGCAGAAAGCTCGCGGCTGAAATACCATTCGCCGTTATAACAAACGCGTAAATCAAGCACCCCGATATCTTCGTAGCGATAAACTGGCTTAATTTCCAGCAACAGCATCGCGGACATAAAGATCAGGAAAGCCGTAAATCCGATAAACCAGCCGAGCCCCATATAAGGTGAAACGTACATGACGATGCCCACGGCGATATACCCGACCAGCATAGCCAGACATAACCAGGGATGGTTTATAAAGAACTCAGCATTGATCCGCGCTTTACCATCGCGCCCTTCCTGACGATTGATGCGATCAATTTCACTGTTTAATACGTTTTTGATTACGTCCATCTCATACCTCATTGCGTCACGACTATAATGCAATCTGATTACATAATTTTATCACGACAACTGTTATAGCGCGTAGAGCAGTTCACCGCCGTTAATCGGTAAACTGTTATAGTTTGGTATTTGCACCTTACTCAACATGGAACCCGTTCAATGCATGTCAGATAAAAGGAGATCATCGTGGCATTATTAATTGTAGAGAGACCGGCCAAAAAGCTGGTGAGCTACCGGGTGGTTGGCCCCTATCAGGAGTCAATCCACAGTGGTTTTCAGCAACTGATGAAATGGGCTGTACGGCATCATCAGCCGCAAAACGAATGGCTGACGTGGTTTCATGATAATCCTGACACCACACCGGCAGAAGCTTTACGTGCTGATCCGTCGGTGTGTGTAGCCGATAATTTTATTCTCGATGATGCAGAAGGACTGGCGTTGCAAACGCTGCCGGGAGGCACGTATGCGGCGTATCACACCACGATCACAGACGGCAATTTTGAAAAGGCCTGGCGGGAATTCTACAGCCAGCTGCTGGCCAGTACGAGCTATCGCCCGGACGGAAAAGCGTGCTTTGAGCACTATCTCAGCGACGGCTCCAAAAATGGCATCTGGGAAGTGGTTTTTTATCAGTCGGTCGAAAAAATCCCGGCAATCCGCTGAAGTGTTAAACCAGCAGCGGAATGTCGGAGAGCTCGCAGAAATCGACATAAGCCTGTGGTGGTTCAGCGTCGCTGACCACCACATTAAAACGCGCAAGCGGCGCGATGGCTGCGGGCCTGACCTGATCAAATTTGCTGCTGTCAGCGACGAGAATGCTCTGCGCTGAGCGTTCTATGGCCTGATGTTTCATCAGTAATTCATCAAAATTAAAGCAGGTCACACCGTGTTCAATACTGACGCCCGCAGCGGAAATAAAGGCTTTCGCCGGGCGGATAAAGTCGAGTTCACTGCTGCGCCCGATAGGCGTAAAAATACTGTTACTGGATTTAAACGCACCGCCGCACAAGATGACTTCACAGTGAGGTTTATCCTGCAGCGCCAGAAACGTATTGAGCGAGTAACAAATGGCCGTAAATACCCGGTTATCGGCAATGCTTTCAATCACATAAGGCATTGTCGTGCCACAGTCAAAAAATACCGTATCGTTATCCTGAATAAGACTGGCTGCGCGGGCAGCGAGACGTTGTTTCTCTGCAACATGGCGGGTTTTCTGTTCACTGATAAAGTAGTGCGTCGCCGGATTATTCTTCGGATCAATCACAATATAACCGCCGAGTAAAATTACCGGTGCGGGTGCTGCGCTGAGATCACGGCGGACAGTCATTTCCGAAACATTGAGCAGTAAAGACGCTTCTTTAAGGTGAATTTTGTCGGTCTTTTTTAATGCCAGCAACAGACGCTGAATCCTGTCTTCACGCTTATTTTCCATGATGTTATCCCGTGCCTTCCCGGTTCGCAGCCGCTCACTATACCGTTGCCCGTCAGTCACCGCAAACCCCGGTAACGCCTGACATTACTGCAGCTGAATAAGCGTCAGATAACCGCCAAATACAGCGCCCGTATCAATATAAAACTGATTGGCAAACTGCATTGCATGTTCAACCGGCGTGTGACCGAAATAAAATTCATCAGCGCCAGCTATCGGTTGAAAGCGACCCGCCAGCGCAGAATTCACACGTTCACGATCCCAGATAACCTCATCACCATCCATTAGCTTATCGAACACATATTCATTGGAAAGGTAATCAGCATGGGCCACCACGATACGCCTGCCCTCACGGTTCGTCAGTTCGAGAATATGTGGCAGCGTGTCAGCCTGTAAAATCAGCGCTTTCGCCTCTTCTTGTTTGTCGTGTTCAAGAGCATAAAACCAGTCGCCGCCATTACGTAACCAGCGCGGGATATTCTCTTCGTTTATGGCATCAATCGCCATCTGCTCGTGATTTCCGCGTACACAAGCAAACCAGGATTCATTGAGCAGTTGCAAACAACCGACACTGTCAGGCCCGCGATCGGCAAGATCCCCCACAGATAACAGCAGATCGCGGTGGGGATCGAAAGACACTTTCGCCAGCTTTTCCCCAAGCAAACTCAGGCAACCATGCAAATCGCCAACAATATAAATGTGTCTGTATATTGAACAATCAATACGCTGGTACAGAGCAGGAGTCATACTTCGCAAAAATCCATAATCAGGATGAATACCTTAAGTGTAATGCAAGATGATAATGAGGAAAGCGGAGAAAATCGGGAGAAGACTTTACTCTCTCATCAGCGGCTTATGCGCTCTCTACACTGAGTTGACGCTGAAATCCACTGATAATTAAATTATCGTTAAGTAACTGACGCCTTTTTGTGCTAGACTACTGCCCGCTCTAAGTAAAACCGGAGGTTTTATGAGTTCCACAGTTTTAAGCGCTCAAGACGAGTGTCCGTTATGTCAAAGCAGGAATAAGACGTCGGTTAATATGTCGGCGAAAATTGTTACTGTGACCTGCACTTCGTGTGGCCGCTACAGTATCTTCCGCAAAACCATGGAAGAGATTTCAATCGACAGGAAGAAACGCGTTGCCCTGCAGGCGTTTTTCACCAGCCAGCCTAACTACCATTTGCCGCTATCAATCAGGGCATTGAGCAACACTGATTCATCGGGTGAATTCTGACCCTAAAAACGCCCCTCGGGGCTGTTTTAATTCCTGATTTTCTTCATCCCTTTTACTCAACAACCGACATTGTGTTCAGAGCACCTCATTCTGGCTGAGGTCGCGAGCGCGAAGGATGTTATTGAAGAAACACTTAAGGCCCCTGTTGCAGGTGGCCTTTTTTATCGCATCTGGATTACGCGAATTTCAGGCATAAAAAAACCACCCGAAGGTGGCTATAACGACATTACTACTTTATTGCTTTTGATTATTCAGCTAATTTTCCCATGGTACCCGGGACGAGACTTGAACTCGTACAGCCATAAGCCGAGGGATTTTAAATCCCTTGTGTCTACCGATTCCACCACCCGGGCTCCGGGAAAATTGGAGGCGCGTTCCGGAGTCGAACCGGACTAGGCGGATTTGCAATCCGCTACATAACCGCTTTGTTAACGCGCCTTAAATCTTACTACTTGTCTTGCACTTAAACCAATTCACGAACCAGTTTAAGAAAATTTGGAGCGGGAAACGAGACTCGAACTCGCGACCCCGACCTTGGCAAGGTCGTGCTCTACCAACTGAGCTATTCCCGCTTTAATCAGAACGTACTGATTTTTTTAACTAATCTTCTGGCACAAGACTGGCTGCCTTCCGATGCGTTGCATTCTACTGACCTGACGGATTGAGTCAATAAAATTATCTGCTTCATGCGTTCGTTTGACGTTTTTTACGGCAGTTTGATCAGGGTTCCAGCAAATCATGGCGCGCAGCGTTGAGATATTGGAACATTGACCAGAAAGTCAGCACTGCAGCAATATAAAGTGCAACCACGCCAACCCAGACCACAATAGCATCAGGACGCCACAACAGCGCGACCAGCGACAGCATCTGCGCCGTGGTTTTCACTTTCCCGATCCATGAAACCGCCACACTGCTGCGTTTTCCAATCTCAGCCATCCACTCACGTAGCGCGGAAATAATGATTTCGCGGGCAATCATGGTCGCAGCCGGTAACGTAATCCACCAGGAGTGAAAATATTCAGCCACCAGCACCAGCGCGATCGCCACCATCACTTTATCGGCTACCGGATCAAGGAATGCACCGAAACGCGTCGTCTGCTTCCAGCGGCGTGCCAGATAGCCATCAAACCAGTCGGTCACGGCAGCAAAAACGAAAATCAACGCACAGACCATTGATGCCCATGGATAAGGCAGATAAAAGGCCAGCACGAAGAACGGTATCAGTACAACGCGGAACAGGGTGAGGCACGTAGGTATATTAAATTGCATAGCGAAGGTAACTGTTTGTCCGGTGTGGATATTATGAGTATGTTGCTACATTGCCCTTAGTGTTTCAACGCATTATGAATCTTTTCTGCCAATGCGATAGAAATACCCGGTACCTGTGCAATTTCCTCTACGCTGGCATTCAGTAATGGCTGAATGCCTCCCATGTATTTCAGTAAAACCTGACGCCGCTTCGGCCCGACGCCTTCAATTTCTTCCAGCGCACTGGTCGTACGGACTTTCGCACGTCTCTGCCGGTGGCCGGTAATCGCATGGTTATGCGAGTCATCACGAATATGCTGGATGACATGCAACGCTGGCGAATCAGCGGGTAACGCAATCCCCTCACCTTCCGGCACAAAGAACAGCGTTTCGAGCCCGGCCTTACGATCCGCACCTTTCGCGATACCAATCAGTAAAGGTTTGGATTTGTCCCACTCCACATTCAGCGAATGAAACACATCCAGCGCCATGCCGAGTTGCCCTTTGCCGCCATCAATAAAGATAACGTCAGGAATTTTATTGTCATCGAGCGTCTTACCATAGCGACGCTGCAATACCTGCGCCATCGCCGCGTAATCATCGCCGGGCGTAATGCCGGTAATGTTGTAGCGTCGGTATTCAGAACGCACCGGGCCATTGCCGTCAAAAACCACGCAGGAAGCGACTGTCTGCTCGCCCATAGTATGGCTGATGTCGAAGCATTCCATACGGTTAATTTCCGCAAGATTCAGTGTTTTTGCCAGTTCAGACAGCCGCTGATGGATTGTCGACTGCTGAGCCAGTTTGGTCGTCAGTGCAGCAGAGGCATTGGTGCGCGCCAGTTTCAGATAACGGGCACGGTCGCCCCGCGGCTTACTCTGGATTTGCACTTTGCGCCCGGCCAGTTCGCTGAGCGAATCGGCCAGCAGATCTTTTTCCGCCAGACTGAAATCCAGCAGAATTTCGCCGGGCAGTGTCCGTTGCTGACTGCCCTGCAAATAGAATTGTCCAACGAAGGTCTGCACCACTTCGCCCAGATCGGTGCCGCCTGGTACTTTCGGGAAATAACTGCGGCTGCCCAACACTTTGCCCTGACGGATAAACAGAACGTGCAGACATGCCATACCTGACTCGAAGCCCACGCCGATCACATCCAGATCTTCGCTGTTACCCGACACGAACTGACGCTCTGTCACGCGGCGTACAGCCTGAATTTGATCTCTTATCCGCCCGGCATCTTCGAAGCGCAGCGCTTTACTGGCTTCTTCCATGCGGTTTACGAGCTGTGTGACGACCTGCTGGTCTTTACCGGACAGGAAAAGGCGAACGTATTCCACCTGATCTTTATAATCTTCCTCACTCACCAGCCCTTTGACACACGGCCCCAGACAGCGACCAATCTGATATTGCAGACAAGGGCGCGAACGGTTGCTGTATACGCTGTTTTCACACTGGCGGATCGGGAAAAGTTTTTGCAGCAGCGCCAGTGTTTCACGCACGGCATAGGAATTAGGAAAAGGCCCGAAATACTCGCCTTTGGCGTGCTTAGCACCGCGGTGAACTGAAAGTCTTGGATGATTATCCGCGCTGAGGAAGATCAGCGGATACGACTTATCATCGCGTAACAATACGTTATAACGCGGCTGATAAAGTTTGATGTAATTATGTTCGAGGAGCAGCGCTTCGGTTTCCGTGTGGGTCACCGTCACATCGATTTGCGCGATGTTTTTGACCAGCGTTTCGGTTTTGCGGCTGGAAACCTGGACGCGAAAATAACTCGAAAGACGTTTTTTGAGGTCTTTGGCTTTACCTACGTAGATTACGGTGCCGCTGGCGTCATACATTCTGTAGACGCCAGGCTGGCTGGTGACCGTTTTCAAAAAGGCTTTTGGGTCGAAACGCTCATCACTCACTGCCTGATAAAGTCTCCGTATTGAACAAACCGTGCCGGATTGCCAGATGTGTTAACTCAACATCACCGCTGATATTTAATTTACTAAACATCCGATAACGATAACTGTTAACTGTCTTCGGGCTCAAGTTCAGCTGTTCAGAAATTTCATTGACCTTTTGTCCCTTAGTGATCATCAGCATGATCTGCAGTTCACGCTCGGATAAGGAATCAAAAGGCGTTTCAGATTGTGGTTCAATCTGGCTCAGTGCCATTTGCTGAGCAATGTCGGAGGCAATATAACGCTGACCCGAATCAACCAGACGGATAGCATTGACCACTTCCTGTGGAGCTGCGCCTTTGCTCAGGTAACCGGAAGCCCCCGCCTGCATCACTTTGGCCGGTAGCGGATTTTCAGTATAGATCGTTAACATGATGATCTTGATATCTGGCGAAAAGCGGACAATTTTCTTGGTCGCTTCAAGCCCGCCAATACCTGGCATGTTCATATCCATCAGGACAATATCAACGTCATTGGTCCGACACCATTTGACGGCATCTTCACCGCATTGCGCCTCACCAACAACTTTGATGCCTTTGATATCTTCAAGAATGCGTCGGATCCCTGCGCGCACCAGTTCGTGGTCATCAACAAGAAGAACGCTTATCAAAGAGAATTCTCCAAAAAATAAGGGCAACACACCGTCAGGGACTTCACGCTTGTCTTACGTAAACCTACGTATCGAACATTAAAAATTTGCTCTCAGACAGCTTATAAATGAAGAGAAGGTGGCAAATAAGAGGCCAATATCAACTAACTCGCCCCACTACCGCTCATCGGTAGTATTTTTAAAGCAGAAAGACACAGTTATTTATTATAGCCCGCGTATTTTACTCTATCAGACGTTCCTGACCAAGGAATGTCTGCAAAAAACTACTTTGCTGAATGTAAATGAGAAGTACCACCCACTGTATTAATAAATTATTAAAAATACGTGTCTAATCAAAGATCAAGCAGAAAAATCTGCGGTCTCTTTTAAGCGGTAAGTAAATAACTCCAGGCCCTTACTCATATCTGAAACTCTCTTTACGCCATGCTGGCTATTTAAGCGTCAGCACTGTCACTTCATATATCTATGATATATCCAATTATTATTTGCGATCGCACGAATTGATGATGGCTTATATGAATAAGTCTGCACATAAAGATGAAAAATTCTCAATCCCCCATTATGTTTAGTATTCTTTACTCATTGTCCGGAAACACTATATGCAGACGCTTAACCTCCCGTTTTAAGCGGCCATTCTGGCCCTGCCCTAAAACGTGCCAACTATGCTAAAATGCGGCCACTTTTCACCTGTTCAGAATTCGGTGCGCTGCCTGACAGCTTGCCTGAGGGGATACAAATAATGAGTAATTGCGATTTTACGACTGAAGCAAACGTTGAAACACTGGCAGCAGAAGTTGCCTGCCTGAAAGCCACCCTGACCCTGATCCTCAAAGCGATTGGCCAGGCTGATGCAGGTAAAGTGATGCTGAACATGGAGCGTTTTGTCGCGCAGATGGAAGACGAACAACAGGCTGCCGTGTTCAAAAATTCCCTGCAGCAAATCAAGTTTGCTTACCGTCAGTAATGCTATTTCAGAGTCTGTCACCCTGACAGGCTCTGCCTCTCTCCGCCCGGTTATTCCCCGCAATGTCTGCTATAATCATGCCCTGCATTCATTCAATGAGAACATAAGCATGAGCGACGAAAAGAATAAAGAAAACAAAAGCAAAGCCGACGAAGTCCATGTCAGTGACGGGCTGGGAGAACTGTTTGAAGTTTCTGAACAACTGACGGAAGAAGAAATTGAAAAAGCGGCAGAAGAAGCCAAACAAGCCGTAGAAGATGCCAAAAAACAGAAACATCATTGATCAATGCATCACAACTTCCTTGCCCCGCATCAGGTGCTTGCGCCTCTGGCTATTGATTATCAACATGGTGACAGCGAGCCAGCCCACAGTCACAACTGCTCACAACTGATTCATACGCTATCCGGTATTGTAGAAGTGCATACGTCGCTCGGCACCTGGATGGTGCCGCCCGGGCGCGGGGTCTGGCTGCCTGCAGAGGTTGAACACAGTCTGCGTTTTATCGGCGGTGTAAAGGCCCGCACGCTGTTTGTCGATCCCCTCGCCCGTGCTGACTTACCTGCGCAATGTCAGGTAGTGCAGATTTCTCCGCTGCTGCGTGAACTGATTTTGGCCTCGCTGACTATTCCGGCCGATTATCTGCCCGGCGGGCGCGATGAACGCATCATGGAATTATTGCTTGATGAACTGCGTCTGTTGCCGACACTGCCTCTTTATCTGCCGGAACCCAACGAGCCGGAGCTGAGCGGGCTTTGCCAGCAAATTCGTGCGGATCTTTGTTCAACGTGGGAACTGGAAGATGTCGCGCAACGTCTGAATATCAGCAGCCGAACGCTCTCACGCCGTTTCCAGCGTGAAACGGGATTACGTTTCAGTGACTGGGTTCGCCAGGCAAAATTGCTCGAAGCACTGAACCAGCTTGCCGTTGGCGTTTCAGTTATTGATGTGGCGCTGGCACTCGGCTACGACAGCCCGAGTGCCTTCAGTGCGATGTTTCGCCGGTCGCTTGGCGTCTCACCCAGCGAATATTTTAATCAGTCATAATGGCGCTGGCTGCATTGAACAGTGCCTGCAATGAAGCACTGGACACATCGCTGTCAATCCCCACGCCATAACACGTTTCGCCCAACCGCCCCCGACAGCTCAGATACGCCACCGCGCGACTGTGGCTCTGATGTCCCAGCGTATGTTCATGATAATCGCCGATTTCCAGGAGCACATCGTAACTGCGACGCAAAGCATCCGCTGCACCGGACAGCAAACCGTTACCGCTACCCGTAATATGTTGTTCTTCATTACGATAGCGGATCCGCGCACTGAAATGGCAGACGTTTTGCTCATCGCTGCGGATGTCATAACTGAGCAATTTCACCACGGGCAGATCGGTTAACCCGTAACGCTGCCGGAACAGTCGCCAGATATCGCTGGTGCTCATTTCCTTGCCATGCGTATCGGTTTCACGCTGCACCGCTTTACTGAAATCAATTTGCAAACCGCGCGGCAATTTCAGCCCGTGATTCTGTTCCAGCAACCAGGCCGCCCCGCTTTTCCCGGACTGGCTGTTCACGCGGATCACCGCTTCATAACTGCAACCGACATCCGCAGGATCTAACGGCAGATACGGCACGCGCCAGACCGTGCTCTCTGATGCTTTCTGTGCAGCAAACCCTTTTTTGATGGCGTCCTGATGCGAGCCCGAAAATGCCGTAAACACCAGTTCACCGGCATACGGATGGCGCGGATGCACCGGTAACTGGTTACATTCCTCCACCGCCTCGACAATCGTCTGCAAATTGCTGAAATCCAGCTGCGGCGAGATGCCCTGCGTGTAAAGGTTCAGCGCCAGCGTCACAATATCCACGTTGCCGGTGCGTTCACCGTTACCAAAAAGACATCCTTCCACACGGTCGGCACCGGCCAGCATCGCCAGCTCAGCACAGGCCACACCGGTTCCGCGGTCATTGTGCGGATGAACGCTGATGGAAACCTGTTCGCGGTGGCTGAAATGACGGCAGAACCATTCAATCTGGTCGGCATAAACATTCGGTGTGCTGACTTCTACTGTTGCCGGTAAATTAATGATCATCGGCCTTTCATTGCCCGGTTTCCAGACATCCGCCACGGCTTCACACACTTCCAGCGCAAACTCCAGTTCAGTGAAGCAGAAGGTTTCCGGTGAATACTCAAACGTCCATTCAGTCTGCGAATATTGCCCGCACAACTGACGAATTTGCTGAGCGCCGCGAACCGCCAGCTCACGCGTTGCGGCCTGATCCTGATTAAATACCACTTCACGGAACACAGGCGCAGTGGCGTTATATAAATGCACAATGGCACGCGGCACATCTTTGAGTGCCTCAAAGGTGCGGGCAATCAGATCCGGCCGCGAAGGCGTCAGCACCTGAATCACCACATCATCCGGGATGAGCTTCTCTTCAATCAGGCTGCGGACAAAATCAAAATCGGTTTGTGAAGCCGAGGGAAACGCCACCTCAATCTGCTTAAAACCACACTTCACCAGCAAATCAAAAAACTGACGCTTACGGGCATTATCCATGGGTTCTGCAAGCGCCTGATTGCCGTCACGCAAATCACTTGAACACCATTGCGGCGCTTTACAGAGCACATTTCCTGGCCACTGGCGATCGGGTAAATTCACCTGCGGGAAGGGGCGATATTTTTGCGACGGGTCGTTTAACATACGATTCTCCTTTTATCATTGGGCAGCGGTTATGTTCCGTTAAATCCATAGTACGCAAACGATAACTTCCTGCGCCTGACTAACTGACAGTCACCCTCGCAAAACGGACAAAAAGAAAATGATCATAAAAAAACCCGCATTCTGCGGGTTTATTCATTTTGTTATTTATTGCCGCTGCCTTCCGGCCGGATATTGTAGGTTCCGAAGAAGCTGCGATCCGTTTCCAGACTGATACTTTTACCATTCGCATCAACGGTAATCGAACCTGATGTCTTGGTCAGCGCGCAGGCAATGCGAACATCAATAGTGCGCATCCCGTTCGGCACATTCAAATCCACGTACTGATTAAAATGCAGGGAAGCCACGGTTTGTCCGTCTAAAAACACTATCAGCGGACAGGTTTTCTCAAACGGCACGACTGACCACTGATCTAAACGGTGTAAACGGATGTGGGTCTGCCCTGCCGGCGCTGCCGAGCTGGCGTTAGCGAAAGATGACTTGACCTGCAGCGTCGGTTCATAAGGATTGGCCGCACACCCGGCTAAAAATAAAGCAGCCAAGGCCACCAGTGTTTTTTTCATCGTTATCTCCCTGAGTTTATGCACGAATGATAGCAGTGTGCGCGCAGCGGGCAACAAAAAACCGGTGGGAGCGGGTACGGAGTGTCCGCAAGCGTAAAAAAGTCATCTAAATCTGTGACGTTAGTACAAAAAAACATCACCCGAATTGCTAATAGTCCTCCACTGGTATTTGATATTCTTGTTAGGATTTATCCGATCAGTCGTTCAACTCAGTTTCAGGAATCACTATGTACAGCTACACATTAATCGCCCCCGCAGGGATCGTTAAAGCCTACGAAGACGAATTCCGCGACAAAGGGATTGAGTTACTGGTTGCCAAACAGAATCGTTCGGAGACGGTCGTCTTGCGCAGTGACCGGTTCACCGAAGAAAGCACATTTATCACGCACGTTCATCTGCTGATCTTCAGCCTGTGCATGCGTGTACAAAAACAACTCAAAAATGGCAATGCACCCAATACCACCATTATGTATTGATGCATTCCTGCACTTAACACTGTTTTGGCCTCAAACCGGGGCCTGACAGCTATTCCCTGTATTTCTTCCTTCCGCTCATCTTTATATGCCATAAAAATATTCCTGCCAGATTGCGTAAATAAACGACAAACCGTTGAGGTTTATTTCCCGACAGGCGACAACTTTATTAGCAGTGCATAAAACAGAGGAACTGACGGATTAAAGAAGAAGGGAAATAAAAGCAGAAGGAGCTTAATGCATTGATTAATCATTTGTTGGTGGGTCGTGGCGGGTTCGAACCGCCGACCAATTGATTAAGAGTCAACTGCTCTACCGACTGAGCTAACGACCCAACGGGACGGATTATTCTCCTCTGCAAGGATGATGTCAAACGCTTACCCTCACTTTTTTGCCGTTATTTTCATTAATATTTGTGAAGCTCATCACTCTTAAAAACGCTATTATTCCCACCGTCTCTGAAGAGACTTGATTAATTAACACTCAGTTATCCACGATGTAAAAATTACGATACATTTTTTCCGTTGGCATTTTTCATGCCAGTTATAATAAATGCGCACTTAACATTACTATTACAACGTTCACGCACGCTGTCGTTCCGGTCGTGGTGACCAAAGGGCCACTCAGAGCTCAAAAAATTGACGTAAATGAATGCGATATGGCGGAGTTCATACGCAAAAAGCAAAAAACAGGAATCAATACAACATGCAAGAAGAGTCAAAAATCCTCGTCCAGCCTGGGGAAGAGAACGCTGAAGGTTTGCGGCGAAATCTTTCCAACCGTCATATCCAGCTCATTGCCATTGGCGGCGCGATCGGTACCGGCCTGTTTATGGGCTCAGGCAAAACCATCAGCCTCGCCGGTCCGTCCATCATCTTCGTCTACATGATCATCGGCTTTATGCTGTTTTTCGTCATGCGCGCGATGGGCGAACTGTTACTGTCCAACCTCGAATACAAATCTTTCAGTGACTTTGCCGCCGACCTGCTGGGCCCGTGGGCCGGGTATTTCACCGGCTGGACCTACTGGTTCTGCTGGGTGGTCACCGGCATCGCCGACGTCGTCGCTATCACCGCTTACGCACAGTTCTGGTTCCCCGGACTGTCGCAATGGGTCGCATCCCTGCTCTGCGTGCTGGTGCTGCTGAGCCTCAATCTCGCTACTGTGAAAATGTTCGGTGAGATGGAATTCTGGTTCGCGATGATCAAAATCGTCGCCATCGTCGGGCTGATTATCGCCGGGCTGGTGATGGTGCTGACGCACTTCCAGACCCCCACCGGCACCGTCGCGTCCTTCAGCAATCTGTGGAATGATGGCGGGTTCTTCCCGAAAGGCGTGAGCGGTTTCTTTGCCGGTTTCCAGATAGCGGTGTTCGCGTTTGTCGGTATCGAACTGGTGGGCACCACCGCCGCCGAAACTAAAGATCCGCAGAAATCCCTGCCGCGCGCCATCAACGCCATTCCGCTGCGCATCATCATGTTCTATGTGTTCTCACTGATCATGATTATGTCGGTGACACCCTGGAGCCATGTGGTGGCGGATAAAAGCCCGTTCGTTGAATTGTTCGTACTTGCCGGTCTTCCGGCTGCGGCGAGCATTATCAACTTTGTGGTGCTGACTTCGGCGGCCTCTTCCGCCAACAGTGGCGTATTCTCCACCAGTCGCATGTTGTTCGGTCTGGCACAGGAAGGCAATGCGCCGAAAGCATTCGGCAAGCTCTCTTCCCGCGCTGTACCGTCGAACGGCCTGACATTTTCCTGCATCTGCCTGCTCGGCGGTGTGGTGCTGATTTACCTGATCCCGAATGTGGTGACGGTCTTCACGCTGGTCACGACCGTTTCGGCGATTCTGTTTATGTTCGTCTGGACCATCATCCTCTGCTCTTATCTGGTCTACCGCCGTCAACGCCCGCAACTGCACGAAGCTTCAATCTACAAAATGCCGCTCGGCAAACTGATGTGCTGGGTCTGTATGGCATTCTTTGCTTTTGTTCTGGTACTGCTGACCTTGCAGGATGATACCCGTCAGGCGTTACTCGTCACGCCGCTGTGGTTTGTGATTCTGGCGATTGGCTACGGGTTGCGCAGACGCCAGTCCTGATTGCACGAATATACTGCCAAAGGTATTTGGTAATCACAGTGTCCTGAATTACTGAGGAGCATAAAAATCCTCCTCAGTCATTCTCTCTCATTAATTATTAATCTCTTTTTTATTATAAAGGCGCTGCAAATCCCTTGCGGTACTTTCATTTAAATATTTAAATCATAAACATTCACTAAAAAATATAATTTCCTCTGCGTGATTATTTATGATACACGCCCGCCTCATACCTTAGTTAGCATTAAATTGAATTTAATGTCGATTAGCGTGAGGTCTATATTATGTGTTCTGCAAAGCAAGATGTACAACCAGAAATTATCATTCAGGATAATGACCCCTCTATTATTTATACCGGAAACTGGACCCGATATACCGGACGAGCATACAGCGATGATGGTGCAAGTATGGCGTTGTATGATAACGGTAAGTATTTTGAATACACATTTACCGGTTCAGGCATTGGGTATTACAGCGAAGGAAATACCGATCAGGGCGAAATAGATTTTTATCTTGATGGCGTGTTACACGGTACGGCAACAACCAAAACTTCAACGCGCCAGTACAGCGATCTTATTTATTATATTACCGACATATCGCCCGGAGAACATACTTTTAAAGGGGTGAAAAAAAACGGATCCTGGATGCTGCTTGATCAGCTTAAAGTGTATAACGATGCCGCGCTTACCGCTGAAGTAGAGCAATTTTTGGGCGCAGGCAGTGAAGGGACAGCACGGCTTCAGTTCAATCAATCGCTGGATAGCCAAAGCGGAACTGAACCGGGAAATTATCAGTTGAACAACGGAGCAAGCGTTGTCTCCGTCACTTTAAGCAATGACCGAAAAACTGCTGACCTCACCATTACCGGGCTGACCACGCAAACGGATTACACACTCACGTTGAGCCAAATCAGCAACCAGATTCTGACCACCACCGTTCAAAATCAGACCTTTACGCTAAACTACACTGCACTTCCTGCGGAACAGGTTTATGACGACCCGGTCGCCGACATTGTATATGCCGGTAAGTGGACGCACAGCACGAACCGTACACAAAGTATCTTTTATCACACCACCTCGTATACCCAGAGTAATAACTCTGCGACCTTTACACTAAACTTTATTGGTACCGGTATTTCTTATATTGCCGAAAGCAGTAGCGATCAGGGTGATGTTGAAATTTATATTGATGGTGTGTCTCAAGGCAGAATAAGCACCTGGTCTTCCACCCATCTGGACAGCCATATTCTGTATCAAAAGGTGGATTTACCGTTTGGTTCACACACGATTCAGGGAATTAAACGTTCGGGGTCTTATGCACATCTGGATGCATTAAAAGTCTACAATGCCGGTGATCTTGAAATCGTTGAAACCACTACCGACAGTAATAACAATATTCTGGTGACGTTTAACCAGGCTCTGGATTCAACGAGTGCGTTAACTCTCACTAACTCTGTGCTGGATAATAGTGGCGTTATTCAAAGTGTCGCGCTGGATGATTTAAAAACCACACTGACACTTAATGTGCCTGACTTACAAACTGGAATTCCCTATACCCTGACTTTCCACGGATTTAAAAATGAGATCCTGACGAAAGATTTTGCCGATATTCAGGCCACGTTTACTTACAACCAGGGCATGAAGTATTACTACACCTTTGATGATGAAACTGACGGGGCTTTCTTAGAGACCATTAATAACCAACGTAGTGCAATAAGCCAGGGACAAGCCCCCTCGCTGGTGATGGCAAAGCTCAACAATGGTATCGATTTTGCCAGCGGGCAGCCGGGTTATATTGATTTAGGCGTGCTTGATTGTTTGCAATATTCCGCCTTTACCGTGGAAGCCTGGATATACCCGCGTTCAACAGCGATGAGCATGATCGTCAGCCAGGATACGCGCAATAACAACAACCAGCGCTGGCAGCTTTATACCCAGGACAATCAGCTGGTTTGCACGATGTCGAATGATACCAACAGCACCTCATTTACTTTAAAAACCAAGTCTTTTATTCCGCTGAATGCCTGGACCCACGTCGCCATTTTGCGCCAGGGTGATGAATATGCCCTGGCCGTTAACGGCAATATGGCGATGACAGGCGGCAGTAACGTGGTGCAAACGAACGTCACCACTTCGGTGAAAGTGGGCGGACGGCTGGATACCAACGGCGCGGTGACGGATGCTTTCGACGGTATCATTGATGAAGTTAAATTCTTTGATTCACAGATAAGCCCGCAAACGTTGAGCGGGCATTATCGTCAACTGGCCGACACGAACTTTAACCTTCAGGCGAGTAACGGTACGCTGAAAGCTGCGTTTGTTCACCCGCAATCTGTCGAGCCTGTGCTGAGTGATTTCCGGACACACCTCAAAGTGAACAGTGAAATGCGCGTGGGTTTGCCAATAACTGGTTTTGTGTGGGATGCGGCAAGCAATACGGCAACACTCTCTTTCACGCCACTCGAACTTGCGGCGGTTGAACAAAATATCATCTTCACCGTGCGTTATCGGGAGTTGCCTGTCGATGCGGATTTCTCGCTGGAACCGACCACGATAGCCGCGCCTTCCCTCTCGTCACTGGTATTAAACGGTTCGTTACTGACGCGCGAAATTTTACGCCCGGATTATCTTTTTACTGACCCCGGCGGTTTTGCAGAAAATGGCAGTGAATACCTGTGGGAAGTGGCGGGCAGTACGACTGGCCCATTCAGTACCATCAACGGGTTGCATACCCGCACAATGATGCTGTTGCCTGAGCACAACGGGAAATACATTCGTGTCACGGTTACACCGCGCAATGAACGCCTGTGCTTTGGTGAGTCACAATCTGTGATTGTCGGGCCTGTCGTTGCGCGAAGTGGCAACCCGCGAACCGACTGGTTCCGCAATGCGCATTACGGCGTATCGCACCATTTCCTGCCTAACTATCTCAATCTCTCATCGGATATTCCGCAAGATGAGAAATGGCAGCCGGGCGAAAGCTGGGACGATTTCCTCAGTACTTTTGACGTGCAGGCTTATGCCAAAGCCGTCAGCGAAACGGGGGCGGGATTTGTTCTGCTGACGATGGATCAACATGCCGGATATAACCTTGGCCCGAATAAAACTCATGACGCCATTCTGGATATTGAACCTGGCGTGCGCAGCGCCATTCGTGATTTGCCGCTGGAAATGGCTCAGGAACTGGCGAAATACGATATCAAACTGATGTTGTACATGATGGGTTACGCGCCTGCTAAAGCCAGCCTGGTCTATTACGATGATGACGCGAATCAGCACTCGCCGGATCGCTGGGGTGACATGCTGGTCCCGCATCTGTACGAATGCTCCCCGTTTGACAACGTTATCACGTCAGAAACCACGCGCATGAATTACGCGGTGGTAAGAGAGTTTGGTGAACGCTACGGTGATTTGTTAGCAGGCTGGTGGTTCGATGGCATGTGGAATAACTACACCGACATGAGCCAGCCCTACAATATCAATGACGTGGTGGACGGCTCGCGGGCGGGGAATCCGGACCGAATTGTCACCGGGATTGGTGTTCATACCCTGACTTACACGGATTACTCAGCGGGTGAATCCTACGGCTCGAAAAATGCCGAAGGCAACTATGTGATGACTGACCTGCCGGACACACGCTGGGACAGCAACGACGGCTATCATCAGTGGTTCCGCTGGATAGCACTCGGTAACCAGACGGTGAATGCGGGCTGGGGCGCGATGGGTTCAAGCGATACCGGTAAACATTACGACACCGACGCGCTCGCCCAATGGGTGAAAGACGTAGCTGCCCGTGATGGCGTGGCCTGTATGGATATTCGCATCAACCGTTTCGGGGAACTGGATCCGATTGTTTCTCAACAACTTGCGGCCGTCAACGCGGCAGTTTATCCATCCCTCGATGACGAGCAGTTGCTTGATAAAGTACAGCAAACCACGCTGCGCTATTTCTGGGACTACGCACACCCGACCAGCGGTCTGGCTTTTGAGCGGTTATATCGCAACAGCGATGCCGGGCCTGATGAACCCATTGCGATTGGGGGGAGCGGTTTTGGCATCATGGGGATTTTAGTGGCGATTGAGCGCGGTTTCGTCAGTCGTGAGGATGGCTACGACCGCATTAACAAAATGGTCGATTTCCTTGGCGGGCCGACCACGCGCTACAAAGGGGCCTGGCCGCACTGGATTAACGGCAGCACGGGCGCGACCATTCCGTTTGGTTCCGATGATAACGGTGCCGATCTGGTGGAAACGTCGTATATGGTGCAGGGCTTGTTAACAGCGCGTCAGTATTTTAACGACACTGCGCTGACGGACAAAATCAACGCCCTCTGGCATGACATTGACTGGAACTACTTCACCAATAACAGCAACAGCCTGTACTGGCATATCGATAAAGATTTGCAGTTCACCATGGGGATGAAAATCACCGGCTGGAATGAGGCGATGATAACCTATCTTTTGGCTATCGCTTCTCCGACGCATGCCATCGACCCGGCACTCTGGAAAAGTGGCTGGTCACAGGGAAGTTATAACAACAAAAACAAAGTCTATTACGACATCACGTTGCCGATCGGCCCGACGATGGGCGGCCCGATGTTCTTTATGCACTACTCGTTCCTCGGTTTTGACCCGCGTAACCTGCGGGACAGTGCCAATAACGTGAATTATTTCCAGCAGGGTGAAGCGCAAAGCCAGATCCAGCAGGCTTACAGTATCGATAATCCTGGCGGATTTAACGGCTATGCAGAAAATTACTGGGGACTGACATCGGGTTACGGGCCTGCAGGTTATGCAAGTCATGATCCAACGTCTGATGACGGCACGATTACCCTTACCGCTGCACTATGTGACTTACCTTATTTGCCTGAAGCGTCGATGGCAGCGCTGCGCCATTTTTATGACGACCTGGGAAATGCGCTGTGGACAGAGAAATGCGGGTTTATTGATGGTGTTAATCTTTCCAAAAACTGGTATTCCGATGGATATCTGGCCATCGACCAGGGGCCAATCATTGGCATGATTGAAAACCATCGTAGTGGATTGTTATGGCGCTATTTTATGACCTGCCCTGAAATTCAGCAGGCCTTATCTCTTATCGGTTTTGTCGATGATGACATTCCGCCACGTGAGAGTTAATTAACGGTCGGATCTCCGGTGTTTGTCTGCGAGAGTCAATGCAGGCAAACACTTCCCACCGTTATGACAACACTTTGATGCTAACACCTCAGTCCGGGGAGCCCACGGGCTCCTTTTGCTTTATTGCAGATTACTCCACTTCCAGCGCCTGTCTGAACTGATCCCACATTTTCACCGCCGACGGTCTGGCGGATGCCACTTTCACCGGCAGTTCTGGTGGTGCACCGGCTTTCATCTCGCCGAGATCGAACACAAAGGTGTAATCCGGTTCCTGCCCCATACGTAAATCGCTGACCAGAATATGACCGCCCTGCTCTTTTACGCTGAAAAAGCCGTGGCTGAACCAGGCGACACGCGCCAGAAAGGCATTATCTTTGTGTGCTTCATACAACGCTTCACCGCGCGGATAGAAGCGGAAACGGATCGGCGAATCCGGATGCAGCAGCGAGGTAAACCCTTCGCCGTAACTGTCTTTACTCATCACCACCACACGCCACACCAGCGAATTGAGCGGGGTCGGCGTGACCAGAATCTGTGTGCTTTCGATGTTCTGGCGTTGTAATTCCTCGCCCACATGCCGCGTCACCTGATGTTGCTCGAAGGCGGTACAGGCCAGATATAAACAACTCACGCCCAGCAACACGTTATTCCACATGATCCCACGCTGTTGCTCGCGGTACAGCGCCAGCCCGACGCCGATGATCAGCGGTAAGGTATAAAGCGGATCGACGATGAAAATGCTGCCGACCGCAAACGGATAGTTTGTGAATGGCAATCCAAGCTGCGTGCCGTACACCGTCATCAGATCCAGCAACGGATGAGTGATCAGTGCCAGCCAGACCGCGCCCCACCAGCGTTTGAAATGCTGCCCGCCGCTGAGCAATTTTGCCATCAGCCAGGCAATCAGCGGCGAAACCAGCGTCAGATAAAACAGCGCATGGCTTTCGGTGCGATGCAGGGTCATATTGCTGATGGCGTCACCGTGATCGTAAAACACATCCAGATCGGGCAAGGTTCCGCATACCGCGCCAGCCAGTGCAGATTTCCACACCGGCACCCGTTTGCCCATCACCGCAATGCCGACCGCAGCGCCAAGAACTAATTGTGAAACCGAATCCATTCTGCCCTCTCAGACCCGAAGCTGAATGCCTTCGGTAATAATGCGCTGCACGTTACTCACCGTTTGTTCAAAGAACTCAGGATCACTGAGCGTTTTGCCGGTGATGGCTTCGACCTGCACGCCGAAATCGGCGTAATGCTGCGTGGTCGCCCACAGCATAAATATCAGTTGCATCGGATCAACAGGTGCGATCAGTTCTGCTTTAATCCAGCCGCGTATCACATCCGATTTATCTTCCACCAGCGTTTTCAGGCTACCGCCCAGTTCCTGTTTCAGCAGCGGCGCGCCCTGCACCATCTCCAGACAAAACAGCTTTGATGCCTGCGGGTGATCGCGCGAAACGCACAGCTTCAGGCGGATATATTCCCGGATAGCTTCCAGCGGATGTTGATCCGACTGCAACGCTTTCAGCGGCGCCAGCCAGATATCCAGCAACCCTTTGAGCACCGCGATATACAAATCTTCTTTCGACGGGAAGTAATACAGCAGATTGGTTTTGGACACGTCGGCGCGCTCGGCAACCTGATCCAGACTGGTGCCATGCATGCCGTACAACGAAAAGAACTCCAGCGCCGCCGCCATGATATTGCTGCGTTTGGCGGCGACGGCCCGCGAGCGTCGCGTCGGCGCTTTCGCCGCCGTCTGGCGGGATTTTTTCTCTCCGGCGTGAGGCAACGGAGGTTCAACCAATGGCTTCACAATGTCTCCCTGAGACAAACAGCAAGACGGAAATCATAACAAATGGAGGTACAAGCGACTATCGCTAAGCCTGTCGATGATGAAAGTAACACCAAAGACAATAAACATTAACCACAAAGAGTTATCCGCTTAACAAATTTGCACCATTTTTGTTCAATCCTGCCTGATAGATGTGCAGTTATTTTTGACCAGATGGTCTGAAACAGACCATTTGCTCCACCTGAAAACGAAACACATTTTTAACTCATTGATAACACTGCGCATTCTAAAAGTGGCATCACGTTTGCAATAGCTTTCCCGTCAGGAGATTTCAGCACGGTGCAATTCGGAACCCGCAGGACGCACTCAAGCCGCGCAGAGATTTTCGCAAGCCCTTGTTTTGGTAATTTTATTTTCAACCGAGGTGAGCTATGAAAATCGGTGTATTCATTCCTATCGGCAACAACGGCTGGTTAATTTCAGAAACTGCGCCGCAGTACAAACCGACCTTCGAACTGAACAAAACCATCGTGCAGAAAGCGGAGCATTATCATTTTGATTTCGCGCTGTCGATGATCAAACTGCGCGGCTTCGGTGGCAAAACCGAATTCTGGGAACACAATATGGAGTCGTTCACGCTGATGGCCGGTCTGGCTGCCGTGACCTCCCGCATCCAGCTTTACGCCACCGCCGCCACGCTGGTGATGCCTCCGGCGATTGTGGCGCGCATGGCCGCCACCATTGATTCCATTTCCAACGGACGTTTCGGCGTGAACGTCGTCACCGGCTGGCAGAAACCGGAATACGAGCAAATGGGCATGTGGCCGGGCGATGACTATTTCAGCCGCCGCTATGATTACCTGACCGAATACGTCAGCGTGCTGCGCGACCTGTGGGGCACCGGTCACTGCACACTCGACGGAGAATTCTTCAAAATGGACGACTGCCGCGTCAGTCCGCGCCCGCAGAGCGAAATGAAAGTGATCTGCGCCGGACAAAGCGATGCGGGTATGGCGTTCTCCGCCAAACATGCCGATTTCAACTTCTGCTTCGGCAAAGGCGTTAACACACCGACCGCCTTTGCACCGACCGCCGCACGCATGAAAACGGCGGCCGAAGCCGAAGGGCGCGACGTCTCCTCTTATGTCCTGTTTATGGTGATTGCCGACGAAACCGACGCCGCTGCCCGCGCCAAATGGGAGTTGTATAAATCCGGTGCTGACGCCGAGGCGCTCGCGTGGCTCACCGACCAGAGCAGCAAAGACACAAAATCCGGCGCTGATACCAACGTCCGCCAGATGGCTGACCCGACTTCGGCGGTCAATATCAACATGGGCACACTGGTCGGTTCTTACGCCAGCGTCGCCAGAATGCTTGACGAAATCGACACCGTGCCCGGCGCAGGCGGCGTACTGCTGACCTTTGACGATTTTGTCGAAGGCATCGAAAACTTTGGCCGTTATATCCAGCCACTCATGAAAACCCGCCAGCACATCGGCACTGAGCAGAAAGAGGTCGCATGATGAACGTTGTTGAGAATCAAACTGTGGTCCGCCGCGAGCCCCACAACACCGGCGAGGAAACGATCCTCACAGCACGTCCTGAAGCCATTGCGTTTACGCCGCAGCAAACGGCGCTGATTGTGGTGGATATGCAAAACGCCTACGCCTCACAGGGCGGTTATCTGGATCTGGCGGGGTTTGATGTCTCCGCCACCGCGCCGGTGATTGCCAATATCAAAGTGGCGATTGCCGCTGCCCGCGCCGCCGGGATCAAAGTGATTTTCTTCCAGAACGGCTGGGACAACCAGTACGTCGAAGCTGGCGGTGCCGGTTCGCCTAACTTTCATAAATCCAATGCGCTGAAAACCATGCGTAAACGCCCGGAACTGATGGGCAAACTGCTGGCGAAAGGTGACTGGGATTATGACCTGGTGGATGAACTGCAGCCGCAGCCGGGCGACATTGTCCTGCCCAAACCACGCTACAGCGGCTTCTTCAATACTCAGCTCGACAGCCTGCTGCGCAGCTACGGTATTCACCATCTGGTGTTCACCGGTATCGCCACTAACGTCTGCGTGGAATCTACGCTGCGTGACGGCTTCTTCCTCGAATATTTCGGTGTGGTACTGGAAGACGCCACCCATCAGGCCGGGCCGGAATTCGCGCAAAAAGCGGCGATTTATAATATCGAAACCTTCTTTGGCTGGGTCTCCAGCGTACGTAATTTCTGCGACGCCGTGGGTTACAAAACTGAACAAAACGCGGCCTGACCGCTTTCTGAAAAGGACAATTAACCATGCCTAAAAGCGCCATTATTCCGGCTGGCAGCGGCGTTCCGCTGGCACCTTTTGTTCCGGGCACCCTCGCCGATGGCGTGGTGTATGTTTCCGGCACGTTGCCGTTTGATAAAGACAACAATGTCGTGCATGTCGGCGATGCCGCGGCGCAAACCCGCCACGTACTGGAGATCATCAAAAAGGTGATCGAAACCGCGGGCGGCACAATGGATGACGTCACCATGAATTCAATTTTCATCACCGACTGGGCGAACTACGGTGCGGTAAATCAGGTTTACGCCGAATACTTCCCGGGCGAAAAACCGGCACGGTTCTGCATTCAGTGCGGGCTGGTGAAACCGGATGCGCTGATTGAAATCGCCTCGATTGCCCATATCGGCAAATAATCCGTGCGATGGAACCTGTCCTGAACTCCCTGAGGTAACAGCATGTATTACAAGGTACTGGGTAAGAAAAATGCTGATGCAGAAACCGTCGTGCTTTCCTCCGGCCTCGGCGGTTCCGGTGGTTTCTGGCAGCCGCAACTGACCATGCTCGCGGAGCATTTCCGCGTGGTGGTCTATGACCAGCACGGTACCGGCGTCAGTCAGGGCACGGTGCCCGCCGGTTACCGGATGGAAGACATGGCCGATGAACTGGCGGGTATGCTCAACGGGCTGGATATCAGCCGCTGTCATCTGGTCGGTCACGCGCTCGGCGGCATTATCGGCCTGCATCTTGCCCTGCGTTATCCGGCGTTGTTGCAAAGTCTGGTGGTGATTAACGGCTGGACGAAGCTCGACAGCCAGACGCGGCGCTGCTTTGAAGTGCGGCAGAATTTACTGCTCAACAGCGGGGTCGATGCCTACGTGCAGGCGCAGCCGCTGTTTCTGTATCCGGGTGACTGGCTTTCTGAACATGACGCGTTATTGCAGGAAGAGCGCCAGCATCAGGTGGCGCATTTTCAGGGGATGGAAAACCTGCTGCACCGTTTGCAGGCGCTGATGAATTCAGACCTGACGGCGTCGCTTGGACAAGTGATCACCCCGACGCTGGCTTTCAGTTGTAAAGACGATTTGCTGGTGCCGTGGTCGCGTTCGGTCGATCTCGCTTCCCGTCTGCCTAACGGCGAACACACGCAAATGCTGTACGGCGGCCACGCCATGAGCGTGACCGATCCGGAAACCTTTAACCCGATTTTACTGGACTGGCTGCTGCGGCACTCATCGCAAGCGTCCGCTACGCCGTCCGGTCACCTGCCCACGGAGACATCATGGCCGAAGCATTAACCGCCACCGCGCTGGCAACCTTATTCACCGAAGCCCGCACGCACAACGGCTGGCTGGATAAACCGGTCACCAGCGAACAACTGAAAACGATTTACCAACTGGCACGCATGGGGCCGACCTCGGCCAACTGCAGCCCGCTGCGCATCGTGTTTATTCAGAGTCCGGAGGCGAAAGAAAAACTGGCTCCGGCGCTTTCGGGCGGCAATCTGAAAAAAACCATGACTGCGCCGGTGACGGCGATCATTGCCTGGGATCCGGAATTTTACGAACTGCTGACGGAACTGTATCCCTCCGGCGATGCCCGTTCGTGGTTCACCTCCAGCCCGCAACTGGCGCACGACACGGCATTTCGCAACAGCAGCTTGCAGGCCGCGTACCTGATCATGGCCTGCCGCTCCCTCGGGCTGGATACCGGGCCGATGTCCGGTTTTGACAACGCCAGAGTCGATGAAACATTTCTGGCGCAGGAAGGCTGGAAATCTAATTTCCTGATCAACATCGGTTACGGCGATCACAGCAAAGTGTATCCGCGTGCACCGCGCCTTGATTTCGACCGCGCCTGCCGCGTGCTGTAAGCATCAATGAAAAAATTTGAGGACACGACCATGCCATCCACCCTGAACGCCACACTGCCTGTTCCCGATATGCCAGTCGTCGAGAAACACGCTGCCGTTGAGAAACAAGCCGCCGTTGAAAAACAAGAGTACCGCGATGCGATGGCGCGCCTCGGCTCAGCCGTCAACATCATCACCACCGACGGCCCCGGCGGACGTGCAGGTTTCACCGCCTCCGCCGTATGCAGCGTCACCGATTCGCCGCCGACATTGCTGGTCTGCCTGAACCGCTCAGCGTCGGTGTATCCGGTCTTCAAAGAGAATCAGGTGCTGTGCGTTAACACGCTGGCTGATTGCCATGAGTCACTGTCCAATTTATTCGGTGGAAAAACGCCGACGGAGCAACGCTTTGAAGCCGCTGAGTGGGAACGCCTCGCCACCGGCTCGCCGATCCTCACCGACGCGCTGGTGTCGTTTGACTGCAAAGTCACGCAAATCACCAGCGTCGGCACCCACGACATTTTGTTTTGTGAAGCCGTTGCGTTACGACGCAACGACGACAGCCACGGACTGGTGTATTTCGACCGGCGCTATCACCCGCTGATGCGTCAGATAGCCTGATAACTCAATCCTCAACTTAGTAAGGGTCGTGCATGGCAAATACCTGGTTTCCACAATGGCGTAAAAGAGAAGGCAATCTGGATGGCGCGGTGATCGCACCGGATGAACGATTGCCGTTCGGATCGACAGTAATCATGGGGCTGCAACATACGGTGGCGATGTTTGGTGCCACCGTGTTAATGCCATTGCTGATGGGTTTTGATGCCAACATGGCGATTTTGATGTCGGGCATCGGCACCCTGCTGTTCTTCCTGGTGGTCGGCGGACGCGTACCCAGTTATCTCGGTTCCAGCGCCGCGTTTGTCGGGCTGGTGATCGCCGTGACCGGCTACAGCGGCCATGGTGCGAACCCGAATATCGGCGTGGCGCTGGGGGGCATTATTGCCTGCGGCGTGATTTATACATTGATCGGTTTTGTGGTGATGGCAGCCGGTACGCGCTGGATTGAACGTCTGATGCCGCCGGTCGTCACCGGTGCGGTGGTGATGGCAATTGGTCTGAACCTCGCGCCGATTGCCATTAACAGCGTGTCGGCCTCGTCATTTGACAGCTGGATGGCGGTAATGACCGTGCTGTGTATCGGCTCGGTGGCGGTGTTCACCCGCGGCCTGGTGCAGCGCCTGTTATTGTTGCTCGGTCTGGTGGCGGCGTACCTGATTTACATGGTCATTACCAACGGCCTCGGGCTGGGCGCACCGGTAGATTTCAGCGCTGTGGCACAGGCGCCGTGGTTTGGCATCCCGGCCATCACCACGCCGGTGTTCAGTTCTCACGCCATGCTGATGATTGCGCCAGTGGCGGTAATTCTGGTGGCGGAAAACCTGGGCCACATTAAAGCCGTGGCCGGTATGACCGGCAAAAATCTCGACCCGTACATGGGCCGCGCGTTTGTCGGTGACGGTCTGGCAACCTTACTTTCCGCCTCGGCGGGCGGCACCGGTGTCACGACTTATGCCGAAAACATCGGCGTGATGGCGGTCACCAAGATTTACTCCACGCTGATTTTTGTTGCTGCGGCGATTGTTGCCATTGTGTTGGGCTTCTCGCCCAAGTTTGGTGCACTGATCCACACCATTCCGGGGCCGGTACTCGGCGGCGCATCGATTGTGGTGTTCGGACTGATTGCTGTGGCAGGTGCCCGCATCTGGGTACAAAACCAGGTGGATCTGGGACTTAACGGAAATTTGATCATGGTGGCAGTCACGCTGGTACTGGGCGCAGGCAACTTTACCCTGAGCCTGGGCGGCTTCAGCATGGGCGGCATCGGCACAGCCACGTTTGGTGCCATTTTGCTCAATGCCTTCCTGAGTCGCAGCAAACAGGCAAAAATTCAGCCTGAAATAAAAGCTGGCACAGAAGCTGCATTAAAAGATCACTGACGACCTCAGTTTCTCCTTAGCTCATCATTTTTGATGATCGCCAGCGGTTAGCCGGTCCACCCGTCCGGATTAGCCGCTGGTTTTTTTCTTTCTGCCTCCCGCACATTTTCCCTAATGCCGTTTCCAGCTAACGATTGCAAAATTCCTTCGTTCACCTCCCTCTTAAATTGGTTTGTTATGGGCTCAGCACTTTGGTTCTAAGCACGCCAAAGTCATCACCTGTCACCATGACCAATAAGAAAAAGGGTTTAACGATGAAGAACATTCGCCGGATTAACGCGGTGACCCGCGCACTGGCTTTAGGGGCACTTCTCACCAGCACGTTTTCTGCCATCGCCGCCGACGGCACACCGGTTCAGGGCGGCACGCTGATTTATCTTGAACAGCAGGCGCACACCAACCTCTATCCGCCCGCAGGTGGCTTCTACCCGAACGGCGGCATACTCAATCAGATCACCGACAAACTGACTTACCAGAATCCGAAGACGCTGGAGATTGAACCCTGGATTGCCGAATCCTGGTCATTCAACTCTGATAAAACCGAATACACCTTTAAACTGCGTCCGGGCGTGACCTTCTCCGACGGCACGCCGCTCGATGCCAACGCGGTCGCCAAAAACTTTGATACTTACGGTCTGGGCAACAAAGAGCATCACCTGCCGGTCTCCGAAGTCATCAACAATTATGACCACAGCGAAGTGGTTGATCCGCTGACCGTGAAGTTCTATTTCAAAAAATCCTCGCCGGGATTCCTGCAGGGCACGGCAACCATTGGCTCCGGTCTGGTGTCGCTGAGCACGCTGGATCGTAATTTTGATGCGCTGGGCGACGCCACGCACATCATCGGTTCCGGCCCGTTTGTGGTCAGCAAAGAAACGCTGGGGCGTGAAGTCGATCTGACTGCCCGCAAGGATTACAACTGGGGGCCGAAAAACCTTAAACAGCAGGGTCGCGCGAATCTTGACGGCATCAAAGTGATCGTGACCGGTGAAGACAGCGTGCGTATCGGCGCACTGCTGGCGGGTCAGGCTGATTTCATCCGTCAGGTTCAGGCGTATGACGAGAAACAGGCCAAAGACCAGAGCTTCCCGCTTTATGCCGCGCCGACCAAAGGCGTTAACGACAGCATATCGTTCCGGCCGGACAACGCGCTGGTGTCGGATCTGAAAGTGCGTCAGGCGCTGCTGCACGCCACCAACAGCAAACAGGTGGTCGATACACTGTTCTCACCAAACTATCCGCAGGCCACTTCGGTGATTGCCAAAACGGCGGCCGGTTATGTCGATCTGAGCCACAAACTGACCTACGACCCGACGCTGTCCAAAAAGCTGCTCGATGAGGCGGGCTGGAAACCAGGCCCGGACGGCATCCGCCAGAAAGAGGGCAAAACGCTGTCACTGACTATTTATGAATCGCTGCCACAGCCGCAGAACAAAGAGGTGTTGCAACTGGTTTCCCAGCAATGGAGCCAGGTCGGCGCGAAGCTGAATATTCTGGCGGGCGACGCGGGCAGCCGTGTGGCGGATAACCTCGATCCGGAGAAAACCCCGGCTAACGTGGTGGAAGTCGGACGCGCCGATCCGGACGTCATCAAAAGCTCCTTCTACCCGACCAACCGCGATGCGCTGCTGCAAAAAGGCGGCCTGAGCAGCAAGGTGAAAAGCTTCCGTGACGACAAACTTAACGATCTGCTGACCGCGATTTCTGCCGAAGTCGATCCGAAAAAACGGCTTGAACTGACCGGTGACGTGCAGAACTACCTGCTCGATCAGGCGTATGTCATTCCGATTTTCGAAGAGCCGCAGGTGTTTGCCGGTGCGCCGTATTTCAAAGGCGTAAGCTTTGAAGCGGTCGGGCGTCCGAGCTTCTACGGCGCATGGCTGGAAAAGCATTAACAGACGGGGAGTAAATCATGAGCCGATACGTGAGCGGTCGATTCGGGCAGGCTTTGCTGGTGTTGTGGGCGGCGTTTACCGTCTCCTTCATCCTGTTGCAGGTGCTGCCCGGTGACGCGATTCTGATTAAATTCCAGAACCCGGACATGGGATTAAGCCCGGCACAAATCGCCGATATGCGTGCCGCTTACGGCGCGGATGTGCCGGTCTGGCAACAATATCTGCATACGCTGGGCAATTTTCTGCGCGGGGATCTGGGTTACTCGATTCAGGCTGGCGTACCGGTCACCGAATTACTCAGCAGCAACTTTCCGCCGACACTGCGTCTGGCGCTGATGGGTTTTGCTCTGGCCGCCGTGGTGGCTTTTGCGCTGGCATTTCTCTCCAGCCTGCTGCATTTCGGCTGGCTGAAAAATGCTTTGCAGGCGGTGCCGTCGCTGTTTATTTCCATCCCGACCTTCTGGCTGGGCATCGCGCTGATTCAGTTTTTCTCGTTCCATCTGCGCTGGATCCCGGTGATTAATCCGGGTGAATGGGTCGGGCTGATTCTGCCGGTTATCACCCTGGCGGTACCGATTTCCGCGCCGCTGGCGCAGATCCTCATCCGCAGTATTGATCAGGTGCAAACCCAGCCGTTTGTCGCCGTCGCCCGCGCCAAAGGTGCCAGCCGCAGCGGCGTGTTGTGGCGTCATGTGGCGCGCAACGCCCTGCTTCCGGCGCTGACCATTGCCGGTTTGCTGTTTGGCGAACTGATTGCCGGAGCGCTGATCACCGAAACCGTCTTCGGTCTTAACGGCCTCGGGCAACTGACCCAGCAGGCAGTGAATAATCAGGATGTCGCCGTGTTGCAGGCGATTGTGGTGATTTCCGCCGCCGCCTTTGTTGGCATCAATTTACTGGTCGATTTGCTGTATCCGTTGCTCGACCCGCGCCTTAAAACCTCTGCCTCTAAACATTCAGGAGGAGCCACCGCATGAGCAGCTTACCGCTTGGCAAAAGCATTCTGTCGTTGCCGGTGACACAGCGCCGCCGCTGGAAACCTGCCCGCCTGCAACCGGGGTTAATTCTCGCCTGGCTGGTGATGGCGACCGTCATTTTGTGGGCGATTGCCCCCGGCTTATTTACGGATTACAGCGGTACCGAAGGGATTGCCGGTGCGCAGCGTCTGGCGCCGCAGGCCGGACACTGGCTGGGCACGGATCAGCTCGGCCGCGATGTGTACGCGCGCATTGTGTATGGCGCATCGCATTCCCTTTCCGGCGCACTGGTTGCGGTGGCGCTCGGGCTGGTGTTCGGCACCGCGCTAGGGCTGGCGGCGGGTGCCAGCGGCGGTCTGGTGGATGCCATTGTCATGCGCATCAATGACGTATTGCTGTCAATTCCCGGCCTGCTGTTGTCACTGAGCGTGATTATTCTGCTCGGCTTCGGCACGGTTCATGCGGCGATTGCCGTCGGTGTGACGTCGGTTGCCAACTTCGCCCGCCTGGCACGTGCCGAAGTGGTGCTGGTACGTCACAGCGATTACGTCGAAGCCGCGTACGGCAGCGGCGGTTCCTTCTTCTCTGTTTTGTGGCGACACATTTTGCCCAACTCGCTGACCTCAGTGATCGCCTTCTCGGCGTTGCAGTTTGGCAGCGCGATTCTGGCGATTTCCACCCTGAGTTTTCTCGGTTATGGCACGCCACCGCCGACACCGGAATGGGGGTTACTGATTGCCGAAGGCCGCAATTACATTTCCACCGCCTGGTGGCTGACCACTTTCCCCGGCGTGGTGGTGGTTTTAGTGGTGCTTTCCGCCAACCGCATCAGCCAGTCATTACGCAGGAGAACGCGATGAACGCACAGGCCACTTTTACGCATGACGCTCCGCCGGTTCTCGAACTGGAAAACGTATCGATTGCCTACGACGGCAAACCGGTGGTGCATAACGTATCGTTTTCCATTAACGCCGGGGAGGTGCTGGCGCTGGTCGGCGAATCCGGCTCAGGGAAAACCACCACCGCACAGGCGATTATTGGCCTGCTGGCAGAGAACGGCCATATCGAACAGGGCGAAATCCGTCTGAACGGCTCCGACATCAGCCAGTGGTCGCAGCGCCGTCTTGATGCCCTGCGCGGTGCGCGCATCAGCCTCATTCCGCAGGATCCGACCAGTTCGCTGGATCCGGTGAAAACCATCGGTTCGCAGGTGGCGGAAATTCTCGATATCCATCAGCGCCTGCCGCGTGTGCAGCGCGACGCCCGCGTGGTGGAACTGCTGTCACGCGTCGGTCTTTCGCACCCTGAGCAACGGGCGAAACAGTATCCGCACGAGCTTTCCGGCGGCATGAAACAGCGCGTATTGATCGCCATTGCCATTGCGCTGCAACCGGCGCTGATCATCGCCGATGAGCCGACCAGCGCGCTGGACGTCACAGTGCAAAAACGCATTCTGGATTTGATCGACGAACTGCGCCGCGAATCCGGCACCGCCGTGTTACTGGTGACACATGACCTGGCGATTGCTGCCGAACGCGCCGACCGGTTGCTGGTGTTCCGTCACGGCAAAGTGCAGGAACAGGGCATCACACGCGAGGTGCTGGATGCACCGAAAAGTGATTACACCCGCCAGCTTTTCGCCGATGCCCCGGCCCTTTCCGGCCGTCACCGTGCACAACTTCGCGCAGCGGAAGATCCGGTGCTGGTGGTCGAAAACATCACCCATGATTTCACGCTGGGTGGCAAACATCAGGCGGCGTTCCGCGCGGTGGATCATGTCTCTTTCAGCATTCCGCGCGGCACCACCCATTCGCTGGTCGGCGAATCCGGCTCCGGCAAAACCACGCTGGCGCGCATTCTGCTCGGTTTTCAGAAACCGGACAGCGGACGCGTACTGATCGACGGCGAAGACATCACACGGCTAAAAGGTGAAGCCTTGCGGCAGTTACGCAAGAAAATCCAACTGGTATATCAGAACCCGTTCGCCTCGCTGGATCCGTCGCAAACGCTGTTTCGCGTGATCGAAGAACCGCTGCTGAATTTCGAAAAAATCCCGGCTGCCGTGCGCCGTGAACGGGTGCTGGATATCGCCCGCCGCGTGGCGCTGCCGGAAGAATTACTCAGCCGTAAACCTCGCGAACTGTCCGGCGGTCAGCGCCAGCGTGTGGCGATTGCGCGCGCGCTGATTTTAGAGCCGAAAGTGCTGATCCTTGATGAAGCCACGTCGGCGCTCGACGTCACCGTGCAGGCGCAAATCCTGACGTTACTTCAGCAGTTACAGGACTCACTCGGCCTGACCTATTTGTTTATTTCGCACGATCTGGCCACCGTCCGGCAAATCTCACACAGCGTCTCGGTGTTAAACCGCGGGCAGCAGGTGGATTCCGGCAAGGTGGAAGACGTTTTCGCCCTGCCGTCCAGCGATTACACCCGCCAGCTTATCGATGCTATTCCCGGTCGCCACCGCGCCGCATAAACCAGACCATGAAACAAGAGGGACATTATGAGCAGTAAACGTCTTGGATTTTTCACCCGCCTGCTGGACAACACCAGTGCGCAGGAACGTTACCGGCTGGCGACCGAGCAAATCATTCATGCCGAACGGTTAGGTTTTGATTCCGCGTGGGTCGCGCAGCACCATTTTCATGAAGCCGAGGGCGGCCTGCCTGCGCCACTGGTTTTTCTTGCGCAGGTCGCGGCGCATACCCGCTTTATCCGTCTCGGCACCGGCGTAATCACCCTGCCGATGGAAAACGCATTGCGCGTTGCCGAAGACACTGCCGTGCTGGATTTACTCTCCGGCGGGCGGCTTGAGGTTGGTTTAGGCTCGGGCGGCACACCGTCATCCTTCCCGCCGTTCGGGCTGGAAAGTCACGAACGCGGTACGGCATTTGGCAATAATCTGCAAACCCTGCTCACCGCCTGGCGCGGCGAACCGCTGGCGGGCACCGATAACCGCTTATATCCGGCGGCGCCGCAACTGGCGAACCGCGTCTGGCAGGCGACTTTCTCGGTGGACGGCGGCGCACGTGCCGGTAAATCCGGCGACGGGCTGATGCTCTCGCGCACCCAACCACGTCCGGCGGACGCGCCGGATTTGCGTCTCGATGAGCTGCAAAACCCGATCATTGATGCCTATCTGGATACGCTGCCCGACGGCGTAGCGCCGCGCATCATGGGTTCGCGTACCGCATTCGTCACCGAAAATGGCGACGAAGCGCGTGAGCTGGCGCAAAAAGGCTTACGCCGTCAGGCCGAAAATCACCGTGCCAGCGGACAGACGGTGCAAGGCGACACGCTGGATGATTACATCCGCGCCTTCGACGTGCATCTCGGCACGCCAGCGCAGGTGACCGCAACGTTGCAGGCCGATACCGCGCTGGCCCGCGTCACCGATCTGGCGTTTCAGGTGCATTCCATCGATCCGCCGCATCCGTATATTTTACGTTCCATCGAACTGATTGCCCGTCACGTTGCGCCCGCGCTCGGCTGGGTTCGCCGCACACCGCAGCGCAGTGTTTCCACCTCTTCTGCCGATTCCTCATTCTCAAGGGAAGCCCTATGACTACCTATTCGACCGACCTGCTGGAAAAACTGGCCGATATTGCCCCGGATTCCGCATTGAAACAGGCTCGCGATACCCGCGACGCCGCCACCCGTCACGCACAGGGCAGCTATGACGCGCTGTTTACCGAACAGGATGGCGTGGATTTCTCACTGGCTGAGCGCCTGCGGCTGGCGCAAAACGTCGCGCGCTGGCACGGCGATTCGCAGCTGACTAACCACTATTCCGAGCGTTTGCAGGATTTGCCGGATATCGACGAAACCGCGCGCCTCGACGCGGCACTGACCCACGGTGAACGTCTGAGCTTCAAACCCGCCAGCGCGACGCCGGCGCATTTGCAGGCACTGAAAAAAGCCGGCTGGTCGGTGGATGCCATTGTCACACTGTCGCAACTGATCGCTTTCGTCAGTTTCCAGAGCCGTGTGCTGCGCAGCTACCGGTTGATTGGCGGCAAGCCGGTAGAGAACGGCAGCAATAAGCAGGTCGGTGCCGCGTTCTGGCGCACCGAACCCAATACCCACAGCGGCCGCGATGCACCGCAGGCCTTTACCCAGGAAGAACTGGGCTGGGAGCCGTGGATCCCGGCAAAAAAACTGGAAGAATTTGATGAAGCCCAGCAGGCTATTCTGGCGAAATTCGGCCATACCGATTCTGACTATTTCCGCCTGTTAGGTCGTAATTTACCGGTACTCGAACAGCGCACGCTGACCGACAAAGGGATTTTCTATACCTCCGGCGGGTTGCCGCGCAAAGAGCGCGAACTGGCGGCGACGGTTGCCAGCAAAATTAACGGCTGTATTTATTGCGCCTCGGTGCATTCGCGCAAAGCCAGCCAGCTTTCCAAACAGACGGAAGATGTCCAGCGTCTGATCGACACCCCGCCGGGCGGCATTCTCAGCAAAGAACAATCTCCGCGCTGGCAGGCTGAAATTGATTTCGCCGCCGCGCTTTCCGCTACCCCACCGGTCGCCACTGAGCAGCACATTGCGGCGCTGCGCGAGCAAGGTTTAAGTGAGCTGGAGATTGTCGATCTGGCGCAGTCTGCGACGTTCTTCGCCTGGGCAAACCGTCTGATGTTAACGCTGGGAGAACCGTTTAATGACTGAAGCACAACATTCGCAGCCCCTTCGCCCGCAGCTTGATCACGTGGTGATCAACGTCGCCGAACAACTGGATCAGGCCGGGCAGCAGTTCCGCCGTCTGGGGTTTCATCTCACGCCGCGCGGGCATCACTCGCTGGGATCCAGCAATCATCTGGCGATTTTCGGCGAAAACTATCTTGAACTGCTCGGCTATGAGCCGGGCAACGCTCACACCCGCAAAGACCTGTGGCAGGCACCGCTTGGCCTGACCGGTCTGGTGTGGAAAACGCAGAATTCATCGGCGGTATACGAACATCTGCAACAGCAAGATATTGCCGGTTCCGCACCGGCGGAGTTCTTCCGCCCCGTCGGGCTCAACGACGGCACTTCACCGAATGCGCGATTCCGCACCGTACCGCTGGCCGCCAGCCGCGTACCGAATGGCCGCAGTTTCTTTTGTCATCATCTGACGCCGGAACTGGTGTGGCGCAACGAATGGCAACACCACCCGAACGGTGTTGCCGATATCACCGGTTTCGTGATTTCTGCGGCAAATCCGCAGGAAGCCGCTCAGGTGTATGGCGAATTGTTTGGTGTCAGTGCGCTGGAGTTCAAACCGCAGGAAGTCGTGCTGCGCGCAGGCCGCGCCACCGTCCGGTTTATCACACCGGAGCAAGCCGCCGCCGAATTCGGCATTGTGCCGGAAGGCGAGAACGGCAGCGCCCGCATGGTCGGACTGGAATTCGCCACGCGGTCGCTGGAGGCAGTACGGAATAGTTTACGGGTCGGGGAAATACCTTTCAGGGATGACGTTAACCGTGTGTCTGTCCGGGCAGCGGACGGGCTTGGGGTGGCGCTTGGATTCAGCGAGGAATGATCTGCTTTTCTCCTCCCCCTGCGAAGGAGGAGGATAGCCTACACATCATATTGAATATCAAGGATATTAATTTTCTATTATGAATTTATATCCTGTTTTATATCCAGCAAATAAATCTTATACAAACTAATTTCTGTTTTGAAGAAAAGAGCACAAATAGTTCAAGCGTTATTCGAAACTACAATTCACAGGATAAATCTTACTCATTGAATTTATTGAAATTTGGCATTATTTCCACATAAAGTATAGGTGTATATTATCGTTTTATCCACAGAACGGTAATCATTATGCCTCACACGACAAAACGTCTCTATTTCTATGCTCCCGGTGATCATTTCCATCTTGCCCCTCTTGATATGTTTGTTGTGGCAAAAAAATCAGTCAGAGAAAACGGCATTCACTGGCTGGAACCCGTCTGGTCAACAGGCCCAACTCCCGATAAAAATGGTTTGTTGTTATTCACTTCTAAACTGGATGCTTTGATATATACCTTCATATTAAATAAAGGGGCAAACGAGGATTGGAATGTTTACCCTTTCAATGATGTCAGCGTGACTGAAATGATGATTGATGTAGCTCCACTGACAGAGACATATTCAATATATATTGCATTCGGTTTCAGCGTAGATAGCAAAGAGTCTCTTATATTTACCAGCGGTAGTTTACGAACCAGAAGTTTTATGCAAGGTCTCAAAATAGAAAAAGAAAGCTCTTCTTTATCTCCAATTACGCTGAAATTTGAAAACACACTTTTTCAACAAATAAATGATTACTGGAAAGATTATTACGCTGATTATTGTGAGGAAATAAAAAAACAAAACGCATTAGACAGTGCACATTTAATGCAAGTTGCCCATACTGCCATTGATAAAATTGAAAGATCTAAAAATGAGAAAATAAACGATTTTGATTGTATTTCGCATTACTCAATTAACAAAGAAAAATGGATCACTTCATACTGAAAAGGATAAACAAGTATGGCAATGCTCGGATATTTTATTCGTCTTGGTGATAAGACATCATGCGGCGGAAAAGTAGTAAGTGCAACAAGTCGTATTATACATCACGGACTAAATTTAGCTCGTGTAGGAGATAAAGTGACATGCGGTGAAAACGAAGGTGAATTTAATCTGTTTGGTGGAATACAAAACTACACTTGCGATGGTATTCCTTGTATTGGCACACTTGAAAGTTTCGCCGGTTGCCCATGTCGATCTAGATTATTCGCAAGTGAATTTTCATCCAGTTACTATCCTGAACCGCCGAAAATGGCGTCACAGAAAACCACTGTCAATGAACCTGAGCAACACGCACAGGCGGCAAAGAAACAGATGGTTACTGAAACTAAACCAGAATCGGCACCAGCTTCCCCTCTAAAAGAGGATAAACCACCACGCGAACCGGTGGATGCTGGATTCTGTATTGTCGATTTACCTGCGAATGTAAAAGATTTTGGTGACTATTTATTTTATAACCCTGTAGCAGGTGCAAGAGAATTATACGATACACTCAACGGCAGCGGGCCAATCAAACCAGCGTCTATTCTTTTATTAGTAGACCCTGATAAACAAGATCCAAAACAAATCGAAACTTTGAAGAAAGCAAAAGCAAAAGTTGATACTGCATTAAGTGATTTGACTATGGAGGAAGCCAGTTTTTTACATAAACATAAAGATACGATTGATATATTTATGGCTGTCGGAAATAAAGGGTTTGGAGTGGCATCTGAAATAGGCCAAAAATACTTTGAAGAAATAGAAAATATATTAGCAGACATAGAAAAAACTTATCAGAACGCTTTTAGAACGAGCGGTGCATTAATCGGTCAACAATTTTACGTACAAAGAGCAATTCAATTTAAAAAGTTAAATTTGATATTGAATAGTTTTATGAAAGACAAATTAGGTATGGCTCAGTACAATGATTTAAGAAAAGCATTAGGGCTTTCAAGTAGAAGTATTATGCACCAATGGACTCAAACAGGTATCGGCAGCATTGAAGGATACGCAACATATATTGAGAAATCTGCTAAACTTATAAAAGCCATGAAGAAACTTGGGTGCATCGGGATAGCTTTTGATTTCGGTAGTACAACTAACAAAGTCTATGATGCTTGCACCATCGGCAGAGAAGCAGATTGTACTAAGACCGCTTTCACAGAATATGGTGCTCTTACTGGTTCTGTGGGAATGTCCGCTGCTATTGGCCCGGCTGTTGGTGGACTCTCTACAACTGTTTGTATGTTTGCATTGGGATTAGTAACCGCAGAAGTTGGGGGATCTGGAGCACTTTTATGTACCGCAGTCGGTGTTACAGGGGCGATAGCTGCCGGTGAATTTGCGGGTTCACTAGGTGGCGAGTTGGGGGGGAGTATAGGCAAAGGAATATATGAGGTTATATATAGTGAATGAGTATTTACGCAATGTTGTATTAGTTTCACTCTTTATTAATTGCGTGCTTTATCTTTTGATTACATATAGAAACGAAAAGATGTATATAGGTATTTGTGAAATGTTTCGTGCTGTCAGTCACACTACAAATGATGACTATTGTTTTAAATATTTCAACTTTAACATTACCTTTTATTATGTACCAACTAAGAAAATAATATATGTATATCTCCCATTGATTTTTAAGAAAAACATCTCGACTAACAAGTCAGTTTCGGATGAATGGTATATCTTTATCAATACATTGCCATACTCTAAAAAAGCATGGCTATATTGTGAAATATTTTTACTTAAATTGTCTGGAATCTTGATGGCGCTACTTTTCGTATTATGGATGTTATGATAAAAAAAAAGGTGCGGAATATTCCCGCACCTTTTTTTTTCTGCCTGTTCGGCAGTGAACTACAATTACAATCAACTATTCGTAAAATTATGCTACATATTTCTAAGCTGCCTGTTCGGCAGTGGTAAAAACTAGCTTACGTAATTTTCTAAATCGCCAAGCGCAGCAAGCCCGAAAATCCCTTTAGCCCATGAATAACAATCAGATAGCACCATACTAAAAACCCAGAAAGGAGAATAGAAAGAAGATCAACAGAGGAGAAAAAAGTTCAAAAAAATCCCCGGCATTCATGCCGGGGATTTGTGTATAAGAGACAGCCCTGCGAAGGGGGAGGCCGGGAGGGGGTTTTAAGTATTAACGCAAATGCCTGTCCGGTAACTTAACCCGCTGATTTGTCTTTAATACCCCACCCCAACCCTCCCCTTCGCAGGGGAGGGAGTCGATCGAGTTTCCGCTGAAGACTTTAGATCTTTTCGCTCTTAGTTATCACTTTTATTTTGTTGCTTAAATTCCCTGATATGTTAAAACTCTGCTACTGCGAGTCTTAGACGGCTAAACGTCTAAATCCCCAACCGTCTATTTAATAAGGCCCAACGCCCAGTGACTTCCTCCCTCCTTAAGATGCGTAATATCTCGATTTCATTTGCCGGTTTTCCTGCCCTGCGCCAGGTGGATTTCACGCTGGAAGGCGGATCCGTCCATGCATTAGTCGGCGCAAACGGCGCGGGGAAATCGACGCTGATGGCGGTGCTTTCCGGCACGCATGACCATTACACCGGGCAGATCACTATCGACGGCGAAGCGGTAAATATCCGCCTGCCGCATCATGCCCGCGAGCACGGTATTCATCTGGTGCAGCAGGAAGTGGACGTCGCGCTGGTGCCGACGCTGAACGTTGCGGAAAACATCATGCTCGACCGCCTTTCCGAACCGGGCCATCTGCATAACTGGCCGCAACTTTATCGTCAGGCGCAACTGCTGACTGAGCAACTCGGGCTGAACATCAGCCTGCGGGCGCGGATCGAAAGCTGCACGCTGGCCGAGAAACAACTGATTTTGCTGGCGCGGGCGTTATCGCATAAATGCCGTTTTCTGATCCTTGATGAACCGACCGCCCCGCTGGATCAGGCGGAAAGTGCACGCCTGTTCGCGCTGGTCCGCAAGCTGAAAGCCGCCGGAATGGCGATCGTATTTATCTCGCACCGCATTCATGAACTGCGCGATATCTGCGACCGTATGACGGTGCTGCGTGACGGGCGTCTGGTCAGCGATGACAGCATGGACGGCCTGAGCAACGAGCACATTATCGAGAAAATGATCGGCCATCAGCTCGACGATATCTATCCGCCGCGCCGTCCGCCGCACAGCGGTGAAACGCTGCTAAGCATTCACGGGATGCACGATAAAGACAAACTGCGCGATATCTCGCTGCGACTGCATCGTGGCGAAATTCTCGGCATCGCCGGGCTGGCGGGAGCCGGAAAAACGGAACTGTGCAAAGCGTTGTTTGGCGCAACGCCGAGTCAGGTAGAAAGCGGTGAGCTGAATGGCAAACCGTGGAAGCCGAAGGAGCCGCACCTTTCTGTCGAACAGGGGCTGGCGTTAGTACCGGAAGAACGGCGCAAGGAAGGGATTTTCATTGACGAAAATATCCCGATGAACCTGAGTGTGACCGCTGATGACACCTTTTCGCGCTGGAGTATTTTCAACGCGCGCCAGTCGCTGTCATGGGCAAAAGACATTATCAGCCGCTTAGGCATTCGCGCTTCCGGGCCGATGCAGAAGCTGGCCCGGCTTTCCGGCGGCAACCAGCAAAAGGTCGCCATCGGGAAATGGCTGCGCAGTGAGAGTCAGGTGTTGATCTTCGACGAACCGACCAAAGGCGTGGACATCAAGGCCAAAACGGACGTGTTCAGGCTGATCGACGGCCTGGCGCAACAGGGAAAAGGCATTATTTATGCTTCCGGTGAGTTCGCCGAACTGGTCGGTTTATGCGACCGCATTCTGGTGTTATGGGACGGCCGTATCGTCGCCGAACTGAACGCCGCAGACGTCGACGAAGAAACCTTATTAGTCTATTCAACCGGAGGAATACCCGCGTGAACAAAGCCGTGGTGAGTAAAGAAAACGTGCCCGATGCCCGCCAGCCGTGGCGTCATCAGCTGTTCGAATTTTTATATAAATGGGGCATGTTGCTGACCGTGGTGTTGCTGATCGCCGCTTTTGGTCTGGCGTCAGATAACTTCCTCGAACCGTCGAACATCATCAATATCTTGCGTTCGATTGCCATCGTGACGGTGATTGCCATCGGCGTGTCGATTTCCCTGGCGGTCGGCGGCTTCGATTTATCGGTCGGCTCAACGGCATCGCTTGCCAATGCGCTGGTGATTTCGATGTTCGTCTGGCACGGTTTTGGCACGACCGAAGCGATACTTATCACGCTGGCGTTGTGTACGCTGGTCGGCCTGTTCAACGCCTTTCTGATCGTCATCCTGAAAATTCCTGACATGCTGGCAACGCTCGCCAGTCTGTTTGTGATTCAGGGCGCAGCGATGACTTACAGCTACGGCGGTTCCATCACTGAAAACATGTTATTGCCGAGCGGCGACATGGCCGAAGGCACGGTCCCTGCGGTGTTCAGCCTGCTCGGTCAGGTGCCGGTGATTGTGATCGTGATGGCCGTCGTGACCATTGCGGTGCAACTGTTTATGTCGCTGACCAAGCATGGCCGCCGCATGTACGCCATCGGCGGAAATCCGCTGGCCGCACGTCTGGCGGGGATCCGCACCGCGCGCTACCGCGTGATTGCTTATGTGATGTCATCCGTGCTTGCCGGTGCAGGCGGGATTTTGCTGGCTTCACGCATCGGTTCTTCGCAGGTGAATGCCGGTGGCGGCTATCTGATGGATGCCGTTGCCGCCGCTTATATCGGTTTCTCGCTGGCCGGTTCCGGTAAGCCTAATGCGCTCGGCACACTGCTTGGCGCGGTGATTTTAGGCGTGCTGTCGAACGGGCTGGTGATGTTGTCGGTGCCGTATTATGCGATGGATATCATCAAAGGGTTAGTGCTGGCAGTGGCGTTAGCGCTGACGTATATCCAGAAGAGATAGCGGAGGCCGCTGCTATATTTCGGCCTCTTTAAGGTCAACACCGTGGGCTCGCCGCCCACACTGGCCCAAAGGGTTTTAAACGAAACCCTTTGGAATCCTGCGTTTTTTTAACTGCGCGCTTCGCTCGCTGGCTATGTTTCAGAAACCACAGCGACAGGCTGGAAATCTTGCCGCTGCGCGGTACCTTCTCTCGGTCTTCGAGCCATAGGTCTCGAAGCCGCTCCGTTCAGCAAGATTTCTGAATCGCCCGCGGGATCTTAAATTCAAGGGCAGACAGTTTAAGATTTCAACATCAGTCAGGTTGTGAATTAAGAGCCTGAGGCCGGTTCCAAAATACCGCCGGACGAGAGGTGGAAAACCGCGCATGTTTTTGCGCGGGTTGTAACCCGATGGGAGGGAACCGCGCAGCGGCGGGATTTTGCGGCTATCACTGCGGCTGATGAAACATAGTCAGCGAGCGGAGCGCGCAGTGAAAGAGCCCGGGGGGTCTTGGGGGGCGGCGGCGATAAGCCGTCCCCCAAGTCGGTGTGGGCCGACGCCCACGACCTTGAATTTGAAGTTGAAGTTGAAGTTGAAGTTAAAACCGCCCCTGATTCGGTCAAAATCAGATCACACCAGCACCTTATACATCACACTCGTCGACTCCAGCATTCCCCCCGTCGACATCGCATAATGCGGAATCGTCCCGCTCAGGGTGAAACCCTGATTTTCATACAATGTCTGTGCCGGACTGCCGGTGACGGTATCCAGCACCAGCAAGGTTTTGCCCTCTTCCCGCGCCAGCGCTTCAACCGCCGTCATCAGTTTACGCGCGATACCCTTGCGGCGGCCATCGGGGTGAACCATCAGTTTAACCACGTCACCGCGGTGCGCACCGTTGGCGGGCTGATCGACCACCAGTTGCACCGTGCCGATGATTTTGCCTGCCATGCGCGCCACCAGCAGGCGTTTTTCGCCACGCTCAAAAGCCGGTAACAGCTTTTGCCAGAACGCCTGCGCCTGCACAAAACCGAAAGGCAAAATAAAACCGATGCTGGCACCCAACGCCACGGACTGCATCAGGGTTTCGGCCAGCGCATCCAGATCGATTTGCGACAATACGCCGCCCTGCACTTCACTGATCACCACTTCATTGCTGTTTTGCATCATGTTAAACCTTACTCAGTCAGACATTTAAGGACGTGAAATGACGATGGCGTAGCGGGCATCTGCCGGGCCGGGTACGTAGAAAGAAGTCCTGCCGTGAAGATGAAAACGCAGGCAGTCGCCCGGTTCCAGCCGGTAACTGCGGCCATCGAGCACAAATTCCAGTACACCTTCAAGCATCCAGATATGCTGTTCGAGTCCCTCTACCGGCGGTGCGTCGTAAGTAATGCTGGCGCCAGCTTTCAGCACACCTGAAATCAACTCAGCACGAAAACCCGGTGCTGGTGCGGAAACGGAACGACGCTCGAAGCCGGTTTCCCGGTCATGCCACACCGGTTGTTGCGATGCGCGGATAAGCTCCGGGGGGTTATCTTCCAGCGCCATCAGCAAACGGGAAGTGGTCAGCCCGTAAGCCGCACTCAGTTTGCCCAGCAACGAGGCCGTCGGGCTGGTCTCTGCCCGCTCCACGCGTGAAAGTGTCGCGCGGCTTATGCCGGTCATCTGCGCCAGTTGTTCAAGTGACCAGCCCTGGCTGACGCGTAATTCAGCCAGCCGTTCCGCCAGACGGAGATCGTGATTGTCCTGCCCTTCTCCCATTTTCTTACCCTGTCGTAAAATCTCAATACAGGGAAAATATCTCTTATATGAGAATGTCGCAAGTTAAAAAAGTGTAACCAAAAGGATTTTCCAAGTTGTACAGAAATAATAAAGTTGTACAACTTTACGATGTGGCGCTAGAGTTAGCTTATAAGTGGTATGAATATTTGGATGGAAATATGTCTCTGTACAGCATCGGTGAAGTCGCCCGAATTTGTGGTATCAACCCGGTCACGTTGCGTGCCTGGCAGCGGCGTTATGGCCTGCTGAAGCCACAGCGCACAGAGGGTGGCCATCGTCTGTTTAATGATGATGATCTCGACACCATCCGCACCATTCTGGGCTGGATCAATCGCGGTATTCCGGTTGGTCAGGTGAAATCTTTGCTGGAAGGTAAAGTGGACGTGCTACCCGGTGGCTGGTCGCAGTCAGAACATCAGCTGCTGACCGCCTTACAGGATGGCCGCCCGCAAAAAGTTCGTCAGTTGATGCTGGAGTTCGGTCGTGAATACCCGGCGGTAACATTTGTGAATAACGTGCTTCGCCCCCTGCGTGAGCGCCTGAGTTCCGGCGATTCACGACTGCTGATGCTGCGCAGCCAGCTTGACGGTCTGATCATTGAACACGCGGTGATGTGCATGAACGCCGCCCGGAAGCGTCCCGGACCGGCTGCCACGCTGATCGGCTGGGGGAACACAGACAGCACCGAGTTGTGGCTTGAGGCCATTGTGCGGTGCGAAGAAGGTTTGCAGGTCGAAATATTGCCGGTTCCTCTCAGCGAGCCGTATCTGGAAAACCTGAGCGGCTCGCAAATTCTGTTGTGGTCCGAAGGCAAGCTGACGCAGGTTCAGCGCCAGCGGCTGCAGCACTGGATGGCGCAGGGTTTGTCGATCATCCTGCTGGGCAGCTCAGCTATCCTGCTCGGCGCAGAAGAAACAGACGCTAAGGAAGATGAGCTCAGCGCCTCCCCCGATGACGATGATCATCGCGCCAGTCTTCGTATTGAGCCTGCTCGCCGGGAGGGGAAAAATGATGCTTAAACATGCTTCTGAACACGCAACCCCGGCCGATGTTCTGGCACGGCTGTGCGAATTTTACCGTCACCTTGATACCAGCCGCCTGCCGCAGCTTTCCCTTATTTATCATCCGAATGTGGTGTTTATCGATCCGGTTTCACATTACGACGGCGTGGATGCGCTGGAACACTATTTTGCGCAGCTGCTTGAGAAAACGAATTACTGCCGCTTTGAGATCCAGCCTCCACTTATTCAGGGTGATGAAGTGTCGCTGTTCTGGCGGATGGAATTCTCACACCCGGCGTTGAAAAAAGGTCAGGCAATGTTTCTTGATGGCACAAGCCATCTGCGCCTGAATGAAAACCTTATTATCTATCAGCGCGATTATTACGATCTCGGTGCCATGTTGTACGAGCACATTCCGGTGCTCGGCGGTGTCGTGCGCGCCGTCAAAGCCAGGTTGAAATAATGGGGCGCGTACTGATTACCGGTGCCAGTTCTGGCATTGGCAAACAACTGGCACTGGATTATGCCAGCGGAGGCTGGGAGGTCATTGCCTGCGGGCGAGATGGCGCAAAGCTGACGGCCGTCGCCGCCACCAGCCCGCTGATCATCCCGCTGTGTTTTGATATCACCGATTTACAGGCTACCCGTGAAGCATTGCAGGGCAGGCAGGCCGATTTAGTGATTCTTTGCGCGGGCACCTGCGAATATCTCGACAACGGCGTCGTCGATGCCGAAAAAGTCATGCGGGTGATGCACACCAATTTTTCCGGTCCGGTCAATTGCCTCGACGCCCTGCTCCCCGGCTTAGCGCCCGGCAGCCGGATAGCGCTGGTGGGTTCCGTCGCCTGGCTGCTGCCGTTTTCACGCAGTGAAGCCTATGGGGCATCCAAAGCCGCGCTGGCATTTTTTGCCCGCTCTCTGGCGGTTGATCTGGCGAAACGTCAGATTCACATTTCGCTGATTCAGCCGGGTTTTGTCGAAACACCACTGACATCGCGCAATGACTTCCCGATGCCGATGATGGTGAGCGTCGCCCAGGCGTCGAAGCACATCCGAAAAAAACTGGCGCGCGGTGCGAGTGAAATCGCCTTCCCTCCGCTTTTTGCCCGTTTACTCAAGGTGCTCTCCTTGCTGCCCGTCAGTTTGCAACAATGGTTATGCCGGAAAATGGTGAAATAAAATGACAACAAAAGTGGCGATTGTAGGCAGCGGAATTTCAGGGCTGAGCTGTGCCTGGCTGCTGACAAAAAGTCAGCCCGGCTGTGAGATTACCGTCTTTGAAGCGTCTGAAACCTTAGGCGGACATACTGCCACGCAGGATGTAATTTCCGACGGAAAAGAATACGCCATCGATACCGGTTTTATTGTCTATAACTCCCGGACATACCCGCATTTTATTGCCCTGCTCAAAGAACTGGGCATTGAAGGACAGCCGACGGAAATGAGTTTTTCCGTACGCAATCCGGTTAATAAACTCGAATACAACGGCCACTCGCTGAACAGCCTGTTTGCCCAGCGCCGCAACCTGCTCAAACCGCAATTCTGGCGCTTTATTCTCGAGATCCTGCGGTTTAACAAACTGTGCAAGGCGCGCCTGCTGAATCCGCACAATGACGAAGATACGCTGGCTGACTTGCTCGATCAAAACGGTTTCACCCCGTTTTTCGCCCTGCATTATGTGCTGCCGATGGGGGCGGCCATCTGGTCTTCTTCGCTGAGCGATATGGCGAATTTCCCCCTGTCGATGTTCCTGCGCTTTTTCGATAATCACGGATTACTGGACGTCAGCAACCGCCCGCAATGGATGGTGGTCCCCGGCGGTTCACGGGAATATATCCGCCGGATGCAGGAAAAACTGCCGGCCCGCGTCAGGCTGCTGACCAGCGCACCGGTCAGTAAAGTCGTCCGCACACCCTGCGGTGTGACGCTGCATTCCCCGCATGGCGAGGCGCATTTTGATCAGATTATTTTCGCCTGCCATTCCGATCAGGTGCTGACCATTCTGGGTGACAACGCCACTGCTGATGAGCAAAGCATTCTCACTGCCCTGCCTTATCAGAGCAACGACGTCATTTTGCATACCGATACCCACCTGCTGCCTCGCGAAAAACGCGCCTGGGCGAGCTGGAATTATCAGTTGCCGAACGCGCTGAATCTGGCGGACCACGCGGATATACGCGACAGCAATCCTTCGCAACGCCGCCGCGCCAGCGTGACCTATAACATGAATATTTTGCAGGGGCTGAATACGCCGCAGACATTTTGCGTGTCACTCAATCCGCTGACGCCGATTGATGAAAACAAAGTCCTGTTCCGCACCACGTATATGCACCCGGTTCTCAATCTGGCCAGCCGCCACGCACAGCAGGAACGCCACCGGATCAACGGCCACAACCGCACCTGGTTCTGCGGTGCGTACTGGTACAACGGCTTTCACGAAGACGGTGTCAACAGTGCGCGTGACGTGGTGGAACAACTCAATCTGCAACTTTTCAGTGCGCAGCAACAGAATGAGCAGGAAAAACGGGAGGCGTCATGAACAGCCAGTTGTATGTCGGCACGGTGCGCCATCGGCGGTTTACGCCGGTTGAACACCGATTCGACTACGATATTTTCATGCCGCTGATTGACCTTGATGAACTGGACCAGTTACCTGCACAAGGTATCCAGCTCGACCGGTTTTCCGCCGCCAGTTTTCGCCGCAAAGATTATCTCGGCGGCGGTGATATCAAAACCAAAGCGCAGGCGAGAATCGAAGCGCTGACCGGCGAACGCCCGGACGGGCGGGTGATGTTGTTATGTCAGTTGTGTTATTTCGGCTGTTATTTCAATCCGGTGAATTTTTACTATCTTTATGATCAGCATGGTGTTTTGCGCTGGATGCTGGCCGAGGTGCGCAATACCCCCTGGAACGAACGTCACACCTACGCCGTTCTGCCTGACGGTTCACAACCGGTGCCGAAAGCCTTTCATGTGTCGCCCTTTAATCCGATGGACATGGTCTATCACTGGCGGCTGACACCCCCTGGAAAGCAGTTACACATCACTATCGAAAATTACCGTAAAGAACGGGAATTCGATGCCGCCCTTTCACTGACAGCCCGTCCGCTGACCCGCGCGGCGCTGCGTCAGCAATTGTGGCGGCTGCCTGTCATGACCGCTAAAACCGCACTGACTATCTACTGGCAGGCACTGAAACTGTGGCTGAAACGGGCGCCCATTTATTCTCATCCTCCCGTTGATAAGGACTGACCATGAGCCAACCTGAAATGCAACTCGCCCGTGAAGGGACGAATAACAGGCGCAGCAAAGCGGCGCGCGCGCTCATCCTTAGCGTCCTGAAGCAGCTCAAAGGCGCGGGCCTGACGCTGCGTGAACCCGGTGAGCAGGCGATATTTTTTGGCGATCCGACGGCTATCTTGCAGGGTGAAATTGACATTCTGCATCAGCGCGCTTACCGGCGTGTCTTACTGGGCGGCAGCGTCGCAGCGGGTGAGAGTTTTATTGATGGCGACTGGACCACGCCTAATCTGACCGTCGTGCTGCAACTGCTGGCCGAGAACCTGAAGCTGGTCGATAAAATCGAGGCACGCCTCAGCTGGCTCAGCACACCGGCCAAAAAAGTCATTCATTTTTTCCGCCGCAACAGTCCGTCGCAGGCGCGTAAAAATATCTCGGCGCATTACGATCTGGGCAACGATTTTTATCAGGGTTTTCTCGATGAGAAGATGCTGTATTCCTCGGCCTGGTATCAGGAGCCGCAGATGACGCTGGAACAGGCGCAGGAAGCCAAAATGCGCCGCCTGTGTGAACAGCTGCAATTAAAAGCGGGCGATCATCTGCTGGAAATCGGCACCGGCTGGGGCGCGATGGCCGAATTTGCCGCGCGCGAATACGGCTGTCAGGTCACCACCACCACCATTTCCCGCGAGCAATATCGCTTTGCCTGTGAGCGGATTGAAAAAGCCGGGCTGAGTGACCGCGTGACGGTGCTGTTCGAAGACTATCGTTCGCTGCAGGGGCAGTTCGACAAACTGGTGTCGATAGAGATGATCGAAGCAGTCGGCAAACGCTATCTCTCCACCTTTTTCAAACGCTGCAATGCGCTGCTCAAACCGCACGGGCGTATGGCAATTCAGGCAATCACCATCGCCGACCAGCGTTATGCCGCCTACAGCCGTAACGTCGATTTTATTCAGTGCTACGTTTTTCCCGGCGGTTTTCTGCCCTCAATTACCGCCATGAATGACACCATGACCCGCTGCACCAGTCTGGTGGTGCGTGATCTGTTCGATATCGGTTCCGATTACGCCCGCACCCTTCATGAATGGCGTGAGCGGGTGCAGCGCTACTGGAATGCACAGACTGACGGCGTGCAGGACGAATATTTCCGCCGTCTGTGGCTGTTTTATCTGTGCTACTGCGAGGCAGGTTTTCGTGCACGCACCATCAGCACCGTGCAGTTGGTCGCCGAGCGACGCGGATGAAAACCTTGCGCTTCTGGCTGCTGACACTGGGTTTTGATGCCTGGTGGACGCTGGCCGTCTGGGGGCGCGGACGGTTTATCCTCTTCCTGCTTTTAAGCAGTTTTCTGATGCTGGCGTTTACACCATCAAAACGCCGGTTGTGGGTCGCCACTGCCTGTACGCTGGGCATCATGATGGACTCGCTGTGGTGCATTTTGGGTCTGTTTGAATTTAGCGATTCTTCCGCCGTACCGCCGTGGATGATGGCGTTATGGCTGGGCTTCAGCGCCTGGTGGCTGTGGTTACTCGGCTATTTACGGCTGACATGGTACTGGCTGATGCCTGTCGGCGCGGTCAGCGGCCCGCTGGCCTATTACCTCGGCATGCAGCTCGGTGCCATGCAACTTCTCGCCGCACCGGTTTATGTCTGGCTTCTGCTGGCGGCGGGCTGGGCGATATTCTTACCACTGATCAGCCTGCCGGTGCTGCTCAGCCATGACACAGAGCGGAAAACCTGATGATACGCGCATTTCTGGCCGTACTTTCGCTGATGATTTCTTTCTCTGCCTTTGCCGCCACGCCGTGGAACCAATGGCAACAGGTCGGGCGTGCCACGCTGAGCTGGGGGCCTTTTGAGGTTTATCATTCGCAACTGCTGACGCCCGACGGTAAGTATCAGGCCGGAAAATGGCCGCAGGCGCTGAAGATTGAGTATCTGCGCAGTATTGATCATCAGGAACTGACCAAAGCAACAGAAGAACAATGGCAGGCACTGGGATTGCTGGCACAGGCACAGAAAAATGGCTGGCTGGAGGCGGTACAAAACACCTGGCCGGATGTCAGCAACGGCAGCGAAATCATGTTTGTCGCCACTGAAAATGGCGGCCAGTTTTACAGCCAGCCCGCAAACAGCGTGCTGAGCACACCGGTCGGTCAGCCTTTCAGCCCGGCATTCCGCGATGCCTTTCTGGCGATCTGGCTCTCGCCCGCCACGCAATATCCTGATTTACGCAGCAAGCTGACCGGCGCATCCGCGTCCGATTAATGGCATCTTATGGAGGTTTTATGACTGTTCTGCGCAAGATTTTTGTCACGCTGATCGTCGGCGGAATGCTGTTACTCACCGGCTGTAAAGCCAATATTCAGGATTACGCACAAGCGCAACCGAAGCTGGATATTTTCACCTGGTTTGCCGGTGACAGCGTGGCCTACGGCATGGTGCAGGATTACAGCAACAAACAGACCCGGCGCTTCACCGTGAAAATCCGCGGTGATGTGGCGGGCGATACGCTGACGTTGCATGAAGACTTTGTGTATGACGACGGCGAGAAACAGACCCGCGTCTGGCGGATCCGCAAACTGGCAGACGGCAGCTATACCGGCACGGCGGGCGACATTATCGGCACCGCCACCGGGCAATCCGCAGGCAATGCCTTTAACTGGAAATACGTGATGGACGTAAAATCAGGCGGCAGCACCTACCGGCTGACGTTCGATGACTGGATTTATCAGCAGGACGCACAGCACTTGTTTAACGTCACCGCGCTGAAAAAATTCGGCGTGGAAGTGGCGCGGGTGACGATTTTCTTTGAGAAAAAATAGGCTTAACCCGGTCTGATCCCTCCCCTGCGAAGGGGAGGAGCAAAACAAAATCAGCTGTCACATTTGCGAAAAGGAAGCGGTTTAAACCTTCACTTCTTTAATCACCGTCTTCTTACGCCCGAACACCAATTTCCCCAGCGTCACCAGCAGCACCGCGCAGAGGATCACGCCCAACGCCACCCATTCGACCGGAGACAAGGATTCACCGGCGAAGCCGATGCCGAGCAACACCGCCACAATCGGGTTCACATAGGCATAACTGGTGGCCACGGCGGGACGCACAGTTTTCAGCAGAAACATATAGGCGCTGATGGCAATCATCGAGCCAAATACCACCAGATAACCGAGCGCCAGAAAACCGCTCAGCGAAGGCGTCGCGGTCATGTGTTCCCCGGTGACACGACTTGCCACCAGCAACACCACACCGGCGATAATCATTTCCGCCGCACCCGCCATCAGGCCGGTTGGCAGCGGCAAGCGAGAACTCCACACCGAACCGAATGCCCAGCTTAGTGAGGCGAGCAGGATCAGCGCCGCGCCCCACGGGTTCCCTTCCAGATTACTGCCGGTATTAAGCAGCACAATCCCGAACAGGCCGATGGCGACACCGGTCCATTCCAGGCGGCTGTTGGGCATTCCCCACAGGCGGCTGAAACACAGGGTAAACAGCGGCACGGTGGCGACCATTACGGCGGCAATGCCCGACGGCACCTGCATATGTTCCGCCACCGTCACCAGCCCGTTACCGACAGAGAGCAGCAAAATACCTACGGCACCGGCGGCCATCCACTGCTTCAACGTCGGGACTTTATGCCCGCGCAGCAATAAAAACGTGAACAAAATACATCCGGCGACGAAGAAACGCAGCCCGGCCATCATCAGCGGCGGCCAGCTTTCCACGCCCACGCGGATCACGAAATAGGTCGAACCCCAGATAAAATACAGCGCAAACAGTGCAGCAATTAATGGCAGCAGGGAACGGGTGGCGGAACCAGTCATAGGAATAACTTATTAGCGTGATAATGAAGGCAAACAGTTAACGCTATTGCCCTGATTTCCGGCAAGGGAATCCGTGCGATCGCGTCAAAACGTTGCTAAAAAGTTTCTGTATATGACAAAAAATGCGCTGGCATCACCGTTAAAAGTAATCACAGCATGAATAGTCTGTTGCAGGGGTGAGGAAACGATTTATAATTCGCCGTTCAAAATCCTGAGGTACTGCACATGAATTCGCTAGGCAAAAAATTATTTATCGCGCTGTTTGGTCTGATGGCGATTGGCGCAATTGGTGGCGTGATGGTTGCCGGTTATGCGGTGGTGATTCAGGACGACGCGAAACCGGTCAGCGATAACGACGCCCCTTCCGTGGTGCCTGCGCCGCCGTCTGCGTCAACGAACTGATTCGTCCACTGACCGCTGCTGCCAGCGTTGTAACCCGTGGCTCCAGCGTTCAAACAGCATATCTACGCAAATCGCCAGCAACGCGACAATCACCGCACCCTGCAATACGTAGGCGGTATTAAAACCGCTCAGGCCGATGATAATCGGCGAGCCGAGGCTTAACGTGCCGACCGACGAGGCAATCGCCGCCGTCCCGATATTGATAATCACTGACGTGCGGATGCCGGAAATAATCACCGGTGCGGCCAGCGGAATTTCCACTTTCCGCAGCATCTGCCAGCGGCTCATCCCCACGCCCTGCGCAATCTCCCGCGCCGACGCCGGTACCGATTCAATCCCGGCAATCGTCCCCTGCAGGATCGGCAACAACCCGTAAAGCACCAGCGCAATAATCGCCGGTTTTTCACTGAATCCCATCACCGGCACCGCGACTGCCAGTACCGCAACCGGCGGAAACGTCTGTCCCATCGCCACCAGCGTTTCCACCAGTGAACGGAATTCTTTGCCCGCCGGACGTGTTACGCCCACCCCCGCCGCTACGCCGATAATCACCGCAATCAGGCTGGAAATGCCGACCAGCAACAGATGGGCTTCCACCAGCGCGGCAAAGCTTTCCTGCTGATACACCGGCCTGCTGAGTTCAGGGAACATCCAGTGGAACAGCCCGCCGAGCGAGGTCATACCGAAAATCAGCGCCAGCAATAAAGCGAATAACCAAATCAGAGGATCTGCAAATACCCGTTTCATGCGCTGCCCTCCGGTGCGGTCAGATCCGCAAAATGCAGCACGCCGAGCGGTTGCCCTTGTTCATCCACCACCGGTAACTGCTGAGCCTGCTGCGCGACAAATTTTGACAGCGCCTGACTGAGGCTCATGGTATCGGTCAGCGGTAACTGGTTGCCGGAATACGACTCGCCGCGCCGCATCAGCGAACCCACTTCGCGCAGCGACAACAAGCGGATCCCCATCTCGCTGCCACCGAAGAAATCACGCACAAACGGCGTTGCCGGTCGGGTCAGCAATTCCAGCGGCGTCCCCTGCTGCACCACTTGTCCGTCATTGAGCAGTACGATGCGGTCGGCCAGCGCCAGCGCTTCGTCGATGTCATGCGTCACCAGTACGATGGTGCGGTGAGTGATTTTATGGATGCGCGCCACTTCTTCCTGCAACGTCGCGCGGGTCACCGGATCGAGCGCGCCGAAAGGTTCATCCATCAGCAATACTTCCGGGTCAGAAGCCAGCGCCCGTGCCACACCGACGCGCTGCTGTTGTCCGCCGGAAAGCTGATGCGGATAACGATGACGGAACTGTTTCGGATCGAGATTGAGGAGTTCGAGCAGTTCAGTCACGCGGTCACGGATTTTCGCCTTCGGCCATTTCAGTAATTGCGGCACGGTGGCGATATTCTCCTCCACCGTCCAGTGCGGGAACAGGCCAATGGACTGGATCGCATAACCCATCCGGCGGCGCAGATCCTGCGCACGGAATTTTTCTATGGGTTCACCGGCAAATAAAATCTCCCCGCGATCGTGCTCCACCAGCCGGTTGATCATTTTGAGCGTGGTGGATTTCCCCGAACCGGAGGTGCCGATCAGCACCGTGAATTCGCCTTTGGCCATTTCCAGCGTGAGATCGCGCACGACCGCTTTTCCGGCAAAGTGTTTGCTAACCTGCTTGAAATGAATCATCTGCGTGTGGTTTCCAGAATTGAGACTGCAAATTTAAAGACGCTGTCGACAACAACGGCCATCAGCACCGCCGGGATCACCCCGAGCAAGACCAGATCCAGCGCACTGCTGAGCAGACCCTGGAACATGATGGCGCCCAGTCCGCCCGCGCCAATCAGCGCCGCAACCATCGCCATACCGACCGTTTGCACCGCAACAATGCGCACACCTGTCAGGATAACCGGCAAGGCAATCGGCATCTGCACGCGGAAAAACACCTGCGCACGGTTCATGCCCATGCCGCGGGCAGATTCGATCACCGATTCCGGCACCGACTCCAGCCCGGCAATCACCCCGCGCACCAGCGGCAACAGCGAATACAGCACCAGCGCGATAATCGCCGGTGCCAGCCCGATGCCACTGATGCCGTGTTCGGCCAGCCACGGCAGCGCTTTTGCCAGCCCCGCCAGCGGTGCGAGCAGCAGGCCAAACAACGCAATCGACGGCACGGTCTGAATAATATTCAGCACCGACAATACCGGCCCGCGCCAGCGGGGTTTACGGTGACACAGCAACCCGACCGGCAGACCGATCAGCACCGCAGGCACCAGCGTGCCAAACAAAATGCCAAGATGCTGCCACAGCGCATCGTTGAACACGTCGGAACGGTTGTCATATTCCTTAAGCAGCGAAAGTTCGGCAAGCTGACCGTACGCCAGCAGCAAAACCACCGGCACGACCATCTGCACGTTGAGCAAAATACGCAGGCTGTGATTACGGGTAAAACGGGAAATGGCGTCGGAGGCGATCAGCAGACAAAGCGCCGCACCTGCCCAGAAACCGCCGCCGAGCGAGGTGCGCGCGATACTGTCTTCATCGCCCCCCGCAAGTTGCACCGCGCTGTGACCGGCCAGCCAGACCAGCACGGCCAGCAGGATTTCCGCCAGCAGCATCACCAGCAAATGATGGCGGCCATAAAGGGTCAGAAAGGCACAGGCCAGCAGCAAAACGGCAGGCAACAGGAGTAATGCAGAATAGCCATGCAGCAGGCTCGCCAGTGAAATACCTTTACCGGATACCAGCCGGTTGGGCGCATGGCTGACAAAAGCCAGCCCGAAACCGGCCAGCAACAGCAGCAAAACCAGCGTCAGCAGGACGCGGTTTTTAACGGGTGAGTGATAAGTCAAAACATTACCTGATATCAGAGAGCACGACCCGAAGATCGTGCTCAGGGCGGTCACTGCCCGGTTATTTTTTAACGAAACCTTTTTCCTGCAAGTACTTCGCCGCCACCTTCTTCGCATCCTGACCATCAACCGCGATTTTCGCGTTCAGCCCCTGCAGCGTTTTGGTATCAAGCGAAGCAAACACCGGTTTGAGCAATTCAGGAATGTTCGGATGCGCTTTCAGCGCGGCCTCGCGGATGACAGGCGCAGGCGCGTAAATCGGCTGTACGCCTTTCGGATCTTCCAGCGTTTGCAGGCCGAGCGCCGCTACCGGGCCGTCAGTGCCGTAAGCCATTGCCGCATTGACGCCGGAAGTCTGCTCAGCGGCCGCTTTGATAGTCACCGCCGTATCACCGCCCGCCAGAGACAACAGTTGCGCCTGATTAAGCTTGAAGCCATAGGCATTCTCAAACGCCGGTAAGGCATCCGGACGCTCGATAAACTCGGCTGACGCCGCCAGTTTGAAATCGCCGCCGCTGCTGATGTATTTGCCCAAATCACCCAGCGATTTCAGGTTGTGCGCACTCGCGACGTCCTGACGTACCGCGATAGTCCAGGTGTTATTGGCCGGAGACGGATTCAGCCAGACAATTTTGTTCTGGTCGTAATCCAGCTTTTTGACTTTATCGAAACCGGCCTGCGCATTTTTCCACGCCGGGTCTTTATCGTCGGAGAAGAAGAACGCGCCGTTGCCGGTGTATTCCGGATAGATATCGATTTCACCGGAGGTGATTGCGCCACGCACCACTTTCGTCGTTCCCAGCTGCAATTTATTGGTAGTGTGAATACCGTTGGCTTCCAGCACCTGAATAATAATGTTACCGAGCAGCGACCCTTCGGTATCAATTTTTGAGCCGACACGCACGGCATCATCAGCGGCCTGTGCGCTGAAACTTAACACGGAAGCCAGCGCCAGTGCTGCCACTGAAAATCCCCGTACTCGCCCAGTTGTTACAGTCATGTTCTATCCTCTTATCGGGTTATGTTGGTTTTTGTCGCCCGGCGACTGCTCTGTCTTTCGGCTTTCATCTGAATAAACAAGCTGCTAACAAGAATAGTCCAATTTCGCGCAGGGAAACGGAGAGTGAGCCATAAAAGCAGGCGGCGGAAGCGGAGTAAAATGCATAAATGTTCGAAGCTTATCCGCTAAATCACTGAGACAAGACAGGCTGTTTCCCCCGAAGAAGATGTTCACCGCTGCCTTTTAGATCACTTTGTTTTAACTTATAGCCATTTGTTTTCACGCAACGTCTAATCAGGACTTGTGACCGGCATCACCTCGCCTCTATGCTGGTTTTTTTGTCAAAAAGCGTAAACACAACAATGTCTGATTCAATTGCGGCCTCTCAGACCGCCTCTTCAGGGGATTACAGCGCAGATTCTGCGCCTGACCAGCCGGTGGTGATTCGTTCCGCTGCCGATATTACTCAGTTAGTGAACCGCGGCGCAGCGAAAATCAGCGACGCACGCATCGTGATTGCTATCGCACTCGGCGGCGTTTTCCTCGACGCTTATGACCTCGGTGCGCTGGCTTTCGGAATGAAAGATATCACCCGCCAGTTTGGGCTGACGCCTTCCGGCGCGGGCTTTGTGGCCTCGGCGATTACCTTCGGGGCGATTGTCGGCGCATTGTTCGGCGGCTATCTGACCGACAAAATCGGCCGTTACCGCGTCTTTATGGCTGATATGTTCTTCTTCGTGATTGCCGCGCTGGCCTGCGCCTTTGCACCGAATGAATGGGTGCTCGGCGGGTCGCGCTTCGTGATGGGATTAGGCGTCGGCATCGATTTACCGGTGGCGATGGCGTTTCTTGCGGAGTTCTCAAAACTTCAGGGGCGCGGCAATAAAGCCTCGCGCGTGGCGATGTGGTGCCCGACGTGGTACGCGGCGATCAGCGTCTCGTATCTGCTGGTTCTGCTGCTTTACGCAGTACTGCCTGCCACGCACACCGACTGGTTGTGGCGTCTGATCCTCGGCTTCGGCGCGGTGCCTGCGATTCTGATTATCGCTATCCGTCACCGTTATATGAATGAATCGCCGGTCTGGGCGGCCAATCAGGGCGACCTGCAAAGCGCGGCGGCGATCCTGAGAAAGTCTTACAACATCAATGCGGTAGTGGCTGAAGATGCGGACAAAACACCGCAGGTGAAAGTGCGCAAAGCCGCATGGCGTAACTACGGCACGCTGTTGCAGGGCATTTATCTGCGGCGCACCGTGCTGGCGACCGTGACGGCGGTGGCCTCGTCATTTGCCTATAATGCGGTGGCATTCGGGTTACCGGTGATTTTATCCAGCTTCCTGCAACAATCGATGATCAGCACCATTCTGTTCTCGCTCGGCCTGAACCTGTGCTTCGCTTTTGTCGGTGGTCTGATTGCGGTACGGTATGTGTCGAAATTTGGTGCATGGAAAATGACCTACGCCGGTTACGCCTGCCAGCTGGTGGCGATGATCGGTCTGGCACTGGTCGGCCGCCCGGCAGACGGTGGCGAAGCCGCAATTTCCATCGCCATGCTGGCGTTATTCCTGTTCGGTCAGGGGTTCGGGCCGGGATCGCACACCATGACATTTGCGTCACTGAGCTACCCGACATCACTGCGCGGCATGGGTGTCGGCTTCAACCAGACGCTGATGCGCGCCAGCTCCACCCTTTCACTGTTCCTGTTTCCGGTGCTTTCCGCCGCACTCGGCACCGGCGTGTTCTGGGTGATCGCCTTAGCGCCACTGGCAGGCTTAATCGTACTGACAGCGGTACGCTGGGAACCGTCGGGATATGATGTTGATGCTGAGGATTTTCAGCAGGAAATTAAACCGGTTTAGGTTTTTGCCTTGCTCCTCCCCCTGCGAAGGGGGAGGCTGGGAGGGGGTTTTAAAGACAACACAATAGGTACTGCACTCTTCAATTCTTTGATTCTTCTTTAATACCCCACCCCAACCCTCCCCTTCGCAGGGGAGGGAGCAGATCGGTATTCTTACTCATCTCTGTGAGAAAACTGAGAGAGTGACATCAAACCACCGCACTTCTCGGCGCAAACACATACCCGATATCGTTCTTGATCATCGCGGCGACCAGTTCAAATCCGCCATTCGGTCTGGCCTGCGCAAACTCCAGTTCGCTGGTAAACACCGGACTGACCCAAAACAGATTCACCGGATCCCCGTAAATTTTTGGCAGACGCATTTTGTCTGCCGGACCGCATAATGCGGAGGAAATCACGTGTCCTTCAAAGCCGAGCGGTGCCATCGGCGACATCAGCGTGTGGCCTTCACCCAACCAGCTGAGAGTCGTCCAGGGAATCTGTGCATAACCGGATAACGCGCTGGCCATCTGCACGGCATTTTCTTCTGTCACATATTCTTTGCCGACCGAAAATGCGAGTTCGATGCGACGATGCTTTTCTGCTTCATCGTTGAAAACAATATCAATTTGCGGCATCGGACGGATACTCATGCCGACCGTGAAGAAGTAATAATTCTCTTCATCTTCATGCTGAGAAATCGCCATCGGCGGCCAGTTGCCCTGATTGATCAGATAATATTTCAGTGATGGGCCAAAGCGATTTTCGTAGGATTCCAGCAGCTTGCGCTGGATTTTCGGCCACGGATTGCTGAATTCATTTTGCCAGTCACGCCAGAACAGGCGGGTCTTTTCTGCCAGTTCACATTGCGTGTTGGTCGAGGCAGAACCCAGCGGGAAGGTCAGCGGATTCTGTTTAATGCAGCCGGCGGAATAACACACCGAATGGTCGATATACAAACTCCAGCCGGGGATCACCGCCAGCAATAATCCCTGATACCACAACGCCGCGCCGTCATCGCTTTCATTCCAGAGGATCTGAATTTGTGCAGGCTCCAGCGGCGCTTCGCCCTCCAGATTGCGGCAGTATTGCGCCGCCAGCATCGGGGCAATCCCCTGCTCCATTGCCTCTGTGTCATCGTTCAGCGGTGCGGGCACCAGATTACGTACCCAGCAGGCGCGCATTTTCGGAAAGCGGTCGCGCAAATCTTCGCGGGCGAAAATATAGAAATACACCACGCGGTTATCCTGCTCGACCAGCGCGGTCAGGGTTTGTTTGTCGTTACTGACTTCAGCAACAATGTCGGACTGGCGCATATGACCTCAACAATATCAGGAAGCTTATTATTCCCTGTGATGGTCAGTGTAGAACGGATAAGCCAGGCCGATAACGGGCAATATTCCCAAAAATCCCCGATAAATCATTAAAACAGGTGCTTTTTTGTCAAAATATCAACATCAGCGGCAATACATCCGAAACAGCTGCGCCAGATGCGCGGCCATCGGCGTCAGCGTGGTATCACGTCGCTGAATGAGATAGAACGTGGCTTTCGGCAGCGGCAGATCAAGATCCAGCGCGACCAGACTCTGGCCGATCACCGGATCGTTAATGACATCGACGGACAACACGCTGAGAAAATCGGTCTTGGCGATCAGGCTGGTGCAGGACATAAAAGTTTCGCAAATCACGCTGATATTCGGCTCGGCATCCATTTCGCTGAACACTTCGCTGAGCAGTTTGTAATAGCTGCCGCGTGGCGTCGGCATCGTCCAGTCGCAATGCAAAAGCTCCTGCATCGAACGGGCATGCTGCATCGGATGACCACGCCTTGCCACCACGCGATACTCTTTATCCATAAGCTTTTCATATAACAGTTCGTTATCAAAGGGCCCCTGATAATAGGTATTCACGGTGAAATCCAGCTCGCCCTGACGCATCTCCGGGATCATCGATACCAGTTGCCCCTCGGCAATCCGCACCTTCACATGGGGGAATTCACGGTGAAAACGGTCAATGACTTCCGGCATGATGGTGCGGGCAATGCTGGCACCGACGCCGATATTGACCCTGCCGCTGGTCCCGCCGAGGCGCTGAGCGATGTCTTCCTGCGCCACCCTCAGCTCTTCCAGAATCAGGCTTGCGCGCTTAAAAAACGCGTCACCACAATCAGTTAGCGTCACGCCCTGACGGCGACGGACAAATAACCTCGCCCCCAGATTTTCTTCCAGTTCTTTAATTGATTTGGTCAGCGCGGGCTGTGAAAGATTCTGCATCCGGCTGGCGGCACGAATACTGCCCTGACGTGCGACCGAAACAAACGCCCGCAACTGATGCATTTTTATTTGTGATGGCATGAGATTCTTTGATAACCCCTGATTATCACTAAGAAGATTTTGGCATCTTATATGCCCTGAACGCTTTATGTACATTGAAAATCATATCAGGCCGCCTTTCGCCGCTTTCTGCGTGCGGGTCTGCACTTCCCGAAGCTTTGATTTCCTCCTTTCTGCCGCTGTGCGGAAAGCCTGCATGTCTGTGTAAAAAGAGAGTCCGTGATGGTTAATGAGATTTCTGAACGTGTAGAAAAGCTGTTCCCTTCCCTGCAAAAGCAACGTCGTGATCTGCATAAATACGCCGAATCCGGTTGGCTGGAGTTTCGTACCTCCACGCTGGTGGCCGATCGTCTGGAAAAACTGGGCTATTCACTGCAACTCGGCAAAGAAGTCATCGACGCGGATTCGCGTATGGGGCTGCCTTCCGCTGCCGTGCTGGCCGAACAGGAGCAGCGCGCACTGGAACAAGGCGCGATTGCCCGCTGGATGCCGCATTTCTCCGGCGGTTTCACCGGGATTGTCGCCACGCTGGAAACCGGTCGCCCCGGCCCGGTAATGGGTTTTCGGGTGGATATGGACGCGCTGGATTTAAACGAAGTACTGGAAGACCAGCATCGCCCGTTCCGCGACGGGTTTGCTTCGGCCAATAACGGCATGATGCATGCCTGTGGTCACGACGGTCACACCACCATTGGCCTCGGGCTGGCAGACGTGCTGATGCAGGTGCGCGACCAGCTCTGCGGCACCATCAAGCTGATTTTCCAGCCTGCCGAGGAAGGCACGCGCGGCGCGAAATCCATGGTTGAAGCGGGCGTGGTGGACGACGTGCAATATTTCACCGCCGTGCATATCGGCACCGGCGTACCGGCTAATCACATCGTGTGCGGTAACGATACTTTTATGGCAACGACCAAGCTCGACGTGCACTTCACCGGCGTGGCCTCACATGCGGGCGGTAAGCCGGAGGATGGCCGCAATGCCCTGCTGGCGGCGGCGCAGGCAACACTGGGTTTGCATGCGATCCCGCGTCACAGCGGCGGTGATTCACGCATTAATGTCGGCGTTTTACAGGCTGGTACCGGGCGCAATGTGGTGCCTTCCAGCGCCACGATGAAAGTAGAAACGCGTGGCACCACCAATGAGGTGAACGAATTTATTTATCAGCAGGCGCTGAAAGTGATTTCCGGCGCAGCCGAAATGCATCAGGTGAAATTCGACATCAAACTGATGGGCGCGGCGCAAAGCAGCACGCCGACGCCCGCCTGGGTGAATTACATCCACCGTCAGGCGGAAAAACTCGGCGAGTTTGAGCAGATTATCGACCGTCAGGAAGGCGCAGCGGGTTCGGAAGATGCCACCTATATGATGGAGCGCGTAAAAGCCCGCGGTGGCGAAGCCTCTTATGTCATTTTCGGCACTGATCTGAGCGCGGGTCATCACAATGAACTGTTTGATTTCGATGAAAAAGTGATGTCTCAGGGCATTAAAACCCTGGCGGCACTGGCGCTGAATATCGCTGAATTCAAAGGGGAACGCTGATGACGTCGCACGTGCCACATCAACAGAACGTCGTGAATTTCATCAATGATTTCATCGATAACCAGCAACCCGCGCTGGCAGAAATCAGCGATGCCATCTGGGATCATCCTGAAACCCGCTTTGTCGAATCCTTCTCTTCTGCATTACTGGCCGACAAACTCGACGCCAGCGGATTTGCCGTTGAGCGCGGCGTGGGTGGCATGGAAACGGCGTTTATCGCCAGCTTCGGCAGCGGAAAACCAGTGATTGCCCTGCTCGGCGAATTCGACGCGCTGGCCGGTTTAAGCCAGAAAGCCGGTTGCGATGTAGCGCAGCCACTGGTGGAAAACGGCAACGGCCACGGTTGCGGCCATAATCTGCTGGGAACGGCGGCACTCGGCGGCGCGCTGGCAGTGAAAGCCTGGATGGAACGTGAAAACATTCAGGGCACGGTGCGTTTTTACGGCTGCCCGGGTGAAGAAGGTGGCTCCGGCAAAACCTTTATGGCCCGCGAAGGATTGTTCGATGACGTCGATGCCGCACTGACCTGGCATCCGGAAACCTACAGCGGCATGTTCAGCAACCAGACGCTGGCCAATATTCAGGCGTCGTTCAGCTTTAAAGGCGTGTCCTCACACGCCGCCGCCGCGCCACATCTGGGTCGCAGCGCGCTGGATGCCCTGACGCTGATGAATACCGGCGCGAACTTCCTCCGTGAGCACATCATTCAGGAAGCGCGCCTGCATTACGCGATCACCAACGCGGGCGGGATTTCGCCCAACGTGGTGCAGGCAGACGCCGAAGTGCTGTATCTGGTACGCGCGCCGCAAATGGATCAGGCGCAGGCGATTTTCGACCGCGTGGTGGATATCGCCAAAGGCGCAGCGCTGATGACCGGCACACAGATGTCGATGCGCTTTGACAAGGCCTGTTCCAACTACGTGCCCAACCGCACACTGGAAAGCGCGATGTATCAGTATGTGCAGGCTTTCGGCACTCCGCATTACACCGCCGAAGAGCGGGCGTTTGCGGCGTCGATTCATGCCACGCTGAGCGAACAGGATATCGATAACAATCTGCTGAATATCTCCCGTACCAGCGGCGCGGAAGGCGTGGAATTCGCCGAAACCTTGCGCCATTCCCCGCTGACAGACTCCGTTGCTCCGTATGCCCCGAACGGCAATATCCTCTACGGCTCAACGGACGTCGGTGATGTGAGCTGGCTGGTGCCGACGGCGCAGTGTTTCAGCCCGTGTTTTGCGGTCGGTTCGCCGCTGCATACCTGGCAGATTGTGTCGCAGGGGCGGACCTCCATCGCCCATAAAGGCATGTGTCTGGCAGCGAAAATCATGTCATCGACCGCGATAGACCTGTTCACCCGGCCGGATTTACTGACGGCCTGTCAGAAAGAGCGCGATGCACAACGTGCACGACGCCCGTATCAGTGCCCGATCCCGGCAGGCGTAAAACCTTCGCCATTGAAATAAATCACGGGTGTCAGTTAATGATGTAAACCGCTCATTCGCGTCCCGTTCCGGCACGGATGAGCGGCATAAATATAAAAAAAGACAAACACGACAGAGGGTTAACAGATGAGTATTCAGGCGCAAGATTCCGGCCAGAGTCCGGGGGGATTTCTTCAGTGGGTTGAACGTGTGGGGAATAAAATTCCCAACCCGTTTTTGTTATTTGTTTACCTGATCGCCGTGCTGATGGTCGCCAGTGCGGTGATTTCATGGCTGAATATTACGGCAGTAAACCCAACCAACGGTGAGGTAATCCATGTAAAAAACCTGCTGAGCGTGGAAGGTATTCAGTGGATTTTGCCGAACGTCATTAAAAATTTCAGCGGATTTACCCCGCTCGGCTCGATTCTGGCGCTGGTGATTGGTGCCGGACTGGCGGAGCGCGTCGGGCTGCTGCAAAGCCTGATGTACAAAATGGCGTCCAAAGTAAACGCCCGTTACGCCAGCTATATGGTGATTTTTATCGCCTTCTTCAGCCACATTTCGTCGGATGCCGCACTGGTGGTGATGCCGCCGCTGGGCGCACTGATTTTCCTCGCAGTCGGACGTCATCCCGTGGCTGGTTTACTGGCGGCTATCGCCGGTGTTGGCTGCGGTTTCACGGCTAACCTGCTGATTGTGACCACCGATGTGTTGTTATCCGGTCTGAGTACCGAGGCGGCAAAGGCGATTAATCCGGCGGTTCAGGTCAGTGTGATCGACAACTGGTACTTTATGGCAGCCTCGGTGATTTTGCTGACCATCGTGGGTGCCATTCTGACCGATAAATTCGTTGAACCGCGCCTGCCGGTGTATCACGGCGAGCGTAACGAAGAGATGAAAAAGCTGACGCCGGAACAGAACCGCGGCCTGATGGCGAGCGGCATTGCGGCGCTGGTGTTTATCGCCCTGGTGGCGTTGCTGGTGGTGCCGGAAGCCGCGCCGCTGCGCAATCCGAAAACCGGCGGCATCATCCCTTCGCCATTTATTCAGGGCATCGTACCGCTGATTATTCTGTTCTTTTTCGTGATTTCAGTGCCTTACGGCATGGTGACCAAGCAGATCCGCAGCGCCAGTGACGTGCCGGATTTGCTGGTGGATCCAATGAAATCCATGGCGGGTTTTATTGTGATGGTGTTCCCGCTGTCCCAGTTTGTGGCGTTTTTCAACTGGAGTAATATGGGGAAATTCATGGCGATCGGGCTGACGGATGTGCTGGAAAACTTAGGCATGACCGGCATCCCGGCGTTTCTCGGCCTGATTTTCCTGTCGGCATTGCTGTGTATGTTTATCGCCAGCGGCTCGGCCATCTGGTCGATTCTGGCACCGATATTTGTGCCGATGTTTATGCTGCTCGGTTTCCATCCGGCGTTCGCGCAAATCGTGTTCCGCGTCGCGGATTCTTCGGTGATCCCGCTCGCGCCGATGTCGCCGTTTGTGCCGCTGTTCCTCGGATTCCTGCAGCGCTACAACAAAGAAGCGAAACTCGGCACCTATTATTCGCTGGTGCTGCCGTATCCGATTGTGTTTTTCGTGGTGTGGCTGCTGATGCTGGTGGGCTGGTATCTGCTGGGTCTGCCCATCGGTCCGGGCGTTTATCCGCATCTTTAACGGTCAGTGCAGACGCCCCATACGGCGCATGGCCCGGTGCCATGAGCCGTTTCTCACCGCCCAGCGCAATACCCCTGCAATGCAACGGGTGGCGAAACGAATCCTCCGGCGCTTTTGCGGGGAAAGGGAAATCCCCAGTTGGATTGCTGCCCACTCAGGCAATAATTCAATGCCAGCCTGAATCATCAGGCTGCCCACCGGCCTGGCCAGACGGCTCGGCGCGGGTGCATTCTGCAATAATCTTACCACTTCAAGCGTCCGTTCATCGCAGCGCAACTGCGGGCGCATCGCCTGCAGATAGGCTTCTACCGCATCGACACTCTCCGGCACATTTCCCGCCCCCAGGCTTTTCGCCACACGGGAAAACTCCTGATAATAGCGGTTCTGATCGCTCAGGCTGAGCGCAGGATTGCGATAACGCAGATGCGATTGCAGGAAGCTGTACGCTTCGGCTACGTGCACCCAGACCAGTAAATCCGGATCGCTGGCCGCATAAGGCGTGCCGTAAGCATCGGTACCGGTCACCCGCAAATGAATGGATTTTACTTTTTCGATTAACGCGTTGGCGTCATTAACAGGCGCAAAAGTCGTCCCGGAAATGAACTGACTGGTGCGACGAAGTCGCCCGAGCATATCTTCACGAAATGAGGAATGATCCCAGACACCGGCAAGCGCCAGCGGATGAAGCATTTGCAGCAATAAGGCACTGACGCCGCCACAAAGCATGGATGAGAAGTCTCCGTGAATTCGCCAGGTGATGCTTTGCGGACCAAACAGTCCCGGGTCACCCGGCGGATTCTCAAAGTCTATACCGCCTAACGCCAGGCCCGAAAGACTCAGCACCTGACGTTCTATTCTCTTTCTTAACAATTATCTTAACTCAGTGATTAATGTGCGGCTTTGCTGATAACCGTGGCTTTGGTCAGCTCCGGCCACAGGTTCATGACCACGTCAATCAGCCGGTTGAGTTCATCAGAACTTGCGCCGTCACGGGCCTGTACGGAGAAGCCCTGAATGGTGCAGGCCAGGTATTTCGCCAGCAGCGCGCTGTCAGTTACCGCAGTCAAATCACCGCTCTGTTTTTTCTTCTCGAAATATTCAAACAGAGTGCGTTCCTGCGAAAGGTGGCGCGCACGCAGCATTTCGGCAATATCCGCAGAAGATGAAGACATCCCGGATGATGCGCTGATCATAAAGCAGCCACTTGGCGTGTCGCAGTCGGTAAACAGCTCAACGATGGCACGCAGATAGCGCCCAACCGTATCCTCAACGGACAAATCTGTTCTGCTCAGTAAACATGAGCTCTTTTCGTAAAAGTTTTTCAGATAATGTTCAACGGCTGCGCGGAAAAGCCCTTCTTTGTTACCAAATTCGGCATACAAAGTTGGCGCTTTTGCACCGGTTGCTTCGACCAAATCGGCTAATGAAGTGGCCTCGTAACCATGGCGCCAGAATAAATTCAAGGCCTTGCTCAGAGCAGTTCCACGATCGAACTGTTTTGGGCGACCGCGACTTTTCCGGACCAAAGCCGTCTGTTCAGTGCTCATACACCCTCCTTCCATCACCATTGTGATTATGGTTATTAAAATAGTTATAGAAATAACTTAACGATCATTATTAAAAATAGTTGCGCACAAGTCCAGCGGAGTTTATCATTTAATTATCGAGCGATAAGAAAATCACTCAAACCCGCAAAGCTGCACAACTAAAACGCTTTTATAAGCCTTTTGCAGACAACACATTCAGGACGTAACATCATGAGTAACTTTAAAATCCTTCTTGCAGTTCTGGCATTAACCGCTGTACCGGTTGCCAATGTTGCCGCACAGCAGGTTATCATGATGCCTTTGCAGAGTCAGGAAGTGCGGATGGTCAATGTGACCGGTGACAGTAACTTCTGTAACCCGGCCACCTGTACGAACAAAAAAATCGAACAGGGCCGTATTCCTACTTCTCCCACTCAACCACCTGCGCCTTCAACCTCTGGTCATCAGCCCGCTTCTGTTTATTACTAATGACCACGGAGCCTGATGACAGACCGTCAGGGCAGGAATCACGATAAGGCGGCTTATGTCGCCTTATCTTTTTCCTGGCCGCCCCATGTTTTATCACCCTCGCTGGCCAGAACCAACCATTAACTTAGCGATCATTAAAGATTCATTCAGCAAAATTATGCATAAAGGATTTTCAATTCTTATCGCGAATCATTTTAAAAACATTCATTTAACAAAATGAAAACAAAAACCGCGTTTAGCGTGACGTTCATCACAGCACGATTAGTTAACGTTCATTAAAAAAACATCTTGCACAAACTCTCAACACTCCCTATCATTTACTTATCGAACGTTAACTAATAACTAACGTTGACCCGAAACTGAGGTTCCTGAATAAGGCACCCCGAATAAAAAATTGACGAACAGGAATTAACATCATGAAAACTATCGCAATGACAATCGCAGCACTCACACTTGCTACCGCTTCTTTCTCTACCCTGGCGGCGACTGAGGTTCAGTCTGTACCTGCGGGTGAACAAACTATCGGTACTGTCAGCGCCTCTTCAAACGGTGACCTGAGCACACTGCAGTCAAAACTGAACGCGAAAGCCACTGAAGCCGGTGCAAGCTCATACCGCATCATCGGTGCTTCTGGTGAAAACCATCTGTACGGTACTGCTGAGCTGTATAAATAAGGCCTGAAGATTTCGTTAGCAGATTGTTCCGCACAATAAGTTAACGATTAATAAATAAATGAGTTGCACAGAATGTGATCCAGGTCTAACATTTACTTATCAACTGTTAAGAAATAACAGTCGGACCTAATAATCACCTGCTGATAAACAGATAAAAAGGAAGACCATCATGAAAAATATCACTATGACTTTAGCTGCAATTGCGCTTGCTACCGCCTCATTCTCTACCCTGGCAGCGACTGAAGTTCAGTCTGCACCAGAAGGTCAACAAGCAATTGGTGTGGTAAGTGCTTCTTCAAGCAATGATTTATCAAGCCTGCAGAACAAACTGAATGCAAAAGCCAACGAAGCGGGTGCAAGCTCATACCGTATCATCGGCGCTTCAGGTGAAAACCATCTGTACGGTACTGCTGAGCTGTATAAATAAGCACAAGAATAAGCAATTTAAGGGTACAACAGCATTTAGTTAACGATTAATAAGCTAGATGTTGTATCGGACAGAAGACAGCTTTGCACATTAAATGAACGTTGATGACAACGCCTGGCAAAGCTCAAAAATACGAAATGAGGAAAATAACATGAAAAACGTAACAATGACTCTTGCTGCAATCGCACTGGCTACCGCTTCATTCTCGACTCTGGCAGCGACTGAAGTTCAGTCCGCACCGGCAGGTCAGCAGGCAATTGGTGTGGTCAGCGCAACATCAGGTAACAGCCTGAGCAGCCTGCAGGACAAACTGAATGCTAAAGCCAGCGAAGCCGGTGCAAGCTCTTACCGTATCATCGGTGCTTCAGGTGATAACCATCTGTATGGCACAGCTGAACTGTATAAATAAGCTGAAGTAAGCAGTAAAAAAGCAGTAAGCAGAAGAGGCGGCATTTGCCGCCTTTTTCGTGTCTGTGTTTTATGAAAAATTTCTCTGAATGCTCCCTGCCCGCCTGACCTTGTGCTACATTTTTCTCTTCTATTTCCTTAAGGCCCTCTTTCCCAATGTAACGAACTCTCATCACTGACAGTTTTTCTTCTCCCTGTTGCCTGCGGGCAATTCGGGGTTTCTGTTATTTCTGATGAGAATCTCTTTCATGAATTCGTTATTAATTGCGCTCATACGCGCACTGCGCAGCCATCGCTGGCTGCGGCTGCTGGGCTTTGCCTTTATTTTATCATCTCTGGATAATGGCCTGACACAGGTGGTGGTTTTTGGTCAACTGCTGCGCTGGAACGCCTCCCCTGCTACGCTGACTTTCGCTTATATGCTGGCAACATTGCCCGGCTTTATCGGAAGTCTGTGGGGCGAACGCCTGTGCAGAAAAATGTCGCCGCTGCAGATTTTGATCCTGACCGAAATTCTCGGCATGGTGGCATTGATATTTCCGCTGTACGGCTTGCTGTCACACAATATTTCCGCGTTGCTGGCTGTTCAGTCTGCCGAGGCGTTGCTCAGCGGGATGAGTTATCCGGCGCTCACATTGTTATTCAAACGCGGGCTGAGTGTTGATGAGTTACCGGCAGCGACGGCAATGGAAACGCTGATCTTCGCGGCGCAGGTCATGCTCGGCACCGGCGCAGGGGTTTTGTTGTTCAATGTTGTTTCGCCACTCAGCATTCTGCTGCTTGATGCCCTGAGTTTTGCCGCATCTGCCATTTTGCTTCTGATCACCCGGAAAATATTTCAGGCCAGATGCGCCGACACAACGCCCGCTGATTCCGCCGTACCCGCGTCACTGCGCTGGAAAAATTACTCACCGCTACAGAAACGAAGCGTCTTGCTGCTACCGGCGCTCGCCGCCGTCGGTTCACCCGCGATGGCATTATTGCCCGCACTGGCGCAACAAATCCGCCCTGAAGAAGCCACAGGTCTGGCGCTCCCTTTGTTGTTCTCCCGTAGCCTGGGACAACTTTGCGGGCCGTTATTGCTCAATGCCGACAAACTCCGCCGTTACAGCGCCAGCAACGGACGGTTATTGCTATGCCTGATGTTGTTTCTGGGCGGATATTTTCTGCTTTCTCCCCTCTCCGCCTGGCCGGTGGCCAGTCTGATGCTGATTTTCGGTGCTCATCTGGCCTCGAATGTGGTGTTTGCATTAGGGACTTTCGGCGTGCTGCAAAATTTTGCGGGCAGGCAGGTCGCCACAGCCAGCGCTCTGGCCTGGCGCGGACAAGTTATGGTGAGCGCTTTTGCCACCGGAGCCGCCGGTTTACTGGCTGATAGCATCGGGGCAACCGGCGCGCTTTATAGTGTGTCACTCGCCAGCCTGACCGGGGTTGTTATCTTACTCTGGCACTACAGAGCGTAATCAGAAAACGATAAAGGCAGGGATTTCTCCCTGCCTTTTAACCCCATGGAAGTGCTTTTCTTCGGCATATCTCGCAAGAATTCTCCTTACTTATCTCGTCAGACGTTGGCTGTCGTATAAAGACGTTGGCGTGAGGCATATTTAGGTATAAAATTTTATACACAAGGAAAGTGATGGTGATTAAAGATATCGACTGGCGTGGAAGTTCGTTGAAGGATTTACGTGATTTCCCCACAGACGCCAGAAAAAGAGCAGGCTATGAACTTGAACAAATTCAGCATGGGCTTCCCCCAACACAATGGAAGTCAGTCAGCGACTGGGGAGCTGGCGTGGTTGAAATCAAACTTGATGTGTTTGCCGGTACTTTTCGGGTTATCTATCTCGCTAAATTCGACGAGGCCATTTACATCCTGCACTGCTTTGCGAAAAAGAAGCAGCAAACCAGCCCGAAAGATATTTCCATTATAAAAAGCCGCTATGCCCAAATTGTCCGGGAGCGCCACAGGAGAGAAAATGAAAAAGGATGTTATTGATGTCGCATCACGACATATCACACCAGCAGGCGGAAATGTTTTCGCCGATTTGGGATTCAGCGCTGTCGAAGCACAGGCTTTACATGCCGATTCACAGCGTAAAATTGCCCATACTCTGGCGCTCAAAGAACAACTGATGACTGAAATTGGCCTCTGGATCGCCCATCAGAATTTACTTCAGAGCGATGCTGCAAAAATTTTGCAAGTTTCCCGCCCGCGCGTTTCTGACGTAGTGAACAAAAAGACGGATAAATTTACGCTCGATGCCCTGATTCTGATGCTGAGTCTGGCCGGAAAACAGGTAAAGCTGGTGGTTGAATAATCAGCAAAGAAAACGACAAAGGCAGGGATTTCTCCCTGCCTTTTCATCTCAATGCAAAATTTGAATAATCAGTTGGCAGAACTCTTCAGTTGGTTATCCTGCTGATGTTGCTCGAGCGCCAGCTCAATCAGGCGGGTGATCAGCTCACTGTAACTTAACCCGCTGGCTGCCCAGAGTTTCGGATACATACTGATGTTGGTGAAGCCCGGCAATGTATTGATTTCATTGATGACGACATCGCCCTGTTCTGTCAGGAAAACGTCCACACGCGCCATGCCGCGACATTCCAGCACCTGAAATGCCTGCAAGGCAATGGCGCGGATACGGTCGTGGGTCTCACGGGGTAAATCAGCCGGAACCGCAATGGAAGCACCGGATTCGTTGATGTATTTGGTATCGTAGGAATAAAACTCGTCGTGCAGGATCACTTCGCCACACACACTGGCCTGCGGGTGATCGTTACCCAACACAGCGCATTCAATTTCACGACCTTTAATGGCCGATTCCACCAGCACTTTGTGGTCGAAGCTGAAGGCTTTATCCAGCGCACGCTGATAGCCATCTTCATCACTGACTTTACTGACGCCCACCGATGAGCCCTGATTCGCAGGTTTGATAAAAAGCGGCAGACCGAGTTGTTGCGAAACACTGGCAAAGGTATTTTTCTGACGGTTCGCACGTGTCAGGCACACAAACGGGGCAACAGCCAGACCGGCATCGCGCAGCAAACGCTTGGTGACATCTTTATCCATGCTCACGGCGGAACCCAGCACGCCGGACCCCACGAAGGCAATATTTGCCATGCGCAGCAGCCCCTGCAAGGAACCGTCTTCCCCCAGCGTTCCGTGCACTATCGGGAAGATCACATCCACTTGCGACAACGCGCTGGCGCTGTGAGTCTCAATTAACTGATTCTCAGTCTGACCGGGGATCAGTGCAACCTGGTTATTCGAGCGGTTCAGGGCAATCAGCGACGGATTTTCAGCATTGATCAGGTAGTTACTGGCATCATTAATATGCCATTCCCCTTTCTTATCAATGCCCAGCAATGTCACATCAAAGCGTTGTTTATCAATCGCATCCACAATGTTTTTTGCCGACTGCAGTGACACTTCATGCTCTGCCGATTTACCACCGAAAATAATACCAACCCGTAATTTACTCACCTGCTGCTCCTTGTCGCCAGCCTCAGCGGACGGCGAACGTTTCTATAAACAACCACGACTAATCAACAACAAACAGTTTCGCGCCAATTGGTGTGGATGAACGGTGTGCTTCAGCATTGTCCGCCACCTGATAACTCATGCCCGGCGATAAGGTGAAATTCCGTCCGTCCTCAAGACGCGTATGAAGCTCCCCCTCCAGGCAGAACAAAACATGGCCTTTACTGCACCAGTGATCAGCCTCATAGCCAGGTGAATATTCAACGATACGCACACGGATATCGCCAAATTTTTGTGTACGCCACAGCGCCATGCCGGTATCACCCGGATGCTGCGTCGGCGTGACATCACTCCAGTCAGTCGTGCAAAACGGAATCGCATCAAGCTTCATGAGTTTCTCAATGTCGGGAAAAGGAAGGAAAGCCAGCATAAAAGTGAGCGGTAAATTTATCAATCGCTTGCTGAAAACAATTCATTAACAGCCGCTCGCAAAGTTGCGTAAAGCCGATTGTTCTTAGAGACAGGCTACAGCGCACGTATGTCAGGGCCAGGGGAGAATGCGGGCAGCACACGCCATACCGTTGTGTTGCATGAGATGTCTGTGGGACAGCGGTCACGTTTTTTCGACTATGCTTAATGTTCTGTTGAGAACGCAGAAAGGCGCACGCACCTCAATTCCAACGTGCCGTTGTTTTCGACGACACGCCACAAAACAAGGAGCAACATATGCCATATCAAACGATAAATCCGTTCAACAATAAGCTCATCAAAGAATATCAAACACATAACGATCAGCAGGTTGAAGAGGCACTCTCTGCCGCCCATGCTTTATACAAATCTGACTGGGGTCAGGGCGATATTAAGCAACGCGTTAACGTGCTGCATAAATTGTCAGAACTGATGGCTTCCCGTGTCGATGAACTGGCGGAAGTGGTCAGTGTAGAAATGGGGAAACTCATCGGCCAGAGCCGTGGCGAAGTGCAGATTTGCGCGGATATTGCGAAATTCTATGCCGAAAACGCCGAGGAATTTCTCAAACCTGTGCCGTATAAATCCGATCTCGGCGAAGCCTGGGTCGAGCATCATCCGATTGGGGTGATTATGGCCGTCGAGCCCTGGAATTTCCCGTTCTACCAGTTAATGCGTGTACTGGCACCGAATCTTGCCTCAGGTAACAGCGTGGTCGTCAAACACGCCAGTATCGTTCCTCATTGTGCGGAAACCTTTGAGAAACTGGTTACCGAAGCGGGTGCCCCAAAGGGCGCTTATACCAACCTGTTTATTTCTCAGGATCAGGTCAGTGCCATCATTGATGATGACCGCGTTCAGGGGGTCGCGCTGACCGGTTCGGAGAAAGCCGGTGCGGTCGTGGCTTCACGGGCGGCATCTAAGCTGAAGAAATCGACGCTGGAACTCGGCGGGAATGACGTGTTTGCCGTACTCGATGATGCGGATATCGATAAAGCTGCCAAAGCCGGTGCGCAGGCCCGTGTCTCTAATGCCGGACAGGTGTGTACGGCGGCCAAGCGCTTCATTATTCATGAAAAAGTCGCCGATGAATTCCTTAAAAAATTCACCGAACACTTTAAGGCACTGAAGATCGGCGATCCGCTGGATAAATCCACCACACTGGGACCGTTGTCCTCCGCGGAAGCCGTGAAAACGCTGAGCAAACAAGTGGATGATGCCGTGAAACACGGGGCGAAACTGCACTTTGGCGGTAAAAAGGTGGCAGACAATCCGGGCAACTTCTTTGAGCCAACGATTCTGACGCACATTACCCGCGATAATCCGGCCTATTTCGAAGAGTTCTTTGGCCCGGTCGCACAGGTGTACGTGGTGAAAAATGATGAGGAACTGGTGAAACTTGCCAACGACTCACATTACGGCCTCGGCGGTTCGCTGTTTACCACCGATCTGACCCGCGCCCGTAAGCTGGCGAGCCAGATTGAAACCGGTATGGTATACGTCAATTCGCCGACGGATACCGCTGCTGAACTGCCTTTCGGTGGTGTGAAACGCTCGGGCTTCGGCCGCGAACTCTCTGATCTCGGTATCAAAGAATTTGTGAACCAGAAACTGGTGGTGCTGGCCGCGAAATCATAAATATTTCAACCAGAGTTCTATACCCAAAATAATTCGGGCTGCAGGACAAAAGCTTCAGCTTTTGAACAGCGCTTGCGCTGGCCCTAATAGGGCGAGGCTTGCCGAGTAACGCGGAAAGTGAAGGGATCCCGATGAGCTTACTCAGGTAAGTGATTCGGGTCACTGAACGCAGCCAACGCATCTGCGGTTCGAATTATGATGGGTAGCCTTGATGCATGACAAAGCGCTGTCCTTATTCCCCTCTCTATAATCAGACCCGTTTGTCTTCCCACTGGTAAATCACATGGCTTATGAACTCAATCTGGACTGGCCGGAATTTTTAGAAAAATACTGGCAAAAAAAACCTGTTGTTATCAAAAAAGCGTTCTCAAATTTTGTTGATCCAATCTCTCCAGACGAATTAGCCGGTCTGGCGATGGAGCCGGAAGTGGACAGCCGTCTGGTGAGCCATAAAGATGGTGAATGGCAGGCAAGTAACGGTCCTTTTGAAGATTTCGACGGGCTGGGTGAAACCGGCTGGTCACTGCTGGCACAGGCCGTAAACCACTGGCATTTGCCTGCGGCAGAACTGGTGAAACCTTTTCGCGTATTGCCGGACTGGCGTTTAGACGACCTGATGATTTCGTATTCCGTGCCCGGCGGCGGTGTCGGCCCGCACATCGATCAGTATGACGTGTTTATCATCCAGGGCATGGGCAGCCGCCGCTGGCGCGTGGGCGATGCTCTGCCGATGCGTCAGTTCTGCCCGCACCCGGCGTTACTGCATGTGGATCCGTTCACGCCAATCATTGATGAAGATCTTGAACCCGGCGACATTCTGTATATTCCGCCGGGCTTCCCGCACGACGGCTTTACCCATGAAACCGCCCTCAACTATTCCGTCGGTTTCCGTGGCCCTAACAGCCGCGATTTCATCAGCAGTTTTGCTGACTACGCGCTGGAAAACGATCTGGGCGGCAGCCATTACAGCGATCCGGATCTCACGCTGCGCGACCACGTCGGTAAAGTAGAAGATTACGAGCTGGAACGTGTGCGCCAGATGATGGTTGAGCTGATCAGCCAGCCGGAAGATTTCAAACAATGGTTTGGCCGTTTCGCCACTACGCCGCGCCATGAACTGGATATCGCGCCAGCCGAACCGCCATACGAATCACATGAAATTGCCGATGCACTGATGGAGGGCGAAAGCCTGGTGCGCCTGAGCGGTCTTCGGGTTCTCAACGTCGGCGAACGTTTCTTTGTTAACAGCGAGCCGCTGGAAACATCGCAACATGCCGCCGCCGATGCGCTGTGCCGCTATACGCTGATCAGTAAAACAGAGCTGGGTGCTGCGTTGCAGGATCCTGAATTTGTCGCTCTGTTAACAGATCTGGTGAATCAGGGTTACTGGTATTTCGACGAGTAAACTCCCGGCGATTCAATAACAGCAAAGGCGGCATCCATCCCGGATGCCGCCTTCTTTTATTCTGTTTCGACCGTTAACATTTACGAGCGATAAAGCTCAACCGGCGGCTTCATTTTCCGTTCTTCCGGTGCGAATAAACTAATCTCTTCGCCCAGGATATATTTGGCGCGCAGCATCGCGGAAATCTTGTCCATAATCATTACGATAGCCACTAAAATCAGTGTGATAAACATCACCACATCCCAGTTCCACAGACGCATATTTTCCGCATACACCAGACCGATCCCGCCCGCGCCAACAAAACCAAGAACAGCGGCTGAACGGGTATTGGATTCAATCTGATACAGCGACAACGCAAGGAATGTCGGGAAGGATTGAGTGAAAATCCCGAAGCGGTGCGTTTGTAGCGGGGAAGCCCCCAGCGCCCGCAGGCCGCGGCTCGGCGAACGATCTACCGCCTCATGCCCTTCCGCATAAAGCTTGCCCAGCAAGCCTAAATCCTGCATCACGATCGCCAGCACACCGGCCAGCGGCCCCATGCCGACAGCACGAACGAAAATCAGCCCCCAGATCGCCATATCCAGCCCGCGTAAAACATCCAGAAGACGGCGGATGACCATGGAAACGGGTCTGAGAACCGGCGTCGACATCACATTACGCGCCGCAAGGAATGAAAGGGGCAATGCGAGGAAAGACGCGGTGATGGTTCCGGAAAACACAATCGCCAGCGTGATAGCTATTTGCGAAAAATAATACATAAACGGCCATTCGGAAACGTTATGCCAGACAAACATCCGCAGGAAATAACGTCCTACTTCGCGGGTGCCGCGCACCACTTCGCTCCATGGAATACCGAAATAACTGAAGAAATAGACGTAGTACAGCGTAATCACGACAGCCAGTATCGCGAGGTAGCGCAGATAGCGGCGCTGCGCGGCAAACAGATGCCCGTGCTTCTGCTTCAGGCTGCTGACCACATGAGGTTCGAGCGCATCAGTTAACATCAGAAAGTGCCCTCCACAACGCGTTTGCGCAATTTACCGGAAAGAAAATCCATCGCCGACACCACCAGAATAATCAGCAGTAAGGTCATGCTGACCTGGTCATATCGGTCCAGTTTGATTGAGGTCATCAGTTCCTGCCCGATACCACCGGCCCCGACCAGCCCGAGGATAGTCGACTGGCGGAAGTTAATTTCGAGGCGCATAAAGCTGTAGGATAAGAATATCGGTTTCACCTGCGGCCACATGGCGAAACGCATGCGCTGCAAACGCCCCGCGCCGCAGGCTCTGAGTCCGCGCACCGGTTTATCCGATGCGGTTTCAATGGATTCGTAGAACAATTTGGTCAGACTGCCGGCAGTGTGTAACGTCAGGGCGATAAAGCCCGGAATGGCACCGACGCCAAACGCCATCACACACATTACCGCCCAGGCCAGTTCCGGCATGGTGCGCAGGAAAGCGACAAAGGTACGGATGCTGAATTTCACCCATTTAGGCGAATCCGTATTGCTGGCGGCGAGAAAAGCCAGCACGACTGCCAGCGCCGTCGACAATATCGTTGAGGACAACGCCAGCTGAATAGTTTCCCAAATCAGCGGCAGCTGAATATTGAGACGGTATCCCCAATACGCCAGTGAACCTTCGGTATGACCGTCAGCAAATAACAATGACCAGTGTAATACCGGCACCGTCTGACCAATATAATCAAAGAAGCTCGGCGCGGAGACAATAATCGTTTTTAAATTAAGTTCGGAAACATTGCCTGACCACAGATATAACAACAACATCAGCCCTGACCAGATCAGCGCTTCCCGCTTTTGTTTACCGCGTATCTGCTGGTAATAACGATTGAAGTCTTTGTTCAAAATAATATTTCCGATTTGCGATAATCATTATTCCTCCCCCTGCGAAGGGGGAGGTCAGGAGGGGGTATTAAAAAAACAATAATGGTAAAAGCTTTCGCTTCCTGAGTTGCCATTAATACCCCACCCCAACCCTCCCCTTCGCAGGGGAGGGAGTTACGGGTTAGCGACCGCCTTTGGTCAGTTCACGCTTCATATCAATAATCTGCTGATATTCAGCCAGGGACGTTTCGCCGATATGCTGTTTGCCGCCCACCGCTTTTACGAAACAAGCGTGGTCATCTTTATCCAGTTTCTTAATGGCAGAAACCAGCTTAGCTTTAAATGCCGGTGGCAAATCGCTGCGCACTAAAATCGGACCATTAGGAATTAATGGCGATTCCCAGATAATGCGGATTTTCTTCATCAGATCCGGATGGTCCATGCGGATCATGCGGTTGAATGCACCGGAGGTATAACCGGTTTCGCGGTCGCCGATCATTGAAGTCCAGGTGACTGCGCCTTCGAACTGGCCGTTCAGCACGCCAAGAATATCCTGCTCATGGCCGCCGGAGAAGGTCACGCTGGAGAAGAAGTTGTTGTATTTGTTATCCGTCGTGCCGCCAAATTCTTTCTTGAATGTCTGGTTCGGGATCAGGTAACCCGAAGTAGAATCCGGGTCAGCGAAACCGAATGATTTGCCTTTCAGGTCAGATAATTTCTGGTACGGGCTGTCGGCTTTCACGACAACCACGGAGTGATAACCCCGGGATTTATCCGTATCGTCAATGACAATGCCGACCAGATCCACCGCTTTCGGATTATTAATATAAACCGAAGCAAAAGATGACGGGGACATGCTTAATACCATATCCACTTTCTTACCTAATAACCCCTGAATAACACCTGAATAATCGGATGAATTACGCAGTTTGGTATCCACATTTAATTCTTTATCGAAGAAATCTTTTACACACTGATTATCGCCGATTTGCTGGGTGGCATTCTGGCCACCCAGAATACCTAAGTTTAATTCTTTAGGAGCATCTTCTGCCATGCTGTGCATTGCAGTAAAAGAACCTGCTACGAAGACTGCCAGACGTAATAACTTCTTCATGTAATGATGACCTTGTGTAGATTGAGAGAAAGTAGAAATAAGCACTGCAAAATAAATAACGTTATTGTTTAACTGTTTATCGCTTCGTGTTCTTCACCGTATAACTGATGCAAAATGCCTTCAGTTAACTGGTCCGGATGGCCGTCGAAAATAATCTGCCCTTTCGCGATGCCGATAACGCGGGTGCAATAATCTTTCACCAACTCGACCGAGTGCAGGTTGACCATCACGGCGATATTCTCTTCGCTGACTTTTTTCAGCGCATTCATGATGCGCAGGGTATTTTTCGGATCCAGTGACGCCACCGGTTCATCGGCCAGCAGAATTTTCGGGTTCTGCATCAGCGCGCGACAAATCGCCACACGCTGCATCTGGCCGCCGGAAAGGTTTTCGGCACGCTGCAATGCATGCGGCAGCATGTGCAACCATTCAAGCAAAGAGATGGCGCGGGCGCGGTCTTCGTCATCGAACTGGTTAAAGAATGATTTGAACGTTGAGGTGTGGCTGAGACGCCCCAGTAACACATTTGTCAGGACATCCAGACGAGGCACCAGGCAGAAATCCTGAAAAATCATGCCACAGCCTGAACGCCAGCGACGCAATGCTTTGCCGGTAAGCCCGGCCAGCTCCTGCTGTTCACCATTTTCGTAATGACATACCACACTGCCATCCGTGAGCGGGATCGTACCGTTGAGCACATGCAGCAGGGTGGATTTACCCGCGCCAGAACGGCCAATTACCGCCACGAACTCACCGGCGTGGAGATCAAAACTGATGTCATTCAGGACACGCTGACCCGATTTATAGGATTTCACCAGACCTTTGACGTCCAGAACTTTGTTCAGATGCTGTGGCCCGGTCTGAGGATATTCAGCCTGTGCCAGCTTAAGTTGAGCTTGCGCCATGATGCTGTCTCTCGGTTGCTTTCGTTATCTGGCGTTCATTAAGCGCGAGTTTTATGACACATCAATGACGATTTAATGGACAGCGCATGACAAAAATGCAACAGATTAAGTGGAATTACCTAACCCATATCCCGAATGACGTTTAACTTAACAAGTATCATTTAAGTCTATGATTAGATGGCATCCCATCAAAAAAGGAAGATGAAATGGATAATCAGTCACTCATCGCCACGCTGAAAGAGATTGCCGGCAGCCGCCACGTTTTAACCGGCGACAGCAACACCGAACGCTACCGCAAAGGGTTTCGCTCCGGTGGCGGTAAAGCGCTGGCGGTCGTATTTCCACAAACGCTGCTGCAACAGTGGCAACTGCTCAAAACCTGCATCGCCGCCGACAAGATTGTCATTATGCAGGCCGCCAATACCGGGCTGACCGAAGGTTCGACGCCCAGCGGCGACGACTATGACCGCGACATTGTTATTTTCAGCACCCTGAAACTGGACACGATCCAGTTACTCGACGGCGGTCATCAGGTGATCGGCTTTCCCGGCAGCACCCTGTATAAGCTGGAAAAAATCCTCAAGCCCTACAACCGCGAACCGCATTCAGTGATTGGCTCGTCCTGCATCGGCGCATCGGTGGTCGGCGGGATCTGTAATAATTCTGGCGGATCGCTGGTGAAACGCGGCCCGGCGTATACCGAAATGGCGCTCTATGCACAAATCGATGCACAAGGCGAATTGCGGCTGATTAACCATCTGGGCATTAATCTTGGTGAAACGCCGGAAGAAATCCTGACACGTCTGGAAAAAGGCGATTATCTGGAAACCGATATCCAGCATGATCAGCGTCTGGCGTCGGATCACGATTATGCCTCACGTGTCCGCGAAGTGGATGCGGATACGCCGTCGCGTTTCAACGCGGATGAGCGACGTTTATTTGAAGCTTCAGGTTGTGCGGGCAAGCTGGCGGTTTTCGCCGTGCGGCTCGATACGTTTCCGGCAGAAACGCAGCAGCAGGTTTTCTATATCGGCACCAATGACACGGCGGTGCTGACAGAATTACGCCGCCAGATCCTGCGTGACTTCGCTAACCTTCCGGTGGCAGGGGAATACATGCACCGGGATATTTTCGATATCACCGAAGTCTATGGCAAAGACACTTTCCTGATGATCGACAAACTTGGCACCGACAAAATGCCGGACATGTTTACTGCCAAAGGAAAGTTCGATGCACACGCCAGTAAGGTCCCTTTCCTGCCCAAACATTTCAGCGACCGCGTGATGCAGTGTCTGAGCAAAGCCCTGCCGAATCATCTGCCACCGCGTATGAAGCAGTATCGTGACCGGTTTGAACATCACTTACTGCTGAAAATGTCCGGCCCCGGTATTGACGAAGCCCGAACCTTTTTGACACGTTTCTTTAGTGAGGGTCAGGGTGATTTCTTTATCTGTTCCGCCGACGAAGGCAAGAAAGCCTTCCTGCATCGCTTTGCCGCCGCCGGTGCCGCCGTGCGGTATCACGCGGTACATGAAAACGAAGTGGAAGATATTCTGGCGCTGGATATCGCACTGCGCCGCAATGACCGCGACTGGTTCGAGACATTGCCGGAAGATATCGACAATCAACTGGTAGCAAAACTGTATTACGGCCATTTCATGTGCCACGTTTTCCATCAGGATTACATCGTCAAAAAAGGCGCAAACAGCAAGGCGCTGAAACACAGGATGTTAGAACTGCTCGACGCCAAAGGCGCGGAATATCCCGCCGAACATAACGTCGGCCATTTGTATCTGGCAAAACCACATTTGAAAGAATTCTACCGGCAGGCAGACCCGACCAACAGCTTCAATCCGGGTATCGGGAAAACCAGTAAGATGAAGAACTGGCAGGAATAATGTCCTTCAAAAGAGGAATGGCGTAGTCGGCGCAGGCAGTTTGTTCCCAGACAGCGCGGAGGACCCGGAGCGTACATAAAGTACGTGAGGAGTCCGAGCACTGCCCGGGGGCAAAATGGCAAGTAAGATAGCCATTAAGTTAAAATAACTGTGTTCCGTAACCCCACATAATTACCGTCAGAGCCAGAAGCAGCTCTAATACCAGAACGCCCATTGCCAGTGTTGAACTGGAGAACAGGAACCCTTCGCGACGGTCGATATTGAGGAAGTTAGGAATGCCGAGATACAACAGGTATCCGCTGTAACACAGGCCGATCAGCCCGACAAACAGGCATAACCAGACCATCGGATACAGGGCTACGACCCCGCTGAGGAACATGGGTGTGGCCACGTAGCCGGCAAAGACGATACAGTTGTTGAGTGTCGGGCGGCTGTCATAGCGACGCGCCATTCCGTAGATAATCCGCCCCATCAGTGCGACAGCAGCGAGCATCAGAACATAGAAAATGACGGCGATATAAGACGCGGTAAACATGGAAACCATCAGCTTCTCGCCATCACCGAAGTTCCAGCCAAGTTGTGTTGTTCCGATGAAAGAACAGACAACCGGGATGAGCGCCATTAAAAGAACATGGTGGGAATACACATGTGAAACGGTTTCCCGCTCACGCTGGATTTGTTGCAATTCGGGACCCGGATTGGATATCAGTCCCCAGACATGATTAGCCATGAAACACCCCCTTGTACGCCGAAAGCCGCCAGCAGCGCGCAGTGATAAACCTTCGGGATTGCCCGTCAGACAAGGGCATAAAGAAGGTGGCGACCTGTCTATATTATAGTCGCTCTTGCCAGCTTTGCTGATACGGCCAATTCAGCGTAATGGGAGATCAACCGTATCAGGTCGCCGTTAGTGAATATAGCGTGCAGCCGTAAACGTCACGCCAACCAGTACCAGCATCATGCTGACAATCCATCGGGTCTGTTTAATCATGAGATCGTAAAACATTGCCTGCATTGCACTCAGTGAAGCTTCAATCTTCACAAAGCGTTCATCTACTTTTTCAAAGCGCCAGTCGATCTTCTCAAATCGTTGATCTATTTTGTCAAAGCGCTCATCTACACGATCGAACTGTTTATCGACCTGTTGAAACTGTTTATCTACCTGTTCAAACTGTTTATCTATCCTCACCAGATGATCGTCAATTCTCAGCAGGTGCCCGTCGATGCGCGCGATGCTCTGTTCGGTTTTCCCGACACGACCCCCGATATCTGTCACCGCTTCAGTGAGCGTGACCATCTGGTGCTCCAGTTTGCCGACACGGAGATTCGTCTCCGTGATCACTACCGTTAGCTGACTGACCTGCTGTTCCACCTTCCCTACCCGCAGATTCAGCCCGGCAATTTCCTCACCATTTTTGATGCCCTGCTTTTCAATATTGTTGATCTGGTTTTGCATGAGCTTTTCCATGAGCGATTTTCCTTTGTAATCTTCCGGCCAGGCAGGCGCGCCTGGAAAATAGAGCATCCTGTTGATCGGCGATAGATCCCGTCTGCTGAGCTGAAACATAGTTGTTGTCCCTCACATGAGCTTTCCCTGTTTAGAAATCCTTAATCTGGCCACAGTTTGCACTGGATAAATAACCACCTCAAATCAATTTCCTTCTCGACAAATACGCGATTGCTTATGTATCTATATATGATTGAGTTGCATTGCTTTAATGAATAAATATCAATGAAAATAACCTGTTACGGGGATCGTTAACAGGTCAAACTTAAGGAATTACGGACGCCCGCGGGTTATGGAAATCATAGCGTGCACCGGGGAAACCGGGCATTTTCCAGCCCGCATTAACTCATCAGTTTTTACAGGTAAAAAAGTCTGCGGTACGGTTAAAAAATCATTAACGTAGAGGCAGACACTTATCAGGAGAATTACATGCGCATTACCTGCTTACATACGGCCGACAGCAATATTGCGGTTTTCGAAAATACAGCTCACGAACTTGGGCTGGATCAGCATAAGTTTGTGCATGTTTCGCGGCCCGATTTACTGGCTGCAGCCGAAAAGGCGGGCGGGCTGACTGCAGAAATTCGTCAGCAAACGGCGGATGTGCTGCTGGCATTGAGTGAAAATGCCGATCGCGTTTTACTGACCTGTTCGACGCTGGGTTCTGCCGCGACGCTTGCCAGTGAAAGTGCCGCGGTGCCGGTGTTGCGTGTCGATCAGACGCTGGCGGAACAGGCCATGAAAACAGCGGGCAGTGTGGTCGCACTCTGTGCGGTCGAAACGACCCTGGAGCCGACGCGGCAGTTGTTCGCGCAGGTGGAAAAACATCCGCAGGCGCAGTTTGAAATCCATCTGGTGGCAGGCGCATGGGAAAAGTTTAAGCAGGGGGATCTGGCCGGATATTTACAGGCTATCGCAGCGGCGGCTGATGTGGAATACAGGCGAGGCGCGGCCTGCGTGGTGCTGGCTCAGGCTTCGATGACCGGTGCGGCACAACTGACCCAAATGGGCAAACCGCTTACCAGCCCGGAATGTGGTCTGCGCGCGGCACTGGCCTGAAATTAGCAAGCACACAGCAAAAATGCAGGCAGAAGCTATACTGATAAGGAATATCATTGGCTTAGCCGGATGGCCGATGACGACTGAAGGTTATGTTAAGGAGAAAACATGAAAATTATTCTGTGGATCATCGCCATCATCTTTATCGTCGGCTTACTGACCCTGACAGGGGTGTTTAAACTGATTTTCTGACCACGTTGTCTGTCCCTGCAAAACAAAAAGTCCGGCATCTGGCCGGACTTTTTCATTTCAATCATCTGCTCAATCATCCGCCTCTTCGACGGAAGGCTGCGTTTTCTGCTGCTCTTTCTGCTTACGGTAGTTTTTGGCAATCTGTGGAACAGGCACTGCTTTGCCGGTTTCCATCCAGGTGCGCAGGCGGTTGGCATCGGCAAAGGCCGTAAATTTCCCGAAGGCATCCATCACGACCAGCGTAACGGGCTTGCCGTTAATGGTGGTACGCATCGCCAGGCAATGGCCGGCTTCATCGGTGTAACCGGTTTTGGTCAGCTGGATATTCCACGACGGGTTCATAATCAGATGGTTGGTATTACGGAACGGCAATGCATACGCCGGATGGCTGAAGACAGCCGTTTTTTCAGCAGTCGTACTTAGCTGACCGATCAGCGGATAGCGCTGTGAAGCCAGCAGCAGCCGTGTTAAATCACGCGCGGTGGAGACGTTGCGCGGCGACAAACCGGTCGGTTCAGCATAATGCGTATGGGTCATGCCCAGCGATTTCGCCTTCGCATTCATAGCATTGATAAATGCAGAATAACCGCCCGGATAATGTGCCGCGAGACTGGCCGCAGCCCGGTTTTCTGAGGACATCAGCGCCAGTTGGATCATCTGACGACGGGTAATTTCACTGTTCAGTTTCACGCGGGAGAACACGCCACGCATTTCGGGTGTATTACTGATATCGATATTGATCACTTCGTCGAGTGGCAGATTCGCATCAAGCGTCACCATCGCGGTCATCAGTTTGGTCAGGGAGGCAATCGGCCTCACCTCATCCGGATTTCGGGAATAAATCACTTCGTGGCTTTTCAGATCCACCACCATGGCACTGCCGGAAGCAATTTGAACGATCGGGGCGACGGCCGGCTCATGCTTTGCAGCGGTGGCGGCAGGGGCAGACAACATGCCTGTATTTAAGGCTAATAAGCTCAGAACCAAAAGACGGATTTTCACATGCATTGCTCTGTATTTAGAAAGTTGTCATTAAGATATGTCGTAACAGCGGGCGGAATTATAAGTGAGGCGAAAAGTCTTAGCACCCGCAATTTTCAATTCTATTTGTCACAAAGTCTGTCACCACCACCCACAGACCGTGGAATGGCGAGTAAGTGAACACTTGCCTTGCTCATTCAATGTTGGTTTATAGTTCCAAAAAGGCTTTTCGATAGCAAGGAAATTGTCACTTATAGCAACCATATTGCACTTATCAAACACCATGTTTTTTTAGGATGCAGTCGCTCTTTTATGTGTATTTCTTCGAATCATATCTATGCATAAAACTAAAATGTAAATTACAAAAAACCGTCAATTCATTTGATATGAATAAATTTAGAGTTTAAAATGATAAAAAAATGAGGAACTATAAATGCTAATAAATTATAAAATTGAGAATTTCAAGTCTTTTGGAACTGCACAATCATTAAGATTAGCACCAATAACTTTAATTTGTGGTCCAAATTCATCGGGTAAGAGTTCAATAATTCAATCATTATTACTGCTAAAGCAAACATCTGAATCAGATAGCCTAGTAGGTTCATTATCCTCTCAGGGAGGACTAATTAACTTAGGGGATTATGAATCTTTTATTTTCAAACACGATATACAACGTGAGTTAAAATTAGAGATATCATATACAAAGAAACAGATTCTTAGTGAAATGAAAATACTAGGAAGCCAGCATGATAGAATTGTTAGCTTTGGATACGCCAATGCCATATTGAATGAAAAAAAGTCTGTAACCTTCTTAAAGGAATATTCTTTCCTTGCGGAACATAAAAATGAAAACCATTTAGATTTTAGACTTAAAAATATTCACACACAGGACTCTGCCAAAAGACTAACCTCGGAAGAAAGTTTATCAAAGTATATATTCCTCAACGATGAATCAAGGGATTTGTTTATATCTTTTTTAACAAGAAGAATAAAAAACAGATCATCGTTAAATACTAAAGCAAACGATAAAATACTTAATATGTTTTTAAATAAAGAAATAGAGAATATCAACAGTAATGATTTTATTATTTCTAGAAACAATTTCCTACCATCTAAACTTACAGCTGATGCAGGATTAAATACCGGAGCAATAGCCAATAGCCTCGCTGAAGATGTTAAGGAAAAGTTAAAGTCAATATTATACCTTGGTCCTTTAAGATGTTATCCGTCTCGCTTTTATACTGCTACTGAAAACAAGGAAAAATCAGTGGGTAAGGACGGACAGGATACTGTAAAAATGATTCACGATGCTGGTCATTTAACAGTTGATGAAATTAACAATTGGTTTGAACTATTTGAAGTTCCCTATAAGATAAAAATTGGTGATATTGGTAATAAAACTACTGGGAAAGTTTTATATATGCAACTTCAAGACTTGCGTACTAATGTTATTGTTGCTGCTTCAGATGTAGGGTTCGGAATTGGGCAGTTACTCCCAATAATTGTTGAAGGATTAGTTGGTAGCGATAAAACTATTTGCGTTGAACAGCCAGAAATTCATTTACATCCAAAACTACAAGGTCATCTTGGTGATTATTTCATAAAATCATTTACCGAAAAAAATAACCAATGGATTATTGAAACACATAGTGAGGCTTTAATCCTAAGGCTTCAACGTAGAATTAAAGAAGGTAAACTCAGTCATAAAGATATTTGTGTTGTATATGTAGATCCAACTAGCCAAGGTGCAGAGGTTAGCGAACTAAGACTTGATGCGGATGGCGATTTTATTGATGAATGGCCTAATGGATTTTTTGAAGATAGATTCAACGATGTTTTTGGATTGTGATTATGAAAACAAGATTCTACTTTGACGAAGAGACTTTTTTATCAAATAACTTTTGCTCAGACGGCGCATTTGCTGCCCATGACAATCTAATGCAAGAATGGAATAATTATGGAGTGTTAGTAATACCTCCCAATAGAAGTATTGAAGATTATTATAATGCAATAAATCAAATCCCTCCAAAATTCAGAAAAAGATGGCAAGAAGCATTCGTGAAATTTCACAAAAGCAGCACGGGGAAAAATATTAACTACATCAGCACTTATAAAAGCATTGATGCTTTGGAAGGTGTATCTGAAGATGTAGAAACATTTTTAATACCATACGAACTATCAGGAAATATAGGTTTAAATGAATTTGGTGTTTGCATGCATACCTCCCAAAAATTCGAAGTTATTGAATCCTCATCGATTCTTTCATCTTTCTTTTTCAAAAGAAGCAAATTAGCATCTCAGAAAAACATCTCTAATACAGATACAGCTGATATAATTTGGAATGAAAGGATGAGGAATTTATCTAAGAATGAAAAAAAAATCATTATTTCTGATCGATATTTTTTAGAAAATGTAATGAAGGATGTAACACACACCAAGAAAAATGACAATATTTTATTCAACCTCATTAAGTTGATATCTCAGGACAATGAACTGCATAGTTTAAAAATCTACACTTCTGGTGGTGATAAAAATAGTGACTTGCATATGTTTATTGAAAACTATCTTAGAGAATATTTGAAAAAAAAATCGATGTTTTCTGAGAAACTATCTCTTTTCGAATTATTTTCAGTAGACGAGAAAGTTTTCAAAAATGATGGTCATGACCGATACATTAGATTTGGAAATTATGTATGTGAGGTTGGTTTAGGCATGGAGATATTTAGGACAAATAATTTCAGATCAACTACATTCAATATTAAAGATATATCCTTTACGTATAACAAAGAATTAGAAAAAGAGATGAATAAAAATAGAAAATGGACGTATTCCACTGAATTAAAAATATAAAAGGTGTTGTGAAATATCTCCCACCACCTTTTATAAGCCCCAAAGAGTTGCATTTAACCACTTATATAGTGTGGGTATTTTCAATAGTCAGGTTAATTATTTCCTGCCCGTAAGATAATTCCAGCGTATTGCCGTCCGGGTCATCAAGAAATGCCCAGTAGCCCACCGGCGCGCCGGAATCTGTCGGCTCCTGACGTAAAACGGCTGCGGCGCGCGCCTCAGTAAGTTTGGCATCCATCGCTTCTTTTGATGCACAGGCGACGCCGAGATGGCAGAAAGGACCGAGTTTGGTATCGGTGTTTTCAGGGTCTTCGGAGAGAACGATGGCGAAATGGCGGGTCATGTCGCTCAGCCAAGCGGACGGGCAGTGCTGCCCTTTTCTCCGCGACGATGAATGACTTTCATGTCGGCGAATTGTTGATAAAACGCGATGCTGGTATCCAAGTCTTTAACAGCGAATGCAATGTGGGTCAGCCCCGATATCTCTGTTTTCCATGATGCTTCTCCATTTTTTAAGTGTTATCGCGTGGAGACATCATGGCATCACCGGTTGATGCGTTCGGCAATTTCCTTCGACGTCTTCAGCACGCGCACTTCAGTAAATAACTCAGTCGCCTCTTCGTACTCTTTACGCAAATAGCTCAGCCACTGTTTAATACGCGCCACGTGATACAAACCGGTATCGCCCTGCTTTTCCAGACGGGTGTATTTCTGTAATAACGTCATCACGTCCGGCCACGGCATACGCGGTTCGTTATATTTCACCACGCGGCTGAGATTCGGGATATTCAGCGCACCGCGTCCGAGCATCACTGCGTCGCAACCGGTGGTTTGCATACAGGCCTGTCCGCTGGCGTAATCCCAGATTTCGCCGTTGGCGATCACCGGAATGGTCAGCCGCTGGCGGATTTCAGCAATCGCCTGCCAGTTAATGCGCTCGGGTTTATAACCGTCTTCTTTGGTGCGTCCGTGAACCGTCAGTTCGGTGGCACCGGCCTGTTGTACCGCATCGGCAATTTCAATACTGCGCGCAAGGGAATCCCAGCCGAGACGCACTTTGACCGTCACCGGCAAGTGCGCGGGAACAGCGGCGCGCATGGCCTTCGCGCCCTGATAAATCAGTTCCGGATCTTTAAGCAGTGTCGCCCCGCCGCCACTGCCGTTCACCAGCTTTGACGGACAACCGCAATTGAGATCGACACCGTAAGATCCCAGTTCCACGGCGCGGGCAGCATTTTCAGCCAGCCACTGCGGATACTGACCGAGCAACTGCACGCGCACTAACGTGCCCGAAGACGTGCGGCTGGCATGATGTAATTCAGGACACAAGCGATAGAAGGATTTAGCGGGAAGCAGCTGATCCACCACGCGCAAAAACTCGGTGATGCACAAATCGTAGTCGTTTACTTCTGTGAGAAGTTCACGAACCAGAGGATCAAGCACACCTTCCATCGGAGCCAGTAATACGCGCATCGCAGTTCAACCCTTAAAAATGACGCGCAAGATTACCGCAAGGCCCGCCGCCGGGCAATTACCCCTGAGACAAATCGCCGCTTAATGAGGTTTTCGCCCTGCCCTGCAAGCGTCTGACTCTGACGGAGCGCCAGGCAATCCACACCGCCAGAAGCGCAGGCACAGCAAACAGCAGGAACATCCAGAATGCCGCGCTGGCTGCACCGCTATCCCCCTTATCAACGCCTGCAAAGTTAGCCACCGTTCCGGCTAACGCCGCGCCAAGCGCCGCCGCAAAAGATTGCACCACGGTTATCGACGCACCGGCTTTTTCGCGATCCTCTTCCGGTGCCTGTTGCAGAACGCGGGTCAGCAAATGCGGCCAGCCGAGGCCAATCCCAAAACCGGCCAGCGTCAGCCCGAGCACCACGCCACTGATATTCAGCCACGGCAGACCGAAAGCGACCGGCACGGTGAACAACAGTAAAAGCAAACCGGCAGCCAGGATCAGTGGCCCGCAGATAATCGCGCCATCCGCGCGACGGCCTGTCCAGCCGGAACTGGCCACTTCACTTAATGTCCAGCCCGCGGCCGCCGCGGCAGTGATGTATCCGGCAGCCAGCGGGGTCTGACCGTGTAAATGTTGCAGCAGATACGGCACAAACAGTTCGCAACCGAGGCCGATAATCAACAACGTCATCACCAGATACAGGCCATAGAGCGGTGAGGAACGGCGTAAAGCGTTGCGCGGCAGCAGTCTGACATCCGCCGTAAATTCGCGGTGGCGCAAGATTAAAATCATCACCACCGCGACCACGAAACCGAGCAAGTTAATCAGCCCTGATGAAGACAGGCTGCCCGCCGATACCACTAACACTGCGCCGGTCAGCAAGGCCAGTTGCATCAGCGGCAGCGGTTCGTCCGGCTGCCGGTCGTGCCGGGATTTTGGCAAAATCCGCCAGACCCACACCCCGAACAGCGACGTCACCGGCAACAGCAAACCAAACGCCCAGCGCCATGCATGCAGTTCGGCGAAGATACCCCCTACCCCCGGGCCGACCAGCGTCGCAATGCCCCACATCGCCGAAATCAGCGCCATGGCGCGCGGCCAGAGAGATTCTTTAAACAGGAGGTTGATCATCGCGTAGGAGAGTGCGAACAGGAATCCGCCCCCCAGCCCCTGCAGCGCCCGTCCGAGCAGCAGCACCGGCATATTCGGCGCGGCGGTACAAATGGCGGCACCGGCAATAAAAATAGCGGTCGCCATCAGATAGCTGCCACGCGGCCCGGCGGTGCGCATCAACCGTGCAGAAAGTGCTGAGCCGAGAATCGAACACACAACGTACAGCGTAGTGTTCCAGGCATACCACGCCAGCCCGCCGATATCCTGCACAACGGAGGGTAAAATCGTGATGACGATGTAGCTGTTAGTCGCATAAAGCGCGACACCTGCGCTCAGGGTAATGGCACTGCCCCGGTTTTCGGCGCTGAATAAATCCGCCCATCCGTTATGACTTCCCGACATTTTCTCTGCATCCCTTTGGTTTGTACTGTCCACGCATTGAAGCGTGCTGTGGTTATGATATGATTAAAACAAGAAATAACTTGGAATATTTTTTACGTAATCTAGAACCCGTCGAGGCAATATGTCAAGCAATGACCTGGAAAATAAAAATGACGTACGGCAAAGCGTCGCAGAGCGTTTACTGATGCTGCTGAAAACCCACGGGCAACTTCAGGCCAGCGATGCCGGCCATCTGCTGGGTACCACAGGTGAAGCCGCGCGCCAGCAGTTTGTGAAGCTGGCGAAGGAAGGACTGGTGGAAGCCAAATCTGTCTCACAGGGTGTCGGACGCCCGGCGCAGTTCTGGCAACTGACCGCCGCCGGTCATGCGCGATTTCCCGATGCCCACGCTGACCTCACCGTACAACTTTTGCAACTGATCCGCACCTCTCTGGGGGATTCGGCGCTGGATCAGCTCATCACCTCGCGGGAAAAAATCACGCAGGAACACTACCGCCAGGCGATGCTCGGGGCGGTGTCGATGGAAGACAAATTGCAAAGGCTGACGGATATCCGTACCCGTGAAGGCTATATGGCGGACTGGAAAATGCAGGAGGATGGCAGTTATCTGTTTGTCGAAAATCACTGCCCGATTTGCGCTGCCGCAGCCACCTGTCAGGGATTTTGCCGTGCGGAACGCGATGTATTCAGCGATGTGCTGAACGCCAGTGTCGAACGCACCGAACATATTTTGCAGGGTGCACGCCGTTGTGCGTACGTGATTCGTTAGATTACCCGCGAAAAAAAACCGCCTTCAGTGAAGGCGGTTTGATTGCATTACAGGGGATCCGGAAACTTATTTGTTGCCGCTGCCTGCATTGCCGGTGCGACGCTGGCCTGCATGGGCAGGACGCGAACGTGCCGGACGGTTCTCAGCTGAACCACGGTTTTCTGAACCCCGGTTTTCAGACGTACCGCTGCGCTGACCGTTACCGCCCTGACGCGGAGCGCCTGAACGTGGAGCACCCGTACGCGGTGCGCCAGGACGCTGGCCCTGACGTGGCGCGCCACGACCACCACCACCGCCGCTGCCCTGACGACCATTGATGATCGGCTCAGCTTTGATGCTCGGATCGGGCTCGTAACCTTCCAGTGCGATGCGAGGAATTTCACGTTTCAGCAGACGCTCGATATCACGCAGCAGTTTGTGTTCGTCCACACACACCAGAGAAATCGCTTCACCGGTGGCTTCCGCACGACCGGTACGGCCGATACGGTGAACGTAATCTTCCGGTACGTTTGGCAGCTCATAGTTGACCACGTGCGGCAACATATCGATATCCAGGCCACGCGCAGCGATGTCTGTTGCCACCAGAACACGGACAGAACCGGCTTTAAAATCAGCCAGTGCACGGGTACGTGCGCCCTGACTTTTGTTGCCGTGAATAGCAGCAGCCGTGATGCCATCTTTATTGAGTTGTTCGGCTAAATGGTTTGCACCATGTTTTGTCCGGTTGAACACCAGCACCTGTTTCCAGTCGCCTTCACCGATCATCTGCGACAGCAATTCTCTTTTGCGTTTCTTATCAACAAAATGAACGCTTTGTTCAATTTGCGCAGAAGCGGTGTTACGACGCGCGACTTCGACAGAGGCCGGGTTGGTCAGCAACTTACTCGCCAGACCTTTGATCTCATCAGAGAACGTCGCGGAGAACAGCAGGTTCTGACGCTTGGCAGGCAGTTTTGCCAGCAGGCGACGGATATCGTGAATGAAGCCCATGTCCAGCATGCGGTCGGCTTCGTCCAGCACCAGAATTTCAACCTGAGATAAATCAACAGCACGCTGATGTTCCAGATCCAGCAAACGACCCGGCGTTGCGATCAGCACATCCACACCACCGCGCAGTTTCATCATCTGCGGGTTGATGCTCACACCACCAAATACCACCAGAGAACGCAGGGTGAGGTATTTGCTGTAGGCCTGTACGTTTTCACCAATCTGCGCCGCCAGCTCACGGGTTGGGGTCAGGATCAGCGCACGAACCGGGCGACGTCCTTTGAATTGCGCGTTGGTATGGCTGAGCATATTGAGCAGCGGCAAGGTAAAACCAGCGGTTTTACCGGTACCGGTCTGCGCACTCGCCATCAGGTCACGGCCTTCCAGCACGACAGGAATAGCCTGACGCTGAATAGGCGTAGGTTCGCGATAGCCCTGTTCTTCAACAGCACGCAAAATTTCGGCACTTAAGCCGAGGGAATCAAATGACATATAAGGAAAAGCTCCAGTCCACTCTAACCCGAACGGGGTTCGGTGCAGTTTCAAGAGTGGATGATCAGACGAGGCAAATGAGGCATTACCACGAGGATTCGGCACAAACTGCAGTGCGCCAGTTGGGGCGATAGTAGCACAAAACGCCGCTCTGCGTGAAGTTATCTCCTTCTGGCCTGTAACTGATGGTTACAGCCGCAGATTCTGGTAACAGTTTCAGGCCGCATAATCTGCCGCGATAATCCGAAACTTTGACACAGGATAATCAATTATAAACCTGATGAATGGGTTCCCACTTTTTGCGTCCCACTTCACAGATTTGATTGCTATGCTTCTTTTCTCTCACTCCTCTGTCCATAAGGCTACATCGCTGCAACATGGAAACCTGGAAAGTAAATTTAATCTCCGTCTGGCTGGGTTGTTTTTTTACCGGCATGGCGATGAGTCAGATCCTGCCTTTTTTACCCCTTTATATCGAACAACTTGGCGTAACGTCTCATGAATCCCTGAGCCTGTGGTCAGGGCTGGTATTCAGCGGCACGTTCCTGGTTTCCGCCATCGTTGCGCCGTTGTGGGGCAGTCTGGCTGACCGCAAAGGCCGCAAACTGATGTTGCTGCGCGCCGCGCTGGGGATGGCGATTGTCATGATGTTGCAAGGGTTCGCCACCAACGTCTGGCAGCTTTTCATTCTGCGCACACTAATGGGCCTGACGTCCGGGTATATTCCCAACGCGATGGCGCTGGTCGCCTCGCAGGTCCCGCGCGATAAAAGTGGCTGGGCGCTCGGCACGCTGTCTACCGGTCAGGTATCCGGCGTGATTATCGGCCCGCTGCTCGGCGGCTTTATGGCTGACCATCTCGGCCTGCGCACGGTGTTTTTCGTCACCAGCGGCATGCTGTTTATCAGCTTTCTGATCACATTATTTTTGATTAAAGAACGCGTGGTGCCGGTCACCAAAGCCAACCGTCTGAGCGGCAAAGCCGTATTTACTACGCTGCCCTACCCGTGGCTGATTGTCAGCCTGTTCGTCACCACCATGATGATTCAGCTCGCCAACGGTTCCATCAGCCCGATCCTGACGCTATTTATCCGCGAACTGTCATCGGATACCAGCAATATCGCCTTTATCAGTGGTGTGATTGCCGCCGTGCCGGGCGTTTCCGCGCTGATGGCCGCCCCGAAACTTGGCAAGCTCGGCGACCGCATTGGCGCGCATCGCATTCTGATTGCCGCGCTGGTTTTTTGCTTCATTCTGTTTTGCCTGATGGCACTGATTAATACGCCGACCCAGCTCGGGATCCTGCGTTTCATGCTCGGTTTCGGCGATGGCGCGCTGATGCCTGCGGTACAGGCGTTGCTGGTGAAATACAGCAGTGATCAGGTCACCGGCCGGATATTCGGTTACAACCAGTCTTTTATGTATCTCGGGAATGTGGTCGGGCCGCTGATTGGCTCAAGTGCCTCGGCACTGCTTGGCTTCCGCTGGGTGTTTATCGTCACGGCGATACTGGTGCTGTTCAATACGGTGCAGGTTTGGTGGAGTTTTCGGCAGGTGCCGACGGGGCGGGTCAGGTTTTGATTTGCTCCTCCCCCTGCGAAGGGGGAGGCCGGGAGGGGGTTTTAAGGGCTGACACCATTATCCCTGCACACTTCAGCTTTCATTTTTTGATCTTAATACCCCACCCCAACCCTCCCCTTCGCAAGGGAGGGAGCTAATAAACCTAACCTGTCAGCATAAAAAAAGGGACACTTCTCAGTGCCCCTTTCTCATATTTGAAATCAAAAAACCTTACCGGCGGTTGCCGAAGATCCGCAACAACATCAGGAACAGGTTGATGAAATCGAGATACAAGGTCAGTGCGCCAACAATCGAGTATTTACGAAAGTTATCGCGGTCATCCGCTGACAACTGCGCACCCATATTTTTCAGCTTCTGCGTGTCATACGCCGTCAGACCGACGAAGATCAGCACACCGGCGTACGAAATGATGTTCGCGAGGCCGGAGCTTTTCAGCCACATGTTCACCAGTGATGCCAGCACCAGACCAATCAGCGCCATGAACAACATGCTGCCGATCCCGGTCAGGTCGCGCTTGGTCACGTAACCGTAGACACTCATTGCGCCGAACATACCGGCAGCGACGATGAACGTTCCGAAGATTGAATCGCCGGTGTAGACCAGAAAAATGCTGGAAAGCGTCAGACCGGTCAGTGCGGAATACAGCATAAACAGGCCGGTGGCGACCGTGCCGCTCAGGCGGTTCACCATGCCTGAAATCACGAACACCAGCGCCAGTTGCGCGATGATCAAGCCGAAGAAAGTAATCTGGCTGGAGAAAACAAAGCTCATGATTTTTTCAGAGCCGGAAGCGTACCAGGCCACAAATGCGGTCAGCAGCAAACCACAGAACATCCAGCCATACACTTGCGCCATGTACGCCTGAATGCCGGTATTCGCGCGTTCAACAATTGAACCGTTACTGCGTGGATATCGATCCATGATGATTACCCTTTTGCATGGAGGATGAAAAATGAGGCCAAAACAGCCTCCCGATTTGTAAAGCGTATCACAGATAGAGAGAAAAGCATGGGAGGTCTGCGTGTGGTTGAGGCGCTATTTACCAGCGCGCCGCCGCCTGTTTATCACTGTCGCGGGCATCGACCCAGCGATCACCCTCTTCTGTGGCTTCACGCTTCCAGAACGGCGCGCGGGTTTTCAGATGATCCATAATGAATTCATTGGCTTCAAAAGCCATGCCGCGATGTGCGCTGGTCACGCCGACAAACACAATTTCATCGCCCGGATACATGGGTCCGACGCGGTGATAAACTGAGACACGTTGCAGCGGCCAGCGGGTACGGGCTTCAGCAACAATCTCTGCCAGCGCTTTTTCGGTCATGCCCGGATAATGTTCCAGCGTTAAGGCGCTGACATGATTACCCAGATTATGATTACGCACTTTGCCGGTAAACGTGACCACAGCACCGTCAGCGTCCGATTGCGCCAGCCAGTTGTACTCATCACCCACGCTGAATGGCGCGGCATCAACAACAATTTTCGTCTGATCCATCTCAGCCCCCGGTGACCGGCGGGAAGAACGCCACTTCATCGCCCGCACGCAGCGGATGCGCCATCGTGGTCAGCGTCTGGTTAACCGCCACCAGTAATTTCCCGGATTCCAGCGCCAGTGCCCAGCGGTCGCCGCGTCCGGTGAGCGAAGCGCGCAGCTCTTCCACCGTGGCGAAATCAGCAGGGAGTTGCAGACCGGAGGTGCCGGTCAGTTCGCGTACCTGCGCGAAGAACAGAATGTCGATCATACTTCCACCTTACCTTCCGCCTTAAAATCTCCTGATTTACCGCCGCTTTTCTCCAGCAGGCGGATCGGGCCAATCACCATATCTTTTTGCACGGCTTTGCACATGTCGTAGATAGTGAGTGCCGCCACAGAAGCCGCCGTCAGCGCTTCCATTTCCACGCCGGTTTTACCGCTCAGACGGCAGCGGGATTCGATGCGCACACGGTTATGTTCCGGCTGTGCTTGCAGATTCACTTCCACTTTGGTCAGCAGCAGCGGATGACACAGTGGGATCAGATCCCAGGTTTTCTTCGCCGCCTGAATGCCAGCGATACGCGCCGTAGCAAACACATCACCTTTATGGTGATTGCCGTTGATGATCATCGCAAGCGTGTCAGCGGCCATTTCAACAAAAGCTTCGGCGCGGGCCTCGCGGACCGTTTCGGCTTTACCGGAAACATCCACCATGTGAGCGTCGCCGGACGCATTAATATGGGTCAGTTCAGACATACTTATTTCTTCAAATGTGGAGTGAAATTGCACGGCCCCTGACGGGCATCGAGCTGCGCTTCAATAATGTTGTCCCAGGCAGTCTGGCAGGCGCGGGTTGAACCGGGCATGGCGAAAATCACCGTCTGGTTGGCGATGCCGCCGATGGCGCGCGACTGAATCGTCGAGGTGCCGATATCTTCAAACGACACCATGCGAAACAGCTCGCCAAAACCTTCGATTTCACGGTCAAACAAAGGCTTCAGCGCTTCCGGCGTATTGTTGCCCGCGTTAAAACCCGTGCCACCGTTGACCAAAATCGCCTGAATCTTTTCATCCGCAATCCACGCAGATACAACAGCGCGGATGCTGTAAATGTTCTCTTTGACAATTTGCTGCGCGACGACATGATGGCCGCCTTCGGTCACCGCTTCTTTCAGGTAATGCCCGGACGTGTCTTCAGCGTCGGTTCGGCGGTCAGAAACCGTCATGATCGCGACAGATAAAGGCAAGAACTCTTTACTGGCTTTGCTCATCAGTTTGCTCCTTAAACGATCAGTACCGGATTTAACCGCCGATAAACGACAGATTCTGGGTAATTCCGGTATTGCCTTCATGCAGGAAGTGGGTTTGTTTTTTACGGCTGAGGCCGCCCTGAATGCGGTCCATCAAATCGTCCTGTTGCATGTCGTCGGCTAATAAATCCCGTAACGGAATGCCTTGCTCGCCGAACAGACACAAATGCAGATTGCCGAGGGCAGACACACGCAGCCGGTTGCAACTGGCGCAGAAGTCTTTTTCGTACGGCATGATCAGACCGATTTCACCCAGATAATCCGGATGACTGAAGACTTGCGCGGGGCCATCGCTGCGTGAGCGAAGTTGTAACTGCCAGCCCTGACGCACCAGTTGTTCGCGCAGCACCTCACCGGAAACGTGGTGTTTGCGGAACAAGTCGCCGCCGTCGCCGGTTTCCATCAGTTCAATGAAACGCAGCTGGATCGGACGGGTTTTTATCCAGTCGAGGAAGGTATTCAGGCTGGCGTGATTGACATCGCGCATCAGCACGGTATTGACTTTCACCTTGCTGAAACCGGCGTCAAAGGCCGCATCTATACCCGCCATAACGTCGCGGAATTTATCCTGACCGGTGATGGCGTGAAACTGGCGGGCGTCGAGACTGTCGACGCTGACGTTGATGTTGGTCAGACCGGCATCGCGCCATTTATCGATATCACGCGCCATGCGATAACCGTTAGTGGTCACCGCGAGGGTTTTGATGGAAGGATTTTCGCGCACTGCGGCAATGATCTCGCAGAAATCGCGGCGCAGCGACGGCTCTCCACCGGTCAGGCGCACTTTTTCCGTTCCCAGACTGGCGAACGCGCGGCTGACCCGACGGATTTCATCGAGCGAGAGAAAGCTTTTATTGCTGTGTCCGTGCGGCTTGTAGCCATCCGGCAGACAATAGGTGCAACGAAAATTGCACACATCTGTGATCGAAAGCCGCAAGTAATAAAACTTGCGGGCAAAAGCATCAGTAAGTTGAAGCACCTTAACACCTTTCCAGATACGGGAGATGCGGGCATTTCTGCCATGCACCCTGGTGACTTTCGTCACGGCCAGGGCTCCATATTGTTTCTGTGGGAACGACGTCAGAAAGGCAACTTAGGAACCAGGGCTAGGAGTTGATTCATGCCGTCCGTAGCGGATCGAGAATGAATACGGGGGTAACGGGGGATATTCTAACGCCGCAAAGTCCTGAACGCCAAGATGGTTTTTCGTTATGTATTTTGATACATAACGATTTTTTACGACAAAAGGCTGCATTTTCAACGCTGAAACTGCCCGGTTTTTAATGTCCTGAGAGTGGCGTGAAGGGATAACATCTTGTTGCAAAATTAGGTAAAATCCGCCGCAGAAAACGATGTAAACCCGCCGCTCCCCATTTGAAAGGAAAACCATGCGCAACCGAACATTAGCAGACCTCGACCGGGTGGTGGCATTAGGCGGAGGTCACGGGCTGGGCCGTGTGATGTCTTCACTCTCGCTGCTGGGTCCGCGCCTGACCGGCATTGTGACGACCACCGATAACGGCGGTTCGACTGGCCGTATCCGCCGTTCCGTTGGCGGCATTGCCTGGGGTGATATGCGCAATTGCCTGAATCAGCTGATCACCGAACCGAGTCTGGCGTCGGCGATGTTCGAATACCGTTTCAGCGGCCAGGGCGAGCTGGATGGCCATAATCTTGGCAATCTGATGCTGCGCGCGCTGGATCATCTCACCGTGCGCCCGCTCGAAGCGATCAATCTGGTACGAAGCCTGCTGAAAGTCGACGCAGAACTGATCCCGATGTCAGAACAGCCGGTCGATCTGGCGGCCATTGATGCCAATGGTGAACACGTCCACGGCGAAGTCAACGTCGATAAACTGGCACAAATTCCGCGCGAACTGCGGCTGGAACCCCAGGTGCCGGCCACGCGCGAAGCGTTACAGGCCATTGCTGAGGCAAATCTGATCCTGATCGGGCCGGGGAGTTTCTTTACCAGCCTGATGCCGTTGTTACTGATGAATGATCTGACAACCGCGCTGCGCCGCAGCCGGGCGCATATCGTGTATATCGGAAATCTGGGGAAGGAACTGAGTGTCGCCGCCGCGTCGCTGACGCTGGACGACAAACTGGATATGATCGAGAAACGCATCGGCCGCCGCGCCGATGCCGCGATTGTCGGGCCGAAAGTCAAAATCGGCGGAAGCGCCACTGAACATCTGATTATTCAAAGCCCGCTCGAAGCCAGTGATGTGCCCTATCGTCATGACCGCGACATGTTACGCATGGCGATTGAAGAGGCGCTGCAAAAAATGATCTGATTGGTAAACATCAGAGATAAGAAAGGCCGCGCGATGCGGCCTTTTTTGCGTCCGAAAACTGAATTTACTGCCAGTCAGCCAGGATTTCCGCAGTGGTTTTTACCGTTACCGGATTTCCCGGCACAGATAACTCACGCCACACTTCATTATGCTGCCCGATCAGTTGCTGCGCCGTCGCGTGTGTGCGATCGCCGGTAGTGTGCGCATCTGACGCAACCGTCACGGCATAGCCTTTGCTGGCAGCGATTTTGATGGTGGTGTCTACGCAATAATCCGTTGCACAACCGCAAAGGGTAAAACGGGTCGCATTCAGTTCCTGCAGAACGTTATCGAGTGAAGTGCGGTAGAAGGAATCACAGGCGGTTTTAGTCACAGAAATCGCGCCTTCCGGCTGATGCAATTCCGGTAATATCTGCCAGAATTCGCTGCCTTCGGTCATTTCACCTTCAGCGTGCTGAATGAAAATAACCCGCCCTGCCCGGTCAATCAGCTGATTAATGCGCTCAGCCCGTCCGCTGCGGTCATAACGCGGGGAAGCGAACACCCCGTTTTGCATATCCACCACGATAAGAACATGTTGCTCTGACACGATCCTTCCCCTCAAATGAACAGAATGAAATGCGCCTAAATTACTTTTTCACCAGCGGATGGTTATTCCACGGGCTGTCGGCAGCCGGTTTGGCGGTGCTGACTTTTGGCTTTTGCGGAGCCTGTGCTGAGAGCGGTGTGCGGCGCTTGCTGCGGGTCATATCCGGGCGCAGATGACCTTCAATGAAATCCAGATACAGCGTTTCCACTTCCTTACGCGCCCACGGCGTGCGGCGCAGAAATTTCAGGCTGGATTTCACACTCGGGTCGCTTTTGAAGCAGTTGATATTCACCTGTGAGGCCAGCGCCGGCCAGCCAAAGTTATCCACCAGCGTTGTCAGCAGTTTTTCCAGCGTGACGCCGTGCAGCGGATCTTTCGCTGCGCCAGGGTTTTGTGGTGTATCAGTCATTGGCTCGCTCTTCGTTAAAATGTCTGGGTCATGATTTTTAAGCCGCGCAGTCTACCACCCTTCTCGTTACGAAATCGCAATAAACTGCTCACGCAGGGCATGCAACTCGTCGCGCGTGTTGGCCGCCTCTTCGAATTCCAGATTTTGCGCGTGCGCATACATCTTGCTTTCCAGCTCTTTGATGCGTTGCTCCAGCGCTTTCGGCGTAAGCGATTTGAAGGTTTGCGCCGCTTCGGCATCGCGTTTGTCTTTGTTCTTTTTGGTTTTCGGCTGACCGAGTTGCAGGATGTCGGAGATCTTCTTGTTCAGCCCCATCGGCGTGATACCGTTTTCGAGGTTGTACGCTTCCTGTTTGGCGCGACGTCGTTCGGTTTCTTCAATGGCGCGGGCCATTGAATTGGTAATTTTATCACCGTACAGAATCGCTTTACCGTTGAGGTTACGTGCCGCGCGGCCGATGGTCTGGATAAGCGAACGTTCAGAACGCAGGAAGCCTTCCTTGTCCGCATCGAGAATCGCCACCAGCGACACTTCCGGCATGTCCAGCCCTTCGCGCAGTAAGTTGATGCCGACCAGCACGTCAAATTCCCCCAGACGCAAATCGCGGATAATCTCGACGCGCTCGACGGTATCGATATCAGAGTGCAGGTAACGCACCTTCTCGCCGTGTTCTTCCAGATACTCAGTCAGATCCTCGGCCATACGCTTGGTGAGCGTGGTGACCAGCACACGCTCGTTAATCGCCACACGCTTGCGGATTTCAGACAGCAGGTCATCAACCTGCGTGGTTACCGGTCGCACTTCGATGATCGGATCCAGCAAACCGGTCGGACGCACGACCTGATCGACCACATCGTCACCGGATTTCTCCAGCTCGTATTTGCCCGGCGTGGCCGAGACATAAATACTTTGCGGCGCCAGGGCTTCGAATTCCTCAAAGCGCATCGGGCGGTTATCCAGCGCCGAAGGCAGGCGGAAACCGTATTCCACCAGCGTTTCTTTACGCGAGCGGTCGCCTTTGTACATGCCGCCGATTTGCGGAATGGTGACGTGCGATTCATCGACAATCAGCAGGCCGTCAGCCGGCAAATAATCAAACAGCGTCGGCGGCGGCTCGCCAGGCCCGCGGCCAGACAGATAACGTGAGTAGTTTTCGATACCGGAGCAATAACCCAGCTCGTTCATCATTTCGAGATCAAACTGCGTACGCTGGCTGATGCGCTGTTCTTCCAGCAATTTGTTGTTGGCCAGCAACACTTTGCGGCGATCCGCCAGTTCGACTTTAATTTCTTCCATCGCCTGCACAATACGTTCGCGTGGCGTGACGTAGTGCGTTTTCGGGTAGATGGTGAAACGCGGCACTTCATGCTGCACCTGGCCTGTCAGCGGATCAAACAGCGAAAGGCGTTCAACTTCCTGATCAAATAACTCAATGCGCAGCGCCAGATCGTCCGATTCAGCCGGGAACACATCAATCACTTCGCCACGCACGCGGAAAGTACTGCGCTGGAAAGCCTGATCGTTGCGTGCATATTGCAGTTCCGCCAGACGGCGCAGGATCGAACGCTGATCGATAATCATCCCTTTGGTCAGGTGAAGCATCATTTTCAGGTATAAGTCCGGGTCGCCCAGACCGTAAATCGCAGAAACAGAGGCCACCACAATGACATCGCGCCGTTCGAGCAGCGCTTTGGTGGCAGAAAGACGCATCTGCTCAATGTGTTCGTTCACCGAGGCGTCTTTTTCGATAAAGGTATCGGAACTCGGAACATACGCCTCAGGCTGATAATAGTCATAGTAAGAGACGAAATATTCGACGGCGTTTTCCGGGAAGAACTCTTTCATCTCGCCGTATAACTGTGCGGCCAGCGTTTTGTTGGGGGCAAGCACCATCGTCGGACGGTTCAGATCCGCAATCACATTCGCCACGGTAAAGGTTTTTCCTGAACCGGTTACCCCGAGCAATGTCTGGTGCGCCAGTCCGTTCTCCAGCCCTTCTTCCAGACGGCGTATTGCCTCAGGCTGGTCACCTGACGGTTTAAATTCGGAATGCAGTTTGAACTCTTTACTCATGACGGGCTACCTGACTGAAATGGGAATGCATAGGGCCGTGCGCGCTGAACGGGTGAACAGTTTGCGGAAAAATAGTATGAAAGACTTCGCGATTTTTGCCAGCCCTGATTTTACCTTCGCTATAATACTGTATATAAAACCAGCTTCCAATCGATAAAAAGTGTTGGCGTTTTAACGTGCTGTCGAGGCTGCACTTTTTTAGGATATGACGAATGAGAATTCTCACCATCAGATGACATTTTTTCCCAAAATCCGCATTCCCTCCATTTTCTGACCACAGGTTGACGAAGATTGACACAACTATGACGAACGAATTACGGCTGTATTGCTTTTAACTAACTCGTTGATTAAAAACAGTATCATTAAAAAGCTGCGAATACGGGCAAACTAAGCGGAACCCGCATGCTGACTCGCCTGTAGCAACTTTTCTCACTCTCATGCACAAGGTTATCCACAGGAATAGTGGATAAGTCCCAGCACGCCCCGCGCTGCGGGAGTTGGTAAAAAACTGAATTTTGCCTTCCGTGGGTCTGAAAGGTCTTTTTTAGTTATTTTTTATCTTTTTTATCTCCTTATTTATGCCTATTTTGCCTAAATTTCTGGGCTGATGTTTCTTGCAAAAACCAAAATTGCATCTCACCAGAATTTTTTGCTCACGTTTGTCCATGTGTTTGCACCAAAAACAGTGAAGACGGCACTGGCAAAGTGCAGGTCACCGTGGACTACTCCTTATGGGGTAATCTCAAAAACCTCAGAAATGCTAATGAATAATCCGAAATCATCAGCGGCGCGCCTGTTAACACCCCTGTAACTTCTCTTTCCCTGGCCGTTTTTACAAACTTGGCCTGAGAGTTGCAACGTCTCTGCATGTGGAGGTTGCGACAGCCGGAACTGCTTTTTTCGCCCCGCCATAAAAAATGAGAATTCCCCTGCTTTCAGGCAGGAAAAATCATTTTTAGCGCAAGGAAATGCCCCTTAACCCCATTTATCACTGATTAAGGGGGATTTATCTGTAATTGATGCTGTCAGGTTAGCCGTCAACAAACGGAATTAAATTCTGCGTTGGGGCATTAACAGCGGAACATAAATGTCAGAAATATGACAGTGGCCGTCAAAATGAAGTTCAGCGGAAGGCTCCGTGCGGGAGGGAGGTCTGATGTTAAGTGTAAAATCAGTTAATCAGTATTATGGGCAAAAACATATTCTGTGGGATATCAATCTCGAACTGTACCGCGGTCAATGTACCTGCCTGATCGGGCGAAATGGCGTGGGAAAAACCACGCTGGTGAACTGCATCATGGGGCATCTTCCGGTGAAAAGCGGCGCCATCTCCTGGCAGTCGCGTGACGAAGAGCCGCAAAGTCTGCTGAATTTGCCGGTCGAAAGCCGCGCGCAAATGGGGATTGGTTATGTGCCACAGGGACGGCAGATTTTTTCGCAGATGAGCGTCGATGAAAACCTGCAAATCGCCATGATGGCCAGCCGGAATAAGACCCGTCGCGTGCCGGAAGAGGTGTATGACCTGTTTCCGACATTAAAGGAGATGGGGGCGCGCAAAGCCGGTGAGCTCGATGAAAGCCAGCAGCAACAACTGGCAATCAGTCGTGCGCTGGTTCAGGAACCTGAATTACTGATTCTGGATGAACCGACCGAGCACACCAGCGCATCGATGGCGGCAAACATGGGCAATATCATTCACCGCCTGAACCGTGATCTCGGCCTGACATTGTTGCTGGTCGGTCATAAACTGCCGTTCATCCGCAGCGTTGCCGACCGGTTCTGCCTGGTCGACGGCGGACGCAACATCGCGCAAGGCACACTGGCGCAGCTTGACGATACATTAGTCAAAAATTATCTGACCGTCTGACGTCTCATGCCGTGAGACGGTTAAGATGAAGATACTGTCCCAAATTAACGTCAGTTCCGGCACTCAGGTACGGGATCTCGCCCAGCAAAGGCGCAGGCAGCATACGCGTGAGCGTATCCATGTATGCCTGATGATGCTTCCCCGTTTCCTGTACGTCGTTAGCTATCCAGCCCGCCAGATGCAACCCGCTTTGTGTGATGGCCTGCGCCGTCAGCACGGCGTGGTTAATGCAACCCAGCCGCATGCCTACCACTAACACTACCGGCAACTGCTCGGCGATAACCCAGTCAGCAAAGGTATAATCTGCCGTCAGCGGTGTGTACCAGCCGCCTGCGCCTTCCACCACCACCCAGTCCGCCAGCGGTTCGAGATGACGTAATCCGTCTGATAGCACCCGCGGATCAATCGGCCGTTTTTCCAGTTCGCTGACGATATGTGGCGAAGTCGGTTCGATAAAGGTGCAGGGGTTCACTTCGTCATAACGCAGCCCGACGGTGCTGTAAGCCTGTAACGCCAGCGCATCACTGTTGCGCGGGCCTTCGCCGGTCATTTCACTGCCGGATGCCACCGGTTTGTATCCGGCTGTTTTGTGTCCTGCCTGCGCGGCAGCCTGCAAAAAAGCGGTGGTCGCGACGGTTTTACCGACTTCAGTGTCGGTGCCGGTAATAAAGTATTTTTGTTTCATGAAAAGCCTGGTGTTGGTTTTAGCTCCCTCCCCTGCGAAGGGGAGGGTTGGGGTGGGGTATTAATGGCAACTCTGACTTTCAAGTTGCCTGCAAAACCCCCTCCCAACCTCCCCCTGCGAAGGGGGAGGAGTAAATCAGCGTGGGATCAGTTCTTCGACCTGCAAAATGCCGTAGACCAGCCGGTAGTTGAGCGGCAGGATGCCGTCGCGGCGGGCATAGTGTTTGTCCAGCAATTGCAGACGTTCACGCCCGCCCAGACCGCCGAGGCGGCCATTTTTGATGTGCGTCGCACCGATGCCTTTCAGCGAGCGCAGCAGCGACATCACATCGGGGAATTGAGCAACATGATCGCTGAAGGTCACATCATGGCGATACGGCGCGCAGGCTTCGGCGATTTTGTCCGGCGTCAGGAACTGATTCACGTGACGTCGGCCATCGACCTTCATCCATGCCGCGGCCAGCTCATTGAGCGAACCTTCTGCCAGCGTGGAAAACAGCACCAGCCCGCCGTTGCGGGTGACGCGGTGCATTTCTTCCAGTGCGCGTGGCAGCGCGTTACACCACTGCACCGCCAGATTGCTGAAGCAGATGTCGACAGAGTTGTCGGCAAACGGCAAACGTTCGATGTCGCCCGGCACGTATTCATCAGCAGAATCCAGCTCACGGGCGCGATTTAACATGCCCTCAGAGAGATCCAGCGCAATGACATGTTTACCCTGCGCACGCCAGTAACGGCTGAAGTGGCCGGTGCCACAGCCCGCATCGACGACAATCTTACCGGCGTCTTGCAGATACGGCGCAGCCAGCGCCAGTAATTCCTCACCCACATCACGCTGCAACTGCGCGGCGTTTTCGTAACTGATAGCGGCACGACTGAACGCATCGGCCACCGCTTGTTTGTTCACTAATTCAGTGACTGCACCCATGAAGGGACTCCAGCAAAAAATCGATATCTTCCGGCTCATGCGCCGCTGTCAGGGTAATGCGCAGCCGCGCACTGCCCGGTGGCACCGTCGGTGGACGGATGGCGCTGACCCACAATCCGCGATCGCGCAAGGTGGATGCCAGATCCAGCGCGGGCTGGTTTTCACCCACAATCACCGGCTGGATCGCCGTCTGTGAACCGGTCAGCGGATACGGCAAACCGGCGGCACCCGCGCGAAAACGGGTAATATTGGCGGCCAGTTTATCACGCAGACCGTCATCCTGCCGGACTCGTGCCAGTGCAGCCTGTAACGCACAGACCTGCGCGGCGGGCATCGACGTGCTGTAAATCAGATGGCGGGCAAACTGCAACAGGTAATCGGCGGTAGCATCATCACACAACACCGCCGCGCCGCTGCAACCGAAAGCTTTTCCGAATGTGACCACCAGCAGTTCCGGCCGGATGCCCTGTTGCCAGCAACTGCCGCGCCCTTCTTCACCGGTAACGCCCACACCGTGCGCGTCATCAACCATCAGCCAGCTACCGTGCGCTTTGGACAAGCTATGCAGATCAGCCAGCGGCGCGGCGTCGCCGTCCATACTGAATACACCTTCGGTCACCACCAGCGTTTCGCCGGCTACCGGTTTTTCCAGCAGGCGCTCAAGGGAATCCGGCTGATTGTGGTGAAAACGCCGCAACTGCGAAGGTGCATGGGCTGCGGCTTCCAGTAAAGACGCGTGACTGAGTTTGTCAGCCAGCACGCGATCCTCAGCCTGCATCAGCGCCGCGAGAATCGCCTGATTCGCCGCAAAGCCGGAGATAAACAGCAAAGCCCGCGGATATCCCTGCCACTGCGCCAGTTGTTGCTCAAACGCGGCATGCACCTCGCTGTAACCGGTGACGTGTCCTGAACCGCCGCTGCCGACACCGTATTTAGCCGCGCCCTGCTGCCACGCGGCGATCACCTCAGCGTCCTGACTCAGGCCAAGATAATCGTTACCGGAAAAATTCAGATAACGCCGCCCGCCCTGCGTCAGAAAACGCGCACTGCCGCCCTCATTCGGCTGCCGTACACGAAATGCCGCCGCCTGTTTGCGCGCCGCCACCGCGTCGTTGATCCGCGTTTGCCAGCTCACCGGTTATACCGCAGCGTTGTAGAACTGATCGGTATCGGCGTGGACCAGCTGCTCGGCAAGCGCGGCCTGCTGCTGGTTATCGCCCATTTCTGTTTCAAATGACTGCGGGTTAAGCCCCAGCTTGCCGAACAGAATCAGGTCTTTATCTTCTGCCGGGTTTGGCGTGGTCAGCAGTTTGCAGCCGTAGAAGATGGAGTTGGCACCGGCCATAAAGCACATCGCCTGGGTCTGCTCACTCATCTGCTCACGTCCGGCAGACAGACGCACATAAGATTGCGGCATCATGATGCGCGCGACCGCGATCGTGCGGATGAAATCAAACGGATCCACATCGTCATTATCCGCCAGCGGCGTACCTTTCACTTTCACCAGCATGTTGATCGGCACACTTTCCGGCGGCACCGGCAGGTTCGCCAGTTGCATCAGCAAACCGGCGCGGTCTTTGACGGTTTCACCTAACCCCACAATGCCGCCGGAACAGACTTTAATGCCCGCGCCGCGCACTTCCGCCAGCGTATCCAGGCGTTCCTGATAGCTGCGGGTCGTTATGATGCTGCCGTAAAATTCCGGCGAGGTATCAAGGTTATGGTTGTAGAAATCCAGCCCGGCGTGCGCCAGACGCTGTGCCTGCGTAGTGTTCAGCGTGCCGAGGGTCATGCAGGTTTCCATGCCCATTTCTTTCACGCCCTGCACCATCTGCTCGAGGTACGGCATGTCACGATCGTGCGGGTTTTTCCACGCCGCGCCCATACAGAAACGGGTTGAACCGGCGGCTTTCGCCTGTCGGGCAGATTCGAGCACCTGCTCGACTTGCATCAGACGTTCAGATTCCAGCCCGGTTTTGTAACGGGAACTTTGCGGGCAATATTTACAGTCTTCGGGACAGGCACCGGTTTTGATCGACAGCAAGGTGCTGACCTGAACCTGTCGCGGGTCAAAATGCTGACGGTGAATTTGCTGCGCTTCGAACATCAGCTCCAGGAATGGCTTATCGAACAGAGCCTGCGTTTTTTCCAGCGTCCAGTGGGTGCGGGTAGTCATTGATGACTTCTCCAAAATAGAGGGAATAATTTTTAAGGGTTATAATCCGTAAACTATTTTTAATTTGTTTTGGTTTACCGTCAACGTTAAAATTATTTTTTAGTTTACAGCTTACGCCTCAGGATTCGTTTATGACCCCCGCCGATATTGAATTCGACCAGCGCCACATCTGGCATCCGTATACCTCTATGACCAAACCGCTGCCCGCCTATCCGGTGGAATCCGCGTCCGGCGTGATGTTGCAGCTGGCTGATGGCCGCAAACTGGTTGACGGCATGTCGTCCTGGTGGGCGGCAATCCACGGTTACAACCATCCGCAGTTGAACCAGGCGGCCATCGAACAAATCGGAAAAATGTCACATGTGATGTTTGGCGGGATCACCCATCCGCCGGCGGTTGCGTTGTGCCGCCGTCTGGTAGAAATGACCCCCGCCGGGCTGGAATGCGTGTTTCTGGCGGATTCTGGTTCGGTGGCCGTTGAAGTAGCACTGAAAATGGCGATGCAATACTGGCAGGCGCGCGGTGAAAAACGCCAGACGTTGCTGACCCTGCGCAACGGCTATCACGGCGACACCTTTGGCGCGATGTCAGTCTGTGACCCGCAAAACTCGATGCACAGTTTGTATCAGGGTTATCTGCCACAGCATCTGTTCGCCGATGCGCCGCAGAGCCGTTTTGACGGGGAATGGGATGAGGCGGATATCGCGCCATTTGCCAAAATGCTGGACGAAAATCACCGCAAAATCGCCGCAGTCATTGTAGAACCCATCGTTCAGGGGGCGGGCGGGATGCGGATTTATCACCCGCTGTATCTCAAACGCGTGCGTAAGTTATGCGATGAATATGGCGTGTTGCTGATTGCCGATGAAATTGCCACCGGATTTGGCCGCACCGGCAAGCTGTTTGCCTGTGATCACGCCGGGATTTCGCCGGATATCCTCTGCCTCGGCAAAGCCCTGACCGGCGGCTACATGACACTTTCCGCCACGCTCACCACCCGCCATGTGGCACAGGTGATCAGTGACGGCGAGGCGGGATGTTTCATGCACGGCCCGACATTTATGGGCAATCCGCTGGCCTGCGCGGTCGCCAGCGCCAGCCTGCATTTACTTGCGGAAAACCGCTGGCAGGCGCAGGTATTGAGCATTGAGAAACAGCTGAATACCGGTTTACAGCCGCTGGCAGCACATCCGGCGGTCGCCGATGTGCGGGTGCTCGGGGCGATTGGTGTGGTGGAAATGCGCCTGCCGGTAGACATGGCGCAATTGCAGAAGCATTTTGTCGGTCAGGGCGTGTGGATCCGCCCGTTCGGCAAGCTGATTTACCTGATGCCGCCGTACATCATTTCACCTGAAGAACTGAGCAAACTGACCGGCGCAATCGCCAGCGCACTGGCTGCGCTTTACTGATTAGCCTGTGGTGACTAACCGGTGTGAGGTAGATAACAGCGCGCTCAGTTTTTCCCGGCTGAGCCGCGCTTCTTCATTAAGAAAATCAATTGCCACTTTCAGCGCAGGGGTCGGGTTTTCCGGATACAGCAACGTATAAGACGCGCCGCTTGCCACGCACAACGGGAACGGCGCAATCACCCTTCCCGCCTGCAAATCATCTTCAATTAATGTCAGATCGCCTATCGCCACACCGTAGCCCTGCAACGCCGAATTGATCGCCAGATCCAGCGTATCGAAATGCTGTGATTTGGCTGACGGCAATCCCTGTACGCCCTCCTCCCGCAGCCACAACAACCAGTCGCGACGGTCACGCGTCGGGTGAAGCAGCGTTTTATCGGCCAGATCCGCCACTTTCGTTTTCCCTTTATGACGCGGCAGAAACTCCGGCGTACACACCGGCGTCAGCACTTCATCAAACAGATGATGCGCCCGGCGCTGTGATTCCGGCGGACGACCAAACACTACGGCAGCATCAAAATGTTCGTTGCTGAAATCCACGCCGTGGGCGATGGAAGCTGTCAGCTCAATCTGCAAATCCGGCCTGTCGTTTTGTAGCTGGATAACACGCGGCAGCAGCCAGCGCATGGAACAGGTCGGGCATTTAATGCGTAAGGTATCCGGATGCGAACCCACACGTTGCAGGGCTTCTCCCATCAGCGCCAGCGCCTGTTGTACCGGCGGCAACAACTGCGCCCCGCGCGGGGTCAGCGTCAGCCCGCGGGCCTGACGTAAAAACAACGGATAACCCAGCGTGGCCTCAAGTCCGGTGATCTGGCGACTGACCGCGCCCTGGGTGATGTGCAGCAACGCCGCCGCGTGTGTCAGATTCAAGGTTTGCGCAACCACGGCAAAGGTTTTCAGCACGTTGAGCGAGGGTAAATTCAGATACGGCAGTTCAGGAGAAAAACTCACAGTTACCTCGTCAGAAACGTTATAAAGCCATGACTTCAGATCATAACGAGTATGACAAACTTTCCATTGTCGGCACAGGGGAACTATTGCTTAATCATTCAACACCCGTTTTTACCTTCTCATGGCCACCCGGCCTGCTTTTTGGGGAAAATGCTATGAAGAGCGCCATGTCGCCCCTGTCAAAATTACCTGACGTCGGCACCACCATTTTTACCGTTATCGGCCAGCTCAGCGCTGAACATAACGCCCTGAACCTGTCACAGGGGGCACCGAATTTCTCATGCCAGCCCGCGTTAATCGACAGCGTCGCAAAAGCCATGCGCGAGGGGCATAACCAGTACGCACCAATGAGTGGCGTGGCGGCATTACGCCATGCGTTGTCCGCCAAAGTCGAAGCGCTTTATGGCTGCAAATATGATGCCGACAGCGAAGTGACGGTGATTGCCAGCGCCAGCGAAGGCCTGTATTCCGCCATCAGCGCCCTGGTACATCCGGGCGATGAAGTCATTTATTTCGAGCCGTCATTTGACAGCTATGCACCGATCGTCCGTTTACAGGGCGCGAAGCCGGTGGCTATCGGCCTGTCGCTGGATGATTTCAGCATCGACTGGGATCAGGTCGCCAGCGCGATCAACAGCCGCACGCGAATGATCATCATCAACAGTCCGCATAACCCGACCGGTGCCATTTTCACTGAATTTGATATCGAACGACTGACCGCGCTGACCCAAGACACCGACATCGTGATTTTGTCCGATGAAGTGTATGAGCACGTGGTGTTCGACGGCGAGCGCCACGAAAGCATGGCCTGCTATCCGCAACTGGCTGAGCGCAGCGTGATTGTGTCGTCTTTCGGCAAAACCTATCACGTCACCGGCTGGCGTGTGGGTTATTGCCTGGCACCGGCAGAACTAATGGATGAAATCCGCAAAGTGCATCAGTTTATGGTGTTCTCTGCCGATACGCCGATGCAGGTCGCATTCGCCGAAGCGCTGGCTGACCCGCAAAGTTATCTGGGACTGGCCGATTTTTATCAGCAAAAACGCGACCTGCTGGCCGAAGCCCTCAGCGAATCCCGCTTTGAATTACTGCCAAGCCGTGGCAGTTTCTTTATGCTGGCGCGTTTTAGTCATTTCAGTCCACTGACCGACGACGAATTTGTGCTGAGCCTGATCCGCGATCATCAGATCGCGACCATTCCGCTGTCAGCCTTTTACAGCAATAACCAACCAACAGGGCTTATCCGTCTGAGCTTTGCCAAAGATAACGACACGTTGTACGAAGGCGCACGCCGGTTGTGTCGCGTCTGAACCTTTGTATTCATCTCAATAACGCCGGGGAATTGTGAATAATGAAAAAATTGAAAATCGCATTGCTGTTAGGTTGTGCCGTCGCGTCTTTCTCCGCACTGGCGGACGGTTCCACGCTCAAATTTGGTCTGGAAGCGCAATATCCACCGTTCGAATCGAAAAGTGCGACCGGTGAATTACAGGGTTTTGATATCGATCTGGGCAACGCCGTCTGCGCCGCCGCCAGTGTGAAATGCGACTGGTACGACACTTCTTTCGACGGCCTGATTGCGGCCCTGCAGGCGCGTAAATTTGATGCGATTAACTCGGCGATGAACGTGACGGATAAACGTCGTCAGGCGATTGATTTTACCAACGTGATTTACCGCGTCCCCACCAAACTGATTGCGAAGAAAGATTCCGGCCTGCTGCCGACCACGGAGTCGCTGAAAGGCAAGCATATCGGCGTGTTACAGGGGTCGATTCAGGAAAGTTATGCGCAGGCACACTGGGCACCGAAAGGCGTGGATATCGTCTCTTATCAGGATCAGAATCAGGTGTATCTGGATCTGTCATCCGGTCGTCTCGACGGCACATTAGTGCTGGCCCCGGCCGGTCAGACCGGTTTCCTGTCGCGTCCGGACGGTAAAGATTACGGCTTCGTCGGTGACGCCGTACGCGATGATAAAATTCTCGGCAGCGGCATCGCCTTCGGCCTGCGTAAAGGCGATACCCAGTTGAAAGAAAAGCTGGATACAGCGATCGCTAAAGTGCAAAAAGATGGCGTGGTGAAAGAGCTTTCGAAGAAATACTTTGGTGATATTGATGTGAGCGTGAAGTAAAGCCGCCAGGAAGACAGGTTTTACTTTTGCGCCTCCCTGTGCGAAGGGGGAGGCCGGGAGGGAGTTTTTAAGGGCTAACACCTTATCAAAAAAACCTCAACCCATTGATTTTGCTTTAATACCCCACCCCAGCCCTCCCCTTCGCAGGGGTGGGTGCCACTTAATACTCAGAATTCACAATGACTTCTTCTCCAAACGCACCGGCTTGTGGCAGCGGTTTATAGCTGGAGTTTGACGCACGCAGTACGCGGATCCCCCTCGCGCTCACGGCCTGAGCGGCAGTGATATCATTGTCAGAGTCGCCATAAAACACTTTAATTTGCTTATCTTTCAGCCACTGCGTTTTTGTGTTCTGACCGGCTTTGTCACCGGCGAAAATAACCGCATTCACTTTGTCCTGCGGGATTTGGAAATCGTTCTGCAGCGTCTTCGTCACGGTCTCAGTTTTGGTTTCGCTGCGGCCGGTCACGAAGTAAATGCTGTCGCCGCGTTTGAGGTGCATGGCAATCAGCGCCTTCGCTACGTCTTTTGGCATGCTGAAATCATCCCAGCCGTTGTTCATTTTCTCCCAGAATTTCGGGTTCTTCAGATAATCCTGTTTTCCGGGGGAAAACTCGACCTGCCCGCGGTAAAAGCCCGGCGAGGAAAACAACACCGTGTCATCGATATCAAAACCGACAGCTATTGGCGGGCGGCCGTTCAGGCTGTTTTCAATTTGCGCGACCGACACCCAGTGAACCGGCGATTGCTGCGCGAGTTGCGCCACATTGACGCCCGGCCAGAGCGGCGCGGGCGCGGGCTCTTTGGCGAAGGCAGACTGATTCAGGCTGAGCAACAGGAAAACGGCACTCAGTGCCAGAGGAGTTTTACGCATTAGGATCCCTTTTTTATGCTTATTAATCTTGCAGATAAAGTGGAGCAACAGGTCAAAAATCTTACCGACCATACCTGTGCAACCTGCAGATTTAAAGGAATTTTCCGGCAGATGTCATAGGAAAAGATGATGGTCACATTTCAGGGAAAAATCGCAGGGTTTATTCAAACATGGCATAAAGCGCTTGGTTCGAAAACTGTTTAGCGTCCTATACTTATTCCCAATTACGTTAGCTTTTAACTTTCTTATAAGAAAACGAAAAGGAATGACTATGCCCCAGTTACAGTCTGAAAACCGCCGCATCGTGCTGGCTTCACGCCCTCACGGCAAACCCGTCGATGACAATTTCCGTCTGGAAAAAGCGCCGTTACCGCAGGCCAGAGACGGTCAGTTATTGCTGCGTACCGTGTGGCTTTCGCTCGACCCGTACATGCGCGGACGTATGAGCGATGCGCCTTCTTACGCTGCGCCGGTACAAATCGGTGAAGTAATGACCGGCGGCGCAGTTTCCCGCGTGGTGGAATCAAAAAGCCCGGATTTTAAAGCCGGGGATTTCGTGGTCGGCAGCACCGGATGGCAGGATTATTCCGTGGCCGACGCCAAAGCCGTGAAGAAACTGGAAGGCGCGGCACTCAAACAACCTTCCCTTGCACTCGGTGTTTTAGGCATGCCGGGCTTCACCGCTTTTATGGGGCTGCTGGATATTGGCGAACCCAAGCCGGGGGAAACGCTGGTCGTTGCTGCAGCGACCGGGCCGGTCGGCTCGCTGGTCGGACAAATTGGTAAAATCAAAGGCTGTCGCGTGATCGGGATTGCCGGTGGTGAAGAGAAATGCCGCTATGCCGTTGAACATTTCGGTTTCGATGAGTGTCTCGATCACCGCGCCCCGGATCTGGATAAACGCCTGAAAGCGGCCTGCCCGGATGGCATTGATGTGTATTTTGAAAACGTCGGTGGCGCGGTGTTTGATGCCGTATTGCCGCTGCTCAATACCAAAGCGCGTATTCCGCTGTGCGGGCTGGTTTCCCAATATAACGCGACCGGTCTGAAAGAGGGACAAGATCGCCTTTCCCTGCTGACCGGCACCATTCTGAAGAAACGCATGCGTGTGCAGGGCTTTATTATTTTTGATGATTACGGCCATCGCTATCCGGAGTTTGCAAAACAGATGAGCGAATGGTTTGAACAAGGGAAAGTGAAATTCCGCGAAGATATCGTGGAAGGATTAGAGAATGCACCGCAGGCGTTCTTTGGCCTGCTTGAGGGTAAAAACTTTGGCAAACTGGTCGTTCGTGTCGGTCAGGACTGATTACTCCTTAACTAAAGCTGACGGCGTCCACAGGAGGTAACATGAAATTACTGATTGTATTGACATCACACGATAAGCTCGGCGAAACCGGTAAGAAAACCGGTTTCTGGCTGGAAGAATTTACCGCGCCTTATTACGAGTTTCTGGATGCAGGCGCCGGGCTGACGCTGGCCTCGCCGAAAGGCGGACAGCCACCACTCGATCCGAAAAGTGATGAGCCGGATGCGCAGACCGAAACAACCGAACGCTTCCGCAGTGATAAAGATGCGCAGAAGGTGCTGGCGAACACGCACAAACTTGCTGATGTTAACGCTGATGACTTCGATGCCATTTTCTATCCGGGTGGTCACGGACCGTTGTGGGATCTGTCTGAAGACCAGCATTCCATCGCGCTGATCCAGGCTTTCTGGGCAGCGGGCAAACCGGTTTCTGCGGTCTGCCACGCGCCGGGGGTGTTGCGCAATGTGCTGGTGGAAGATGGCACGCCGCTGGTGAAAGACAAGCGCGTAACCGGCTTTAGTAACAGCGAAGAAGACGCGGTTGGCCTGACCGACATCGTGCCTTTTTTGGTTGAAGACGAGCTGAAGAAAAATGGCGGCGATTACAGTAAGGCAGCGGACTGGCGGCCTTATGCCGTCACCGATGGCAAACTGATCACCGGTCAGAATCCGGCCTCTTCCAGAGCAGTCGCGCAGGCATTACTGAAAATGCTGGGCGGCGGCGAGGTCGGCAAGTAATCTGCCCGTGACTATTTCATCATCTGAAGAGGGTTCTATGGCATTTACACTCACCAGTAATGATTTGCGCGATGGCGACAAAATGCCGGAAACGCAGGTTTTTAACGGCATGGGCTACAACGGCGACAACCTTTCGCCGCATCTGGCCTGGTCCGGTGCCCCCGAGGGCACCAAAAGTTTTGTGATAACCGTTTATGACCCGGATGCCCCGACCGGCTCCGGCTGGTGGCACTGGGGCGTCGCGAATATTCCGGCAGACGTCACCGAATTGCCGCAAGGCGCGGGCTCCGGCAAAGGCGGTTTACCTGCCGGTGCCGTGCAGACCCGCACCGATTTTGGCAAAGCCGGTTATGGCGGCGCAGCCCCTCCGCAGGGCGAACACCATCACTATCATTTCACCGTATACGCCATCGATACAGAAACGCTGGAAGTCGATGAGAATGCCAGCGGCGCGTATCTTGGCTTCAATGTGCATTTCCATACTCTCGGCAAAGCATCACTGACAGTGATATACAGCTGATTCCTGTGGTATAAAAGACGCAGAAAAGGTGGTCAGTTTTACTGGCCACCGTTTTTTTATTGCGGCGATGACCGCAACATTGAAAAAAAGAACAATCTTCTTCATCAAGGAGTCAGTCACAGTGAAAATTTCCACCCTGTCGCGCGCGTGCGCTATGTTGTCTGCCAGCCTGATCCTGGCGGCATGCAGCAGCAGCCATCAAGGCTTATCCAGCCAGGTTGCTCCGGGCACCGCGTCACTGCCCGTGTTATCAGCGGACGAAGCGGCCAATTTTACAACGAAAAATTATCTGGCCTTTGGCGGCCCTTCTTTGCAGGTTCAGCAACAGGGCTGGTTCCCTAAACTGGCCAGCACTGACGGTGTGAACACCCATTTCGTGGTCGGCCCGCAGTTAGGCACCGACGGCGCAGAATACTCTAACGTTCAGATGGCGGTAAACGCGGCACTGGCTGTGCGTAACCACGGTGAACGTATCTTCATTAAAATCCTGCCAGGCACTTACAACGGTGCCGTGTACATCCCGGCGGGTTCACCACCGGTCACCTTATTCGGTGCGGGCAACAGCTCTGCTGATGTGACCCTCGCACAAGGTCTGGAAGCCGCAGCGGCACCCGCCACTTACCGTTCAACAGTCAGTCCTAACGGCCAGTTCCTGCCGGGCGATCGCGCGTTCTATATGTTCCAGAACTGCGCCACCCTGACCACTGAAACCATCGGCACCGGCTGTACCGCGACCGTGTGGTCACAAAGCAACGGTGTGCAGATTCAGAACCTGACCATCGGCAATTCCCTGCTCGATACTGTTGACGGGGGCGATCATTCCGCCGTTGCGCTGCGTACCGACGGTGACAATGTGATTCTGGATAACGTGCGCCTGATTGGCCGCCAGAATACCTTTATGGTGAACACCGCCAACATCCACAACCAGACTGACAACAGCCGTTACAGCCGTGCATACGTGCATAACAGCCTGATCGTGGGTGATGTGGATTACGTATTTGGCCGGGCGAATGCCGTCTTTGACCACGTTGAATTCCACACCGTCAGCAGCCGTGGCGTGAAACAGGCGTCTGTCTTTGCGCCAAACACGCCAGCAGCTGCACCGTATGGCCTCCTGGTGATCGACAGCAACCTGACCGGCGACCGTGGCTTCGAGCAGGCTGCGAAAGCGAAAATGGGGCGTGCGTGGGATGCTGATGGCGCAAGCAGCCAGCTGGTAATCCGCGACAGCAGCTTCGACAACAGCTATGACCAGATGAATCCGTGGGGCGCTTCTGTCTTCTCCGGCCAGCCATTTGCCGGCAACGTGCCAAAAGATGAGAAACAACAGCGCAATCTGAATGACACTAACTTCAACCGCCTGTGGCAGTACAACAACGTGCTGACACAGCCTGCGAAGTAATTCAGTCTGATGCCATGAAAAAACCGCCGGGGTTGCCTCCGGCGGTTTTTTTTCGTTCTGCGGACTTCGTTCTGCGAAAATGTTACAACGCTTCGTTGCCCAGACGGAATACCGACACCGTGCGTTCCAGATTCACCGCCTGCTCATCGAGCGAAGCCGCCGCACTGGCAGACTGCTGAACCAGCGCCGAGTTTTGCTGGGTGACGGTATCCATCTCTGCCACCGCCTGCGCAATCTGACTGATGCCGCGACTTTGCTCGTCAGACGCCGATGCGATCTCATGAATGATTTGCGTGACATGACGGACAGAGCCGACGATTTCTTCCATGGTGTCACCCGCTTTGCCAACCAGCACAGAGCCGTTATTGACGTTAATCACCGATTTACCAATCAGCCCTTCAATCTCTTTCGCCGCCTGCCCGCTGCGCTGCGCAAGGCTGCGGACTTCGCTGGCGACCACGGCAAAACCGCGGCCCTGCTCCCCTGCCCGCGCCGCTTCAACCGCAGCATTCAGCGCCAGAATATTGGTCTGGAAAGCGATGCTGTTGATGACCGTGGTAATTTCGGAAATCTGCTTCGAACTGACAGTAATCTCTTTCATCACGCCCACGACATCGGCCACCAGTTTACCCCCCCGTGCCGCCGTATTGGCCGCATCGGAGGCCAGCTGACTGGCCTGCGCGGCATTGTCGGCGTTCTGTTTCACCGTTGAGGTCAGTTGTTCCATGCTGGCCGCTGTTTGCCCCAGCGCTGCCGCCTGCTCTTCGGTACGGGCTGACAGATCGATATTACCTGCGGCTATTTCGCCCGAAGCGCGGGTCACCTGCGTTACGCCTTCGCGGATATCACCGATGATGCCGTGCAGGTTCTGGTTCATGGTTTCAATGGCGCGGCTCAGTTGCCCCACTTCGTCAAAACTGTGGCTGGTGGCATGAGTAGAAAGATCACCGGCAGCGATACGTTCTGCGGTTTGCAGCGTGCGGCGCAGAGGAAGTGTCAGCTGACGGGTCATGCGCCACGAAATCAACACACCGGCAACCACAGTCGCCACAATGATCACCAGCATTTCAGAAATGGTGCGCGTCACTTCGTTATGCAGATTGTTCATCTCATGATCGAGCAACGTGTTAGACGCAGAGGTCAGGGCCAGCCCGGCTTCGGCCAACTGCGCGGTGATTTTTTCCGCATCGCTGCCTGCCGGAGGATTCAGCGTGTGCTGCCAGCTTTCACGATAACGGCGGATATTTTCCGGCATGGTTTCCACCAGACGCTGGTCTTGCGGATCCCAGGAGTACGCCTCAACATCAGCCTGACGGGCTTCCAGTTTATCCAGCGCCTGGCGGTTTTCTTCAACAAATTTGGGGTCTTTGCTGGCCATATATGAAAGCCGGGTAAATTTGGCATCGCTCAGCAGATCGTTAACGGTCTTGAGCAAGGACGCTTTTTCAGCGCGTTGATTGATGCTGGTCAGATGGTAGACACCGGACACAGCGATAAAGGATCCCAGAAGCAACACCAGCGCAAATCCTGCACCGAGCTTGCTGGCAATTGAGGCATGGCGAACCCGGCCAGCGATCCCTGAAAGTACATTCATTTTCTTCTCCCTGATAACCAAAAGGACTGACTCTGAAGTGGCAACGCCACCGAAGAATCAGTGAATAACGGGAGAGTTATCGACCAGCAATGTTCAACATTTATAGAAACATTAAAATATTTCTTATATATAGCACGTATAGCACAGGCAATAAAAAAGCCCCTTATTACAGGGGCTTGATCATTATTTCAGAGCGGTATTATTGATCAGTTAAAAATAAATCATTAGATAAACTAACCAGTAAACAGCCGTGATTAATTAATTTCCAGAATGCTTACCCACATCGGGCCTTTGCCCACCGCGTAGGTTTTCAACGTCGTCAGCTGACCGTTTTGCGGATCAATTTTAGCGACTTCAATCGCATCCGATTTCTGTCCTGCGGTGATCACATACTGGCCGGAGTGATCAATATTGAAACCACGCGGCTGTGTCTGGGTGGCGTGATGCCCGGCCAGTTCAAGCACGCTGCCATCTTCTGAGACGGTCAGCACAGAAATCAGGCTGGCAGTACGGTCTGAGGCATACAGGAATTTGCCGTCCGGCGTGATGTGCAAATCGGCCGCCCAGCAGGTGCCGGTGAAATCAGCGGGCATAATCCCCAGTGTCTGCACCTGACGGTATTCGCCGCTGGTGACGTCTTTCTGGTACACATCCACGCTGCTGTTCAGCTCATTTACACAGTAGGCAAAATGATGATTCGGGTGGAATGCCATATGACGCGGGCCCGCACCCGCTGCGGTTTTCAGCTCCGGCGCGTTATGCGGCGTCGCTTCGCCGTTCACACTGAAGTCAAACTGGCGGATACGGTCTTCTTTCAGCGCCGGGATCATCAGCACCTGATTGGTCGGGTCAATATTGGCTGAGTGCGGAGCCTGGATGTTTTCCAGCACCTGCACCGGGGCCAGTGCGAGGCCTTTTTCATCCAGCGGATGAATGCTGACATTGTTAAAGCTGTAGGACGCGGAGAACACAAAACGCCCCTGAAGGTCTATACCCAGATGCGTCGGACTGCCCGGCAGAGGTGCCATCGCGGCTTCTTCCAGTTTACCTTCATGGTCGATGCGGTAGGTCAGCACGCCGAACTCAGGACGTACGCCGACGTAAAGACGATGACCATCGGGATGAATCACCATCGGCTGAACCTGTCCCGGAACGTCCACCGTTTGCAGCAGGCTCAGTTCACCATTGTCTGCCAGACGAAAAGCGTGGATTTGCTGGCTCTCAGGGCTGGCAATGTAGACAACTTGCTTCATCACATCTCCTTATTAAGACTGAATGAGTCGTTATGTTTTTTACAGCGTAGCTCAGGTTAGCACGATACGACGGCACCTTTAGTGCCGGATACCCGGTTTAATTAGCAGGCTAAAAAAGGTAATATGGCGATAATTTCCCCTTATTCCCCCTCACTTACGATGGACTGCTCATGACTTATCGCATTATTGCGCTCGATCTCGACGGGACGCTGCTGGACCGCCAAAAACGTATCCTTCCAGAATCCCTTGCCGCACTGGCCGATGCCCGTGCACAGGGAATCAAAGTGGTCGTCGTGACCGGACGCCATCATGTCGCTATCCATCCGTTTTATCAGGCATTGCAGCTCGATACACCTGCTATCTGCTGTAACGGCACCTATTTGTATGATTATCAGGCACGTAAGGTCTTAACTTCTGATCCGCTGGATCCGGTCAAAGCAAAAAAAGTGGTCGACTTGCTGGAATATCACGGCATCCACGGTCTGTTGTATGTCGATGACGCCATGCTGTATCAGCAACCGAGCGGCCACGTCAGCCGGTCCATTGCCTGGGGGCAAACCCTGCCGGAACATCAGCGCCCAAACATTATTCAGGTGAACAGTCTTCGCGAAGCCGCTGATGATGCGCAGTCGATCTGGAAATTCGCCACCTCACATCAGGATCTCGATGCCCTGCATACGTTTGCCTCACAGGTTGAAAACGAGCTGGGTCTGGCCTGCGAATGGTCATGGCATGATCAGGTAGATGTGGCGAAAGGAGGCAACAGCAAAGGTCGCCGTTTGCAGGAATGGGTCGAATCGCAGGGTATGAGCATGCAGGATGTGGTGGCGTTCGGTGATAACTACAACGACCTGAGCATGCTGGAAAATGTCGGTCTGGGCGTGGCGATGGGCAATGCAGCAGATGCTATCAAAGAACGTGCCGCGCTGGTGATTGGCGATCACGAAACACCCGGCATCGCTGAAGTTATCCGTAATAAAGTGTTGAACTAATTTTACCAATGCACCTTCCTCTGCCACAGAGGAAGGTGTTTTTTTGCAGGATAATCAGTCGCTTTTCAGCGTCTTATTCCTGACCGGCCGGACGGCGCGGGTAATTAATTGCTTATTCTCGTCGAAGTACCGGCTGGGCCAGATCACCGACGGATGGATATCCAGAGCCTGAGCAATGATCAGTTCCCCTTTCGGCCACGGACGCGCCAGCGCATTGGCCAGTGTGGATGAGCCTAAACCGGCTTGACGCGAGACCGCCGCCAGTGAGGATTTTTTCTTACGTAATGCAGCAATGATATCTGCCGGATGCCAGTCATTTTCCATTTTTATCCCTCTTCCTTATGTTGTTTGTTCAACTATCTGAATTGTGAATTACACTGACATATAACGATGTCCAGTAACTCTAAACAACAATAATGTTAAGTGATGCTAAACATAACGTCAATACAGTTTCTATGGTTATTGATAATGATCCCACATCGACTGAAATCCGCACGGACAAAAGCCAGACTTACGCAGGAAAAATTGGGTGTTTTAGCCGGAATAGATGAGAGCACTGCGCGTTCGCGGGTGTCGCAATATGAAAACGGCACGTACAGCCCGAACTTCGACACCATGTGTCATTTCGCCCGGGTGCTTAACGTGCCGGAATGCTATTTCTATATTATTGATGATGCGTTTGCCGAAGAGGTTCTGGTGCTTTACGCCGCCTTTAACCCGTCAGAAAAGTAAGGTGCAATACGATTAACGACTGACCGACACACTTTTGATCTGCGCATACAACCACTGGCCTGCGCGGATCATCAGTTCGTCCCGCGCCCACGGCGAGATCCGCGCCCAGATGATGTGATCGGCCATCGCCAGTTTGACCTCCACCTGATTCCCCAGATCCAGACATTCGAGCACTTTCGCTGGCAGAATATTGCGGATACTGCTGTTGTTAGCCGTCGGTTGCAGCACCAGCGAAACGTCCGTGGAATTCACGCGAATGCGCAACGCCGTGCCGGGCACCTCTTCGACTTTACTGATCCATAAACGCTGATCGCCAATGGCCAGTGCGGTCATTTCATAGCGCGGATGATGTTCCAGTACGCTGACATTCAGCACGCTGCTTTGCTCTTCTTTCGGCAGCCACGGCCGCATCACATTGCTCGCCCACACGTCTTCCAAAGTGCCCATGGCCAGCACTTTACCGCCGTCGAGCACCAGCACTTTTTCCGCCAGACGTAAAATCTCATCGAGGCTGTGCGTCACATACAAAATCGGAATGCTGACTTCCTGCGCCAGACGCTCCAGGTAAGGCATCAGTTCGCGTTTACGCGGGATATCGAGCGCGGCCAGCGGCTCATCCATCAGTAAAATTTCCGGTGCTGTCAGCAGCGCACGACCAATTGCCACGCGCTGTTTCTCGCCACCTGAAAGCGTGAGCGGGAAGCGGTCCAGCAAGGGGGTGATACCGAGCAACCGCACGATGTTATCGAACTGTCCGCGCATCGACGGCGCCATGCCGTATTGCAGATTGCCTTTCACACGGTAATGCGGGAACAGTCGCGCATCCTGAAAAACATAACCGACGCGGCGTTTTTCTGGCGGCAGGAAAATGTTGTTTTGCTTATCCGATAAGATGCGGCCGTTCAAGGTAATGCGGCCACTATCAGGTTGGGTCAGGCCGCCGATCGCATTAATCAGCGAGGTTTTTCCTGCGCCTGACAAACCAAAAATGGCCGTTATCCCCTGCGCCGGTAAGGTCTGCGACACCTGTAATTCCAGGCTGCCCAGCGTCTGGCTGAAATCGAGTTCAAGCATGTCAGCCTCCCAGCCGGATACGGCTGCGTTTTGCCAGCCAGTCAGAAATCAGCAATGCCGCCAGAGACAGCAGGATTGCCAGCACGCAGAGCCGTGCGGCAGCGCCTTCCGCGCCCGGCGTTTCAATCAGGGTATACATCGCCAGCGGAATGGTGCGGGTCTCACCCGGAATATTCGAGACGAAGGTGATCGTTGCACCAAACTCGCCCAGCGAACGGGCAAATGCCAGCACCACGCCGGCAATGACGCCCGGCACGGAAAGCGGCAGTGTGATGGTGAAAAAGACCCGCCACGGCGAAGCACCGAGCGTGCGGGCGGCGAGTTCAAGTTTGGGGTCAACCGCCTCCAGCGACTGGCGTATCGCCCGCACCATCAGCGGAAATGCCACCACCGCCGAGGCCAGCACTGCACCATGCCAGCTAAAACTGAAGCTGAAACCAAACCATTCGTACAGACGCTGGCCGATAAAGCCGCGCCGCCCCATCACCACCAGCAGCAAATAGCCAATCACCACCGGCGGTAATACCAGCGGCAAATGAATAATACTGTCGAGCAGGGACTTGCCGGGAAAGCGGCCGCGGGCGAGGACCCACGCCATCAGAATACCAAGCGGCAGACTGCAAACAACGGCCAGGCTCGATACTTTCAGACTAAGAAGTACCGCCTGCCACTCATATTCACTCAACATCATGTCGGTTTCTTAATCCTGAATTTATGTGTCGCAGAGATAAAATATCGGCAAAAATTTCGCAGGCTTTAATTTACGTCAAAGTATAGAGAATCACACACGGGGAAAGAAACCGGGATGGACAGATAAAGCCTCCTGGCGCAGCGCAGGCTTTATCTGTTTTCAGCAACAGCGATGAACTTAGCCGCGAGGCGTGAAACCGTATTTTTTGAAGATTGCAGCCGCTGCCGGGGTTTTCAGATAATCATAAAAACCGCTGACGGTGGCATTTTCGTGCCCTTTCACCATCGCCATCGGATACTCAACCGGCTTATGGCTGGAGGCAGGGAAAATCCCGATCACTTTCACTTTTTTACTGGCGACGGCGTCAGAACCATAAACTATGCCCACTGGCGCTTCTTCGCGTTCAACCAGCGCCATGGCCGCACGGACGTCGCTGGCGCGCGCCAGTTTAGGTTCCAGCGTGGTCCAGGCACCCAGTTTTTGCAGCGCTTCTTTGGCATAAATCCCGGCCGGGACATGATCAGGGTCACCCACCGCCAGGCGGCTGTCGCCCGTCAGTTTGGTCCATTCGGTTTTCTCAGAGATGTCGACTTTGTTGATTTTGCTGTTAGCCGCAGAAATCAGCACCAGTTCGTTGCCCAGCAACGTGTAACGGGTGTTATCGACCATCTGCTGCTTGCTGATGGCATAATCCATCCATTGCTGATCGGCAGAAATAAACAAATCTGCCGGCGCGCCCTGTTCAATCTGGCGGGCCAGTGTCGAAGATGAGGCGAAGGATGAGACCACCTGCACGCCTTTTTCTTTCTGGTATTGGGTGGCGATATCCTGCAAAGCATTGGTGAGTGATGCAGCGGCAAACACCGTGATTTTCTCTGCTGCCTGCGCCTGAACGCCAAGCCCTGCGACCAGAATGGTTGCGGTGAATACTTTACCCCATTGATATGTCATCGTTTTCCTTCGCCTTTATGAAGAGATATTTCGCTATGTAATCTTTAATATAGCGCGACGAAAAACGATGTCATTCATTTTTATGAATCAGGGGGAGATAACCTATGTTTTTTTGATCTGAACTATAAAAAGAAAACCTGGAAAAAAGAAAACCCGGCGCAAGGGCCGGGTTCCGGAAACAAACAGTCTCATTAATCAGTAATGAGGTTTCTCACGGGATTCTTTAGAGTGGCCCACGTGAGAGATGATGTTGAATACTTCGCCCAGCCCCCAGATCAAGCCCAGGATCACAGCGATGAAGACCGGCACCATGATGGCAGCGAAAATCAAACTTTCTAATAGTTCTAACATGATAGCCTCACTTAACTGGCTGAATCGCCCTGAGGCGATGTTGGACTTCGTACATGAAGTCAAAAACGAAAAATCAAACTGTTGCGGATAATAACAGCACGGGACGGTAATTACTTTAGCATTTAGCCAACTTGCCTGCCTGCAGGTTTAGCGGCGACAATAAGCCATGATTCTAACAAGGAAGCTGCGATGCAAGCCGAAATTCTCTTAACCCTTAAACTTCAGCAACGTTTGTTTGCCGATCCGCGCCGTATTGAATTACTGCGGCAGGTGCGCCACACCGGTTCAATCAGTCAGGGGGCTAAGCTCGCGAACATCAGTTACAAAAGCGCCTGGGATGCCATCAATGAAATGAATCAGCTTGCCGATCAGACGCTGGTCGATCGCAGCACCGGCGGGAAAGGCGGTGGCGGCGCAGTGCTGACACCTTACGGCGAGCGCCTGATCCAGCTTTATGAATTACTGGCGCAAATCCAGCAAAAAGCCTTCGACGTGCTAAAAGAAGATTCGCTCCCTCTCGACAGTTTGCTGGCGGCCATTTCACGCTTCTCCCTGCAAACCAGCGCGCGCAACCAGTTCTTCGGCAACGTGATTGAACGCGATAACAGCACCGTTCAGCAGCATATTGATGTCCTGCTGGCTGACGGCAAAACAAAAATCCGCGCCGCGATCACTGAACAAAGCGCAGACCGTCTGGCGTTAACGCCCGGCAAGGAAGTGCTGGTGCTGATCAAAGCGCCCTGGATCACCCTTGGCTTCACCGCAGAAAATCCGCATAACGCCTTGCAGGGCAGTGTCACCCACATCCAGCGCGGTGAAAACAGCAGCGAAGTGCTGATGAAACTGCAAAGCAGTGAAATTCTGTGTGCGACGGTACCGAATGCCGAAGCCGATAAACTGGCTCTGAAAAACGGTCAGAGCGTTTACGCGCAGTTTGATGACGACAAAGTGATCCTGGCCACCCTGTGCTAAAAGCAGAATTTAATCAGTATCTTGCAAAATCAGCGTTTTCATTTTGCAGATTTGTCAATTGACTTGCGAAGGTGCAGCGCTTATCCCTTGTTTTATAATCATTTGAAAATGAGAGATTAAGATGTCGTCGTTACATATCTCGCAAGGCGTTTTCCGTCTCAGTGATACCCGGACCCTCACACTTTCTGATCTGAATATCCAGCAGGCCGACAGCTGGGCATTTGTCGGCTCAAATGGCAGTGGAAAATCCGCACTGGCACGAGCGCTGGCAGGCGATTTAACCCTGCTGAAAGGTACCCGGGAAAACAATTTTCCGCATATTGTGCGTCTCTCATTCGAACAGTTGCAGAAGCTGGTGGCCGATGAATGGCAGCGTAACAACACCGACTTACTGAGCGAAGGTGAAGACGATACCGGCCGCACCACCGCTGAAATTATTCAGGATGAAGTGCGCGACCCCGCCCGCTGTGCTGCCCTTGCCGCACAGTTTGGTATTGAGAAATTGCTCGACCGCCGTTTCAAATATTTATCGACCGGCGAAACGCGCAAGACTCTGCTGTGCCAGGTGCTGATGCAAAAACCCGATTTGCTGGTGCTTGATGAGCCGTTCGATGGCCTCGACGTCAACGCCCGGGCGCAACTGGCACAGTTGCTGGAAACCTTGTCCGGCGAAGGTCAGACGATGGTGCTGGTGCTTAACCGCTTTGACGACATTCCTGCATTTGTGAAAAATGTCGGCGTTCTGGCTGACTGCACGCTGGCCTCGGTGGGTGCGCGCGAACAGGTGATGGCTGATGCGCTGGTCGCGCAACTGGCACACAGCGAAAGCCTGAACGGCATGGCTGTGCCGGAAGCAGAAGATCCGACAGCCCGCGTCAGTCCGCCTGCCGACAGCCCTTTGATCGTACTGCGTGACGGCGTGGTGCAGGACAACGACAAGCCGATCCTGCACAATCTGAGCTGGCAGGTCGATCACGGTCAGCACTGGCAGATCACCGGCCAGAACGGTGCCGGGAAATCCACCTTACTGAGCCTTATCACTGGCGATCACGCACAGGGCTACAGCAATGATCTGACGCTGTTCGGTCGCCGGCGTGGCAGCGGTGAAACCATCTGGGACATCAAACGCCATATCGGCTACGTCAGCAGCAGTCTGCATCTGGATTATCGCGTCAGCACCAGCGTGCGCAATGTCATTACTTCCGGCTTCTTCGATTCGATCGGCATTTATCAGGCGGTATCTGACCGGCAGAGATTGCTCACCTCGCAATGGCTGACACTGCTCGGACTGGACGGCGATGCCAGTGATAGCCCGTTCCACAGTTTATCCTGGGGACAACAGCGGCTGGCGCTCATCGCCCGCGCGCTGGTCAAGCATCCGGCGCTGTTAATTCTGGATGAACCTTTGCAGGGTCTGGATCCGATCAACCGCCAGCTGGTGCGCCGTTTTGTCGATATTCTGATCGGCGAAGGCGAAACCCAGTTGCTGTTTGTTTCGCATCATGCGGAAGATGCGCCGGAATGTATTACTCACCGGCTGAGCTTTATTCCTGATGGCGAAATCTACCGTTATCAGATTGACGCGCTGTAACGTTATTTTGCTTCGCCTTTGCGGGAACCATCAGCGCGGTCACGACACCAGCCAGCGCCAGTGCCGCCAGCAATGCAAATCCGTTTTCAATCCCCTGCTGGCCGGGGTTATTTCTCAGTAGCAGAATGAGCAGTGCCAGTATCACTATGGTACTGCTCACCCGAACCCAACCTCCCAGCAGGATTGCATAATGGTATTCGGCCCCGGTGAGCAGATCCCTTTCTGCCGCGGCGGCCTGGCGAACCATACCCGCCCCGAATCCGGTCAGTAACAATCCCGGCAGCAGCACCGGCCAGAACGAGGGTGTCATCGCCATCCCCTCCAGTCCGCCCGCCGCAATCATAAACCCCCACAGCAAGATGCGGGCAGATGTCATTCCCCGCCCGAGCTTTTCGCTGAGCGCTTTGCCCGGCAGCATCATCAGCAATAAGGGAACGAAGCTGAGAATAATGCCCGGTACACCCAATCCGTAAAGCTGATACATCGCCACCGCCAGCATGAACCACGTGGCATAAGTGACCGCCGTGACGAAAATACGCGTCCAGAGGCTTATCTGTAACAGCAACGACGACCGCAGATGGCGTGGCATTAGCGGTTCGGGGTGATAACGTTCGCTGATGATAAACAGTACAAAAAAGAGTGCGGCAGCCCCCGCCAGCGAGTGGGACAGCGGTGTGTCCAGACCGTAAAAGGCGACGCTCAGCAGTGTCAGCGCCAGGTTCAGCACAAACAGCGTGCCCAGCGCAGAAGCCAGCAACGGCATGGGTAATTTTTTGGCGTTCATAGCAAGTTCCTTTATCAACATTCATCGGCTCAGCAGATGAATATGCTTCATCTTCATCGTGTTGATAAAAGAGCTTACACCGCCTATTTTAGCTAACTCAAAGTCATAGATTTCAGCAATGGATGAAAATAACTCATCATGAAGAAGATCCGTTTACCGCCGCTGGGTTCGCTCAAAGCGTTTGATGTCGTGGCGCAGCAAAGGAGTTTCAAACGCGCGGCAGAAGATATCGGCGTGACGGCCACCGCCATCAGCCATCAGATCCGTGTGCTTGAAGAAGCACTGGGCACGGCGGTGTTTGAGCGCAGCGCCCGTGAGGTCAGGCTAACCGCTGCGGGGAAAATTCTGCGCCAGGCCACCCGGCAGGCATTTGCCGGATTACAGGCAGCCGTCGAAGAAATCCATCACGCCGGGTTGCCTGCGGCACTGACACTGACCACCACGTCCAATTTCCTGACGCACTGGCTGGTGCCGCGGCTGGCGGACTTAAAAGCCGCAGCGCCCGAAATGGATTTACGCCTGCACACCGGCATCGAACTGGTGGATTTAACCCGTAATACCGTGGATGTGGCGATCCGTTACAGTGAATCCGCCAATGAAAGCCTCGATTCAACGTTGCTTTATCACGACACTTTTGTGCTGGTTGCCAGTCCTGCACTGGCGCTGAAAACGATGGAAGATCTGAAAGAGGTGACGTTGTTTCATGTGGAAAACCGTCATATTCCCCATCCTTCTCCCGACTGGGAAAACTGGAAAAAACACGTCGGTCCCGCGCAATTAAATACCGACAGCGGCCTGCGCTTTACAGATGAAACCCATGCCATTCAGGCGGCAATTGCCGGCCAGGGCGTGGCGATTGTCAGCAGTTTACTGGCCCATGACTTCATTGAAAAAGGCATTCTGACCACGCCATTCCCTCAATATCTTCCCGGCGCAAACTATTATCTGGTGACCGCAAAAGAGAAAGCACTGCGCGATGACATCGTGACGCTCCGCCGCTGGTTACTGGACAAAATGTCGGCATTTCCCCGGCTGGAGTCTGAAAATGAGCACGGAAAACTGATTCAGACAAAGCATAAATGTTAGTGTAAGCGATTACACAACCCATCCTTTCTGGATTGCTGCCGGCTGCAGAAGGCTTTCTGCATGGCACGCAGCACCTGTTGAGTCATGTTGAAAGGTGGTAAACTGTTTGTGTAAGCGATTCCATTTTATTGGGGATGGATCACCTTTTTCAGCCTTGCAGCGTGATATCGTTGCATCAAGATAATCATCGGGGAGCTCTTATGTACGTCTTAGTCACAGGTGGTAGCGGTTACATCGGTAGTCATACTTGCGTGCAACTGATTGATGCAGGCTTTACGCCAATCATTCTTGATAACCTTCATAACAGCAAAGTCAGCGTACTGGAACGCATCCACAGCCTGACCGGCAAAACGCCGCTGTTCTACGAAGGTGATATTCGCGACCGCACGCTTCTCGATAAAATTTTCAGTGAGCACCCTGTTCATTCCGTCATTCATTTCGCTGGCTGGAAAGCCGTGGGTGAATCGGTGGCAAAACCGCTGGCTTATTATGACAACAACGTCACCGGCACGCTGGTGCTGGTTGAAGCCATGCGTGAAGCTGGCGTTAAAAACCTGATTTTCAGCTCTTCGGCGACCGTGTATGGCGATCAGCCAAAAACGCCTTACGTTGAAGATTTCCCGACCGGCAATCCGTCCAGCCCGTACGGCCGCAGCAAACTGATGGTCGAGCAAATTCTGCAGGATGTGCAGCGTGCAGAACCTGAATGGAGCATTACGCTGCTGCGTTACTTCAACCCGGTCGGCGCGCATCCGTCTGGCCTGATGGGTGAAGATCCCCAGGGCGTGCCAAATAACCTGATGCCATTTATCGCGCAGGTAGCGGTAGGCCGTCGTGAGTCCGTGGCGATTTTCGGCAACGATTATCCGACACCGGACGGCACCGGCGTGCGTGATTATATCCATGTGGTGGATCTTGCCGACGGCCATCTGGCGGCAATGAAAACCCTGCACAACAAAGCGGGCGTACATATTTATAACCTGGGCGCGGGCTTCGGCCACAGCGTGCTGGATGTGGTAAATGCCTTCAGCAAAGCCTGCGGCAAGCCCGTGAATTACAAGTTTGCACCGCGCCGTGAGGGCGACTTACCGGCTTACTGGGCGGATCCGACCAAAGCGGCGAAAGAGCTGAACTGGAAAGTCACCCGAACGCTTGAAGACATGGCCAACGATACCTGGCTATGGCAGTCGAAAAACCCGCAAGGCTACCCGGACTAAGGTGCACTAAGGAAAGTTTATGACCACGTTTAACCCGATTGATCACCCGCATCGTCGCTACAACCCGCTGACCGATCAGTGGGTGTTAGTCAGCCCGCACCGCGCAAAACGTCCGTGGCAAGGCCAGCAGGAAGCCGTTTCGCAGGAAACGCTGCCTGCGCATGACCCGGACTGTTTCCTGTGTCCGGGCAACACCCGTGTGACTGGCGATGTGAATCCGAAATACACCGGCACGTTTGTGTTTACCAATGATTATGCCGCGCTGATGCCGGATACCCCTTTTGCGCCGGAAAGCGACGATCCGCTGATGCGCGTTCAGAGCGCACGCGGCACCAGCCGGGTGATCTGTTTCTCGCCGGATCACAGCAAAACGCTGCCACAACTGTCGGTTGAAGCCCTGACGGAGATCGTCAGAACCTGGCAGGAGCAAAGCGCGGATCTGGCAAAAACCTATCCATGGGTGCAGGTTTTTGAGAACAAAGGCGCGGCGATGGGATGCTCCAACCCGCATCCGCATGGTCAGATCTGGGCCAACAGCTTCCTGCCTAACGAAGCCGAACGCGAAGATCGCCTGCAACGCACCTATCTTGAACAGCAAGGTTCGCCGATGCTGCTGGATTACGTGCAGCGCGAACTGGCCGATGGCAGCCGTACGGTGGTCGAAACCGAACACTGGCTGGCGGTGGTGCCTTACTGGGCAGCGTGGCCGTTCGAAACCTTGCTGTTGCCGAAAGTTCACGTCAAACGCATTACCGAACTGAGCGATGCACAACGCGGTGATCTGGCGCTGGCGCTGAAAAAGCTGACCAGCCGTTATGACAACCTGTTCCAGTGCTCTTTCCCGTATTCGATGGGCTGGCATGGCGCGCCATTTACCGAAGACGACAACGAACACTGGCAGTTGCACGCACATTTCTATCCGCCGTTGCTACGTTCAGCCACGGTGCGCAAATTTATGGTCGGCTACGAAATGCTGGCTGAGACCCAACGCGACCTGACAGCGGAACAAGCCGCCGAGCGTCTGCGGGCGGTGAGTGATGTCCATTATCGTGAGGCCGGAGAAAAATAATGAAACTGAAGACCAAAACCCTGGAAATCTTTGCCGATAAATTCGGCTACCCTGCCACCATTACCATCAAAGCACCGGGCCGCGTAAATCTGATCGGCGAACATACCGATTACAACGACGGTTTCGTGCTGCCATGCGCCATCGATTATGAAACAGTGATTGCCTGTGCACAGCGTAATGACCGCACCATCCGCGTGATCGCCGCCGATTTCGATAACGACGAAGACAGCTTCTCGCTCGACGAGCCTATTTTGCACAGCGATGCGCACCCGTGGGCCAACTACGTGCGTGGCGTGGTGAAGCATCTGATGCTGCGTAACAAAGATTTCTCCGGCGCGGACATGGTGATCAGCGGCAATGTGCCACAGGGTGCAGGCCTGAGTTCATCCGCATCGCTGGAAGTGGCGGTCGGTCAGGCGCTGAAATCATTGTACGATCTGCCGCTGGACGGCGTTGCGCTGGCACTGAACGGTCAGGAAGCGGAGAACCAGTTTGTCGGCTGTAACTGCGGCATTATGGATCAGCTTATTTCTGCGCTGGGCAAAGAAAATCATTCACTGCTGATCGACTGTCGCTCGCTGGAAACCCGTGCAGTGTCCATGCCGAAAAACGCCGCGGTGGTCATTATCAACTCCAACGTGAAACGCGGTCTGGTGGACAGCGAATACAATGCCCGTCGCGAACAGTGCGAAGTGGCGGCACGCTTCTTTGGCGTAAAAGCGCTGCGTGACGTTGACCCTGCCCTGTTCTTCTCCATTCAGGATGAGCTGGATCCGGTCGTTGCCCGCCGTGCACGTCACGTCATCACAGAAAATGACCGTACGCTGGCAGCAGCTGATGCGCTGGCCAGTGGCGACCTGAAACGTATGGGCGAGCTGATGGCAGAATCTCACGCCTCAATGCGTGATGATTTTGAAATCACCGTGCCGCAAATCGATAAGCTGGTGGAAATCGTTAAAGAAGTGATTGGCGATAAAGGCGGCGTGCGCATGACCGGCGGCGGCTTTGGCGGTTGCATCGTGGCGCTGGTGCCGGAAGACATGGTGGAGAAAGTCCGTCATGCCGTTGAACAGCAATATCACGCGCACAGCGGTCTGAAAGAAACCTTCTACGTTTGCACAGCTTCCCAAGGAGCAGGCATATGTTAAAACCTGAAAACACGCAACTGGCGCCCGATGGCCAGCCGTTTGAACAGGTTACGCTACAGAATGCGGCAGGTGCCACCGCCACATTCATGGACTGGGGCGCGACCTGGTTATCCTTTACCCTGCCGCTGACGGATGGCTCCACGCGTGAACTGCTGCTGGGCTGCCAGTCGCCGCAGGAATACATGAACCAGAGCGCGTATCTGGGCGCGACCGTCGGACGTTACGCCAACCGTATCGCCCGCTCGCAGTTTGATATCGACGGCAAACCGCATCTGGTGGTCGCCAATCAGGGCGTGCATCAGCTTCACGGCGGGCCGGAAGGTTTCCATGCGCGTCGCTGGACTATTCTCGAACAGACCGCGCAGAAGCTGACGTTCCAGCTATTTTCGGCCGACGGCGATCAGGGTTATCCGGGCAACATGACGGCGAAAGTGCATTACCAGCTGACTGACGATAACCGTCTGGAAATCCGTTACGAAGCGACGGTTGATAAGCTATGCCCGGTCAATCTGACCAATCATGCCTATTTCAATCTCGACGGCGAAGGCACCGATGCGCGCCAGCACAAGCTGCAACTGTTTGCGGACCGTTTCCTGCCGGTCGACAGCGATGGCATTCCCTGTGCGGATCCGACCCCGGTTGAAAACACCGGCATGAATTTCAACGCAGCCAAAACGCTGGCGAAAGATTTCCTCACCGACCGCGACCAGCAACGCGTGAAAGGCTATGACCACGCCTATCTGCTCAACCGCACCTGCAACAGCGGCAGCAATCCGGCAGCGCATTTGTGGTCTGCCGACGGCAAAGTCAAAATGACAATGTTTACGTCTGCGCCCGCCGTGCAACTCTACAGCGGTAATTTCCTGGGCGGAACACCGAACCGCAGCGGCGGTGAATACGCCAGTTACAGCGGTGTCGCGCTGGAAAGCGAATTTCTGCCGGACAGCCCGAATCACGCCACCTGGCCGCAACCGGGCTGCTGGGTCAAACCGGGTCAGACTTATAAGTCCTCGACGACGTATCAGTTCTTCGCGTTGTAATTCGTTCAGGACAGGGCTTCCAGGCTCTGTCCTTTTCCCAAACTTCTTCGAATTTGTGACTGACTGCGCATCTGCTTCCGCACTTTCTCAGCTAAACATCTAAACTCAGAGGGTGTCCTGCATAAAAGGACGTTTATTAAGGAGTTTTGATATGCGTTTACCTGTTGTGCTATCCCTGCTGGCAACGCTGTGCGCGGCGGGTTCCGCTCTGGCGGCGGACCCGGTGAAAGTCCCTTCTCCTGCTCAGACTGAGCAACGCCAAAAAATGACCGATTGTAATCAGCAGGCCACTACGCAGTCCCTGAAAGGGGATGAACGTAAAAAATTCATGAGCAATTGTCTGAAAGCAGAGGCTAAAACTGACGATAAAATGAATCCTCAGCAGATGAAAATGAAAACCTGTAATGCCGATGCCGCGAAGCAAAATCTGAAAGGCGATGCGCGTAAATCCTTCATGAGTACCTGCCTGAAAAAAGCCAGCTGATCACGCTGACCTGCTTGTACAAAACGCGCTGTCAGGGTGACCTTCTGCGCGTTTTGTTTTACATCGTCGCAGCAAATTCGTTATGTTTAATACAAACAGCGTCCCGCAAAGATTTCCTGAGGAAGTTTCAGATTGCTGAGTGGGATGCCCAGACCCTATAATGATAACTGTTATCATTGAAAATTGAGTTAACTGAGGAGTTTAGCTATGGCTGTAACCAAGCTGGTGCTGGTAAGACACGGTGAGAGTGAGTGGAATAAAGAAAACCGCTTTACCGGTTGGCATGATGTTGAACTGTCCGATAAGGGCCGCACCGAAGCAAAAGCTGCTGGTCAGCTGCTGAAAGACGAAGGCTTCCAATTCGATTTTGCATACACCTCTGTGCTGAAACGTGCCATCCACACACTGTGGAGCGTTTTGGACGAACTGAACCAGCCATGGCTGCCAGTTGAGAAATCCTGGAAACTGAACGAACGTCATTACGGTGCGTTGCAGGGTCTGGATAAAGCAGAAACTGCACAGAAATACGGTGACGAGCAAGTTAAACAATGGCGTCGTGGTTTTGCTGTGACGCCACCAGAACTGGATCGCGCTGACGAACGTTTCCCTGGCCACGACCCACGTTACGCTAAACTGACTGCGGCAGAACTGCCAACGACAGAAAGCCTGGCGCTGACCATCGAACGCGTCATCCCTTACTGGACTGAAGTGATCAAACCACGCATCGCCAGCGGCGAGCGCGTCATCATCGCGGCACACGGTAATTCCCTGCGCGCACTGGTTAAATATCTCGACGACCTGAGCGAAGAAGAAATTCTGGAACTGAACATCCCTACCGGTGTTCCACTGGTTTACGAGTTTGACGAAAACTACAAACCAATCAAACGTTACTATCTGGGTAATGCCGACGAAATCGCAGCGAAAGCAGCGGCCGTGGCAAACCAGGGTAAAGCGAAGTAATTTCACGTTTTCTTCTGCGTTAAGCAGGAAGATTGGCAAGGCACGCACACGCGTGCCTTTTTTGTTTTCTGAATCCGACACTCCCCCGCCCTTATCCGGATTTCCGGTAAATCCTCCCTGTTGTGAAAATCGTGATCCAACGCCGGCTTTTCAGATAACAGTTTTGCTACATTCATTTAAACTTTCGAATGAAAGTAATTTAATATTCGTACGAAATAATCATTTCAGCAACCTGCCGGAGGTTTTATGGATAAAAGATTTACGTCAACGACATTACCTGTTGATTATAAAAAGAATATTATCGAGATGAAAAAACAACTCCGCGCACAGATTGGCGATGTTGAAGGACTCTTCCGTCAGGTATGCGAAAAAATTGAAACGGAGATCGCCGCAGCACGGGCGGAGGAGGCAGCGAACGGGACTGCATGGCCACAAATCAGCTGGGCAGCGCTGGCGGAAGGCCGGGTTTCTGATGCGCAAATTGCTCAGGTGAAACGCCGCGGCTGTCTGGTGGTCCGTCAGACATTTGACCGCGATGACGCGCTGGCGATGGATAAATCCATGCTGCATTACCTCGATGCCAACCATTTCGATGAGGTCTACCGCGGGCCGGGTGATAACTTCTTCGGATCGCTGGAAGCTTCCCGGCCTGAAATTTATCCGATCTACTGGTCTCACGCGCAAATGGAAGCCAGACAGAGCCAGGAAATCGGCACGGTTCAGTCATTTTTAAACCGTCTCTGGAAGTTCGGGGACCATCAGGGCGCATGGTTTAATCCTGACGTAAATATTATCTATCCGGACAGGATCCGCAGGCGTCTTCCGGGCACCACTTCTAAGGGGCTGGGCGCGCATACCGATTCCGGCGCGTTAGAACGCTGGCTGTTACCGGCGTATCAGAAAGTCTTCCGCAAGATTTTCACCAACCGTTTTGAGGAATACGATCCATGGGATGCGGCTTTCAGACCCGACGTCAATGAATACGATGTGGAAAACACGACGAAATGCTCAGCGTTCCGGACATTCCAGGGCTGGACTGCGCTATCTGATATGCAAACCGGACAGGGCTTGCTGCACGTCGTTCCGGTGCCTGAGGCGATGGCGTATGTGCTGCTGCGTCCGCTGCTTGATGATGTGCCGGAAGATGAACTCTGTGGCGTTGCGCCTGGCCGCGTTTTACCTGTTTCAGAAAAATGGCATCCGCATCTGATTAAAGGCCTGTGCAGTATTCCGGAACTTCAGGCGGGCGACTCGGTATGGTGGCATTGTGACGTCATTCATTCCGTCGCGCCGGTTGAAGATCAGCAAGGATGGGGAAATGTGATGTACATTCCAGCCGCGCCGCTGTGCGAAAAGAATGTCGCTTATGCCCGTAAGGTACACGAAGCGCTGAAGACAGGCGCTTCACCAGCGGATTTCCCCCGCGAAAACTATGAAGCAAACTGGACAGGCCGATTCCTTGAACGAGATCTCAACGCTAACGGACGGCTGGGCGTAGGGCTGAAGAAGTAACTCCGCGGCTACGTTTTCAGTAATGCATAAAACAATAAGCCCCGATAATTAACCGGGGCTTTGACTTTCTCATCAGGCAAAATCAGAAACACGTTAGCACTGAAAATAACGTTGTATTAATTGCGCAAGGAAAGCCATAAACAAGCCAAACCACAAGATTTTGATAAACCAGCGAGCGTACCGCCAGAGATAACGTTCCCTTTCATTAGCTTTGTGAATGGCTTTATCCAGTTCGTTTTCTGTCATCATCCTGCTCTTGCTTTATCAGGTATTTGAATCTTCTACTATCCTGATATTCATCCGTTTAATACGTGAGTAAATCCACAATCCCAGGCAAATAAATGTTCCAAAGAATAGCGTGAACACTTGTGACATTAAGCAGGCAAGGACCGGCGCGGTGATAAACGCTGTAATGCCATAGACGTATTCGCCATTAAGTAAAATCACGTCATACCCAAAAGCCCCCATAACTCCCATCAGCAAACCCACAGGTAAGGCTGCAAACAGCATGCCGACAGACACCAATTTATAGACAGTCCCGGCGGTGATTTTTCGGATTTCTATTGTTCTTATCTGTACTGCGTTCATCTCTCATCCCTGTCAGTTTTTATTGTTAGCAAAAGATAATGTTACACCTCGTGGTGAAAAAATAAACTTCATATTCAACACATTGAGCGATGAATTCATGTAAGTTATTTCTGAACGCCATCAAAAAGGAGATAACAATGCCCGTCAGACTCGCCTGCCCCGATGAAGCGGAAATACTCTGGGAAATCAGAAATCAGGCTATCCGCCACGGATGTAAAAATACCTATGGCGCAGACATTGTGATGGCGTGGACGCCCGAACAGATGCCTGCCGGATATCGCAAAGCTATTGCGGAGAATCCTTTTTTTGTCGCACAGGTGCACGGGCTGGAGACACCGGCGGCAACAGGTTTTCTCGATCTGAAAAATGGCAGTGTTGAAGCGATTTTTACGTTGCCGGAATTCGAAGGCAAAGGTCTCGCCACGCAAATTCTTGCTGCCATAAAAGCGGAAGCCAAATCGCGGGGATTCACAGCACTTACGCTGGCTTCCACACCGAATGCTTTTGAATTTTATAAGAGGAACGGTTTCAGTCTGGTAAAAGAGAGTCTTTACCGCTCTGAGATGGCGAATGCTGATTTGCGTTGTATGGATATGAAATGCACGCTCTGAACATATTCAGGTAATAAAAAGCCCCGCAAAAGCGGGGCTCAGAAAGATATGCTGGCGTTAAAGAATTATCCGCGACGCGCTTTAACGGCGTTCGCGAGATTACGCAGCAGCACTTCGGTATCTTCCCAGCCGATGCAGGCATCGGTCACGCTCTGGCCGTAAACCAGTGGCTCGCCGCTGTCGAGGCTCTGATTCCCTTCGACCAGATGACTTTCGACCATCACGCCCATCACCGCCTGTTCGCCACCCGCAATCTGACCACAAACGTCTTCACACACTTCCATCTGCTTTTTGAATTGCTTACTGCTGTTGGCGTGGCTGAAATCGATCATAATACGGGCTGGCAGTCCGCCTTTTTTCAGGCCTTCTTTCACTTCCTGCACATCCTGAGCACTGTAGTTTGGCTTTTTGCCGCCGCGCAGAATGATATGGCAGTCGTTGTTCCCGCTGGTGTTCACGATAGCGGAGTGACCCCATTTGGTGACAGACAGGAAGCAATGCGGCGCGCCAGCCGCGTTGATGGCGTCGATCGCCACTTTAATGGTACCGTCGGTGCCGTTTTTGAAACCAACCGGGCAAGATAAGCCGGAGGACAACTCACGGTGTACCTGAGATTCCGTGGTACGTGCGCCGATGGCGCCCCAGCTCATTAAATCCGCCAGATATTGTGGCGTAATCATGTCCAGGAACTCGCCCGCCGCTGGCAGACCGCTGTCATTAATATCCAGTAACAGTTTGCGGGCAATGCGCAAACCGTCGTTAATCTGGTAGCTGTTATTCATGTGCGGATCATTAATGAGCCCTTTCCAGCCTACCGTAGTGCGCGGTTTTTCAAAATAAACACGCATCACCACTTCCAGCTCACCTTGCAGCTCTTCACGCATTTTCAGCAAACGGGCAGCGTATTCTTTCGCGGCTTTCGGATCGTTAATGGAGCACGGCCCGATGACGACAAGAAGGCGATCATCGTTTCCTTTCAGTATCTTATGAATGGCATTGCGAGCCTGAGAAACTGTTTTTGCCGCTTTGTCAGTGGCGGGAAATTTTTCGAGCAGGGCAACCGGAGGTAAAAGTTCTTTGATTTCTTTAATGCGTAAATCGTCGTTTTGATAATTCATAACTGTTCCATTCGGGTGTTCATAAGAGACAAAGCGAAACGCTGACCGCGTTCAATCTAGCCGTATTGAATGTCAGTGTAAACCTGCTTTTACACTTACGATTCGTCTCATTTTGATTTAGGACATAATTTATTTAGCTAGGCTTTTATCAGGCACATGAAAAACGACCATGGACCTTTAACGAAACAATGGAGATGAACATTATGAAAAAGCTCGCAATCATGTTACTGACCGCAACCATGGCTCTGACCACCGGCGCTGCTTATGCTGCCGGCGAATCCTCAGCCAGCGATAACAATGGCCAGGCAAATCAGTCCGGCTCGCCGGGTTCAATTCAGAAAATTGCGCCAAAAAGTGTGAGCAACGATCAGATCAACAATACCAGTAAACCTGTGAATGAAGTGAATACCAAAACGGATACCACTACGCATCACATGAGCAAAGACAAACAGCATAAGAAAACCATGTGCAAAGATGGCCGTTGTCCGAATCAGACCCCGGGCACAACACCGTCGAAAGAAACCGGTAACTAATCCCGTCACGGTTGTTCACACAGGAGGAACTTTGTTTCCTCCTTCTTCCTTAACTTCCCCTTCTTGCAACACGTTATGATTACGCTATTGTGATTGTCTCGGTTCATCATTTTTGTGAATATAATTATGTCTTCTTCCCTGTTACCACAGGACAAAAACAGTCGCCGTTTGTTGCTGGCTTTCCTCGTTACTGTGATTTTCATGGTGGCCGAAGTGATTGGCGGGCTGGTCTCCGGCTCTCTGGCGCTTCTGGCCGATGCAGGACACATGCTGACTGACGCCGCCGCGCTGCTTGTCGCATTGCTTGCCGTACGCTTTGCTAAACGTAAGCCGAATACCCGCCATACTTTTGGCTATTTGCGCCTGACGACCATGGCGGCCTTCGTCAATGCCGCTGCGCTGCTGGTGATTGTCGTTCTGATTGTCTGGGAAGCCATCGCGCGATTCTTTAATCCACAGCCGGTGATGGGCACCACTATGCTGGTGATCGCCATCGCTGGCCTGTTTGCCAATATTCTGGCCTTCTGGCTGCTGCATCAGGGCCAGGAAAAAGCCAACATTAATGTGCGTGCCGCCGCGCTGCATGTTCTGGGTGATTTGCTGGGGTCAATTGGGGCGGTCGCTGCGGCGCTGATCATCATGTATACCGGCTGGACACCTGTGGACCCGATTTTATCAGTGCTGGTTTCCTGCCTGGTGTTAAACAATGCCTGGCGGTTGCTGCGGGAGAGTTTCCATGAGTTGCTGGAAGGCACACCGGAAGAGATCGATATCAATAAACTGCGCCGGGATTTATCCCTGAGCATCCCGGAGGTGCGCAACGTGCATCACGTTCACGTCTGGCAGATTGGTGAACAGCGTCTGATGACCGTGCACGTGCAGGTTGTTCCACCGCACGATCACGACGCGCTGCTTTACCGCATTCAGCACCATTTACTGGAAAAATGCCGCATCGGCCATGCCACGATACAGATGGAATATGGCCAGTGTGAAGCACCGGATTGTGAGATGAATGAAATTCCGGTGACCCGCGCCGGGCACGATCATCATGGTCATAGCCATGCACATCATCACCACTGATTCCTCAGGTCAGAACGAGAAAGCAAAACGCCTCCGTTATGGAGGCGTTTTTTATGGTCGCAAAATCAGGCCGGTTGCAAAGGCTGAGAACCGTTTTGCTTTGCACTTTTGATCCACAGCCACGAACCGTTCAGTGCAATCAGCGTCAGCAGCACGTATTCAAGCGCCATCGCATAAACGCCCTGATAAGCGAAAATCGCGACGCTGATGACATCAATGATGACCCACAGCAGCCAGTTCTCGACATATTTTCGGGTCATCAGCAGCATTGCCACAATCGACAACACCATCATTGACGAATCCCAGAACGGGAAGGCATCAGGTTGCAGTTCAGGCATCTGCACATTCAGCCCCAGCGCCTGCATCAGATTCACCGCCACTAGCGTCAGGGTGGCAAAAACGCGGTCAATGTTGAAGGTCATCAGCAGAATGCCTGCGACGCACACTACGCCCCATATCAGCGCTTTGCCACGCGGCAACCAGCGGATCTGCAACTCAGCTTCCTGATCGGCTGTCTGACGACTCCAGGCATACCAGCCGTAGATATTCGCGGCAAAGAAGAAAATCTGCAGCAGCAGGCTGGCGTAAAGCTGGATCTGGAAAAAGATGATCGCAAACAATGTGACGTTGATCAGACCGAACGGATAGTTGATCAGCTTTTCTTTGCTGGCGTACCAGATGCAGAGCAATCCAAAAAGGGTGCCTACAGCTTCAATCCACGACAGGTCATATCCGCCCTTTCCAAGCGGTATATGAACCAGAATATTGCTGGTACTGAAAAAATCCATCATCACATCCTTTTCCTTTTATTGTCAGTCACAAGACATTATCAGTCACAAAAAATGCTTACAGCGCTTTAGCCTGCGTCCGTAATCTAAGTTGGGCAGCAAAATCCAGCATGCGATTCAGGGGGATCAGTGATTTCACACGCAGCGCTTCGTCAACCTCGATAGCATGTTCCGTGCCGCCGTGTTCCAGACCTTCAGCAATGGCTTTAAGGCCATTCATCGCCATCCACGGACAATGTGCGCAGGTACGGCAACTTGCGCCCTCACCCGCCGTCGGCGCTTCAAACAATTCTTTGTCCGGGCACGCCTGCTGCATTTTGTAAAAAATACCACGGTCAGTGGCGACGATCAGTTGCTTCTGAGGCAACGTTTTTGCCGCCTGAATAAGCTGACTGGTAGAACCGACCGCATCAGCCATATCAACGATCGCCTGAGGAGACTCCGGATGCACCAGAACAGCGGCGTTCGGATACAAGCCTTTCATTCGGGTCAGGGCCTGTGTTTTAAACTCGTCATGGACGATACAGGCGCCCTGCCAGCACAAGACGTCTGCCCCCGTCTGCTTACGGACGTAATTTCCGAGGTGCCGGTCAGGTGCCCAGATTATTTTTTCACCCAGACTATCGAGATGTTCAATCAGCTCAACCGCAATGCTTGAGGTCACGACCCAGTCGGCTCTGGCTTTTACTGCTGCTGAGGTATTAGCGTAGACCACAACGGTGCGGTCGGGGTGCTGGTCGCAAAAATCTGAGAAAGCTTGCTCCGGGCAGCCCAGATCCAAAGAACATTCAGCGTTGAGGGTTGGCATCAGCACGGTTTTTTCCGGGCTGAGGATTTTGGCCGTTTCTCCCATGAAGCGCACACCCGCGACAAGCAGGGTCGAAGCAGGATGCTGGCTGCCAAAACGCGCCATCTCTAAAGAATCCGCGACAATACCACCGGTTTCTTCAGCGAGCGCCTGAATTTCAGGATCGGTGTAATAATGCGCCACCATCACGGCATCACGTTCCTTCAGCAGTTTTCTGATCTTCTCTTTATAGAAGGTCTTTTCATCTGCAGTCAGCACCGCGGGTTTCGGAGGGAAAGGATAAACCGTCGCATTCAGATCCAATGTTTCGCTCATACTCGTTATCTCATTCAGTCAGGCAACTTGCCCGGATAGCCATAAGCCACAACAGATCCCACCCGGGAATCCTTAGTTTTGTATGCTAAACAAAATACCGCAAAAAGCAGGGAAAGTCGTCCAAATAATAGACGCAGGGCTTAAAATGTTTACTGGACTTAAAAGAGTCTCGAATGAGACACGCAACGGGGGAACAAAAAGCGAAGACTTAAGAAAAAATGAGGTCTTTTGGGACTCACATGCGAAAAAAGCGCCAAAAGGCGCTTTTCTCTGAATTCTGCAATTTAGATGGCTTCACTAAAAAAGTGGTGGGCCGTGCTGGATTGACTTGGTTTCACCTCGCCCTGCGGGCAACGCTGCGCGTTGTCGTCTCGCTTCGCTCGGCTCGAACTTGTGGTTCTCATCCTGCACTGCTTCACTACATTTTCCACTTTGAAAGTGGTGGGCCGTGCTGGATTGACTCGGTTTCACCTCGCCCTGCGGGCAACGCTTGCGCGTTGTCGTCTCGCTTCGCTCGGCTCGAACCTATGGTTCTCATCCTGCACTGCTTCACTGCATTTTCCACTTTAAAAGTGGTGGGCCGTGCTGGATTCGAACCAGCGACCAATTGATTAAAAGTCAACTGCTCTACCAACTGAGCTAACGGCCCATCTAAATGCTGCGTACTACTTTAATTTTGGCTTTCAAAATCTTCAGGAGATTCCACGTTAAAAGTGGTGGGCCGTGCTGGATTCGAACCAGCGACCAATTGATTAAAAGTCAACTGCTCTACCAACTGAGCTAACGGCCCTTCCTGAATACTTCTTATTGCCAGCGTGTCTTGCAGTTGGTGTGCAAGCCACATGCAATGCTGATTTAGATTGGTGGGCCGTGCTGGATTGACTCGGCTCGAACTCATCCTGCACTGCTTCACTGCATTTTCCACTTTAAAAGTGGTGGGCCGTGCTGGATTCGAACCAGCGACCAATTGATTAAAAGTCAACTGCTCTACCAACTGAGCTAACGGCCCATCTAAACCTGCTGCATATTGCCTAAATCTCTGACAGCGTTAGCCGTTTGGAGTTGTCTGGGCAACGGCGGCATATATTACTTATTTAACTTTTCAGTGCAACTTTAATTTTCAGAAAGAGTGCTAACTGATGGTGTTTCACACACTCAAGCCCAGAAAATGCACGATATGTACATTTTCCGGACCTGAACGAGGAACTATTTTGCAGATAAACGTTTTTGAGCTTGTTTTGCCGCATCGGTATTTGGGTACTGTTTCACGACCTGTGCGAAGACGGCTTTGGCTTTATCAGCCTGCCCTTTCTCCTGCATGATCACCCCAACCTTGAACATTGCGTCAGAACTTTTTGGAGACTTAGGGTAGTTTTTGACCACAACCGCAAAATAATAGGCAGCATCGTCTTTTTTACCCTTGTTGTAATACAACTGTCCCAGCCAGTAATTGGCATTAGGCTGATAAGTTGAATCAGGATATTTTTTTACGAAACTCTGAAAAGCCGCGATGGCTTCATCATACTGTTTCTTTTCCAGCGCCAGTGAAACTGCAGCATTGTAGTCACTGTTCACGTCACCGGTGCTTGCCGTGGCTTGTGCAGCACCCGCATCAGGCGTTGTGGCAGCAGAACCGGAAGCGTCACCTGTGGCTGCTGCAGCACCCGTGCTGGCGGCTCCGGCAGAACTCTGGCTTAAGCTGTCCAGTTGATTAAAAATCTGCTTCTGGCGATCACCAAGCTGACTCAACTGATATTGGTTCTCCTGGATTTGACCACGAAGAGTATCCATATCACGTTGGGTATCAGAAAGTTGTTGCTGGAGTTGAGTTAATAGCTGGCTGTGAGCGTTAGAAATACGCTCCAGAGAGGTGACCCGATCTTCAATCGAGCCTGAGCCGACATTACTGATTGGCGCTTGGGCAGTAGCGGCCCATGGGACCGCTACGCCAACCAGTAACGACAGACTCAACAAGTGAGTTCTGAAGTTACTGCTCATACTACTCTCTTAGTATACCAGTACGGCACGACGGTTTTTAGCGTATGCCGCTTCGTCATGGCCCAGTACAGCTGGTTTTTCTTTACCGTAAGAAACGATAGAGATTTGGTCAGCAGAAACGCCTTTGCCTTGCAGGTACATTTTAACAGCAGTAGCACGACGTTCGCCCAGGGCGATGTTGTACTCTGGAGTACCACGTTCGTCAGCATGACCTTCTACAGTCACTTTGTAAGACGGGTTGCTACGCAGGAAAGCAGCGTGCGCGTCCAACATCTGAGCGAATTCAGAAGACACATCGTATTTGTCCAGGCCAAAGTAAACGATGTTGTTTTTCTGCAGTTCTTGCATCTGCAGACGAGCTTGCTCTTCTGAAGACATGTTTGCGTTTTCAGTGCCTGCGCCAGAGTTCAGACCCATACCGTTGGATTGGTCGTTGTCTGCGTTCTTGTGAGAACTACAAGCAGCTACTGCCAGTACAGGCAACGCCAGCATCAGCCCTTTCAGCACTTTATTCAGTTGCATCTATTCGATCCTTTTATAATTTTTTGCCATACATAGTTTTTCTATGCATTACAGATACGGCGACCAGGCAGGAAATTTGACCTGTCCATCAGTTGCCGGAAGACGCGCTTTGAAGCGCCCATCAGTCGATACCAACTGCAATACGGAACCCAGTCCTTGAGAGGAACTGTAAATTACCATGGTGCCATTTGGTGCGAGGCTAGGCGTTTCATCCAGGAACGTGTCCGTCAATGTTTGAACGGCTCCCGTTGCCAGATCTAGTTTAGCGATGTGCTGTGTACCGCTGGCGCTGCTCACCATAACCAGGAACTTGCCATCTGTACTTACATCAGAGTCCTGATTCTGCGAGCCTTCCCAGGTCAGACGCTGAGGCGCACCGCCATTAATGTTGACTTTATAAACCTGCGGACGACCGCCCTGATCCGACGTGAATGCCAGATTCTGGCTGTCCGGGAACCAGGTTGGTTCCGTATTGTTGCTACGTCCGTTAGTCACCTGACTAATCTGGCCAGAAGACAGATTCATCACATACAGGTTCAGGCTACCGTCTTTAGACAGTGCGAAAGCCAGTTTGCTGCCATCCGGAGAGAAAGCTGGTGCACCGTTGTGACGAGGGAATGAGGCAATCTGCTTGATTGCACCGTTTGCCAGCGTCTGAACCACCAATGCTGAACGACCGCTCTCAAAGGTGACGTAAGCCAGTTTGCTGCCGTCCGGAGACCAGGCCGGAGACATCAGAGGCTCAGGTGAACGGTGAACGACAAACTGATTGTATCCATCGTAATCCGCTACACGCAGTTCATACGGGAATTTCCCGCCGTTAGTCTGCACGATATAAGCGATACGGGTACGGAATGCGCCTTTAATACCGGTCAGCTTTTCAAACACTTCATCGCTGGCGGTATGGGCGGAATAACGCAACCATTGTTTGGTCACTTTGTACTGGTTTTGCGCCAGCACGGTACCTGGTGCGCCAGAGGTATCCACCAGTTGGTAAGACACCACATAGCTGCCATCGGCTGCAGGCTGAACCTGACCGATAACAACAGCATCAATACCCAGCGCGGTCCAGGCTGCAGGGGTCACTTCTGCGGCGGAGGTTGGCTGCTGAGGCATACGTGATGCATCAATAGGATTGAATTTGCCGCTGTTACGTAAGTCAGCAGCAACGATACCACCCACATCTTCAGGTGGTGTACCCGGGCCAGCCCATTTGAATGGCACAACGCCAATCGGACGAGCTGTATCTACCCCTTGGGTAATTTCAATGCGAACTTCTGCATGAACCACAGATGCCCACATCATCAAAAGGCCGAACGCTACTCGAAATGCCTGCTTCATTGTATCTCCCTTATCTGGACGTATCTGCCCGCGATAATTTAGCAGAATTTTAACAAACCAACGCACACAAAACTAGAATTACACCCTGCAAACCATCGTAAAAATCTGAAAAGTTATCATTTTCATCTTTTATTGAGGTTTGAAATCTATCGGAGCATTTTTAAATACTTCATAGACGGCTTCAGAAGGCGGTTTCGGGAACTTCGCCTGTCGGGCTGCGGCAAGCGCCGCCTGACACAGTGCAGGATCCCCACCTTCTGCCGACACACTGATTAATGAGCCATCAGGGTTCATTTTAACGCGCAACGCACAGGTTTTGCCTGTATAAGATGACGCGTCATAGAATCTGCTCTCGATGGCAGCCTTAATCTGGCTACCATAGTTCGCAATATCAGCCCCGGATGCCCCCGCTTTTTTCTGAGTCCCCTTCCCTGAAGGAGCAGAAGCGCCGCCACCTGTTGCGCCTTTCGGTGCATTTTTGGAGTCGGCAAGGCCATCAAATAAGTTATTCGCATCAGCGGCTTCTTTGGCTGCTGCGGCGGCGGCAGCTTTTTTATCCGCTGCAGCTTTCTTGGCAGCAGCGGCAGCTTTTGCATCGGCGGCGGCTTTGGCATCGGCGTCAGCTTGTGCCTTCGCATCAGCCGCGGCCTGAGCTTTTGCCTCAGCAGCAGCCTGTTTTTTGGCTTCTGCGGCCGCTTCTTTCTTAGCGTCCGCTTCGGCTTGTTTCTTCGCTGCGGCAGCGGCGGCGGCAGCTTCAGCCTCTGCTTGTTTTTTAGCATCAGCTTGTGCTTTAGCCGCTTCTTTCGCAGCATCTGCTTTCGCCTGAGCGGCCGCTTTGGCCGCTTCAGCCTTCGCTTGTGCGGCAGCAGCTTCTGCCTGTTTCTGCTGTTCTTTCGCCTGCTCAGCGGCTTGTTCAGCCTGCTTCTGCTGCTGAGCCTGTTCCTGAGCCTGCTGCTTGGCATTTCCCTGCGCTTGCAGACGCTCTTTCTCAAGTTCTTTCAGGCGTTGCTGTTCTGCGGCCTGTTTCTGTTGCAGCTCTTCAGCCTGTTGTTCTGATTTTTTCTGACGCGCTGCGGCAGCACGTTGGGAATCAGCCTGTTGCTGCTGCTGACGGTTGTACTGATCGACCACGGCACTTGGATCAACCATTACGGCAGAGATATCGCTACCGCCACCGCCGCCACTCATGCTGGTATCTTCGTCCAGCGATCCCCAAATCAACAGGGCTATAATGATGATATGCAGAACGACCGAAACAATAACGGCGCGTTTGAGCTTATCGTTTTGTTCAGTTGCAGTTGCCTTTACCAAAATAGATTTCCCAAGACAGGATTACTAAAAACCCGGTTTCCTGTATTGCCTGTCATACTTTTAACAAGCCAGAGAATGCCGGGTTTCAAATAAGTGTTACAAATTACCTATCCTCAGATAGGTTGTGTCATCAATCCGACAGACTTCACGCCAGCCTGATGCAGCATGTTCAGCGCCTTAATAATTTCATCATAAGGCACATCTTTCGCACCACCGATCAGAAATACCGTCTTCGGATTGGCCTGAATACGGCTGGTCGCTTCCGCGATCACCTGCTGTTCAGGCAATTGTTCCATACGCTGATGGTCAACCACGATGGTGTATTGACCCACGCCAGACACTTCAACAATCACTGGCGGATTATCATCGCTGGACACCGTTTTAGAATCCGTTGCGTCAGGCAAATCAACTTCCACACTCTGGGTAATGATGGGCGCTGTTGCCATAAAAATCAGTAACAGAACCAGCAGTACGTCCAGCAGCGGAACGATATTGATCTCCGACTTACCTTCGCGACGGTTACGACGACCTCGTGAACGAGCCATACTCTCCCCCTTTAGTTACTGCTGGTTTCGCGAGAGAAAGCCTGACGGTGCAGGATAGCCGTGAATTCTTCCATGAAGTTATCGTAGTTTTGCTCAAGCTTGTTCACACGCTGGTTCAGGCGGTTGTACGCCATAACAGCAGGGATAGCGGCAAACAGACCAATCGCGGTGGCGATCAGTGCTTCTGCGATACCCGGAGCAACCATTTGCAACGTTGCCTGTTTCACAGAACCTAAACCGATAAAGGCGTGCATGATCCCCCAGACTGTACCGAACAGACCGATATAAGGGCTGATAGAACCGACAGTACCAAGGAACGGAATGTGAGTTTCAAGTGATTCGAGTTCACGGTTAAAAGAAATACGCATCGCACGTGAAGAACCTTCAATCACGGCTTCTGGCGCGTGGCTGTTGGCACGATGAAGACGGGCGAACTCTTTAAAACCGGAATGGAAGATCTGCTCTGCCCCGCTCAGGGTTTCGCGGCGGCCCTGACTTTCCTGATACAGACGGGAAAGTTCGATACCGGACCAGAATTTATCTTCGAACGCTTCTGCCTCGCGGGTGGCGGCATTCAGCACCTTGGTGCGTTGAATGATGATCGCCCAGGACGCGATAGAGAAGCACACCAGGACAAGCATAATCAGCTTGACCAGGATGCTGGCCTTCAAAAATAAATCAAGAATGTTCATGTCAGTCACTGCTTAAACTCCGCGACAATAGACTTAGGAAGCGCTCGGGGCTTCATTTGGTTTGGATCAATGCATGCGATCAACACTTCTGCAGAACTCAGAAGGTTTCCATGCGAATCAAGAATTCGTTGTGCAAAAGTAAGAGAAGCTCCGCGAATGGACGTAATCTCACTCTGAACATCCAGCAGGTCATCTAAGCGAGCTGGTGCAAAGTATTCGACCGTCATGCGGCGGACAGCAAAAGCGACGTGTTCACTCAGCAACTGCTGCTGGTGAAAATTGCGTTGGCGCAACATCTCTGTGCGAGCCCTTTCATAAAAGGCGACGTATCGGGCATGGTAGACCACACCTCCCGCGTCTGTGTCCTCAAAATAGACACGAACCGGCCATCGGAACAACGAATTACTCACTGTACATCCCGTAATGCAATTTGACGGCACTACTATACGCAAGAGAATTGGGGTTGGGAATGGGTAGGATTGCTGGAATGAAAATAATTATGGGCCAGCACGGCCCATAAGAAAATTACTGTAAATTTGTCTTTTTTTTATGCAAAAAATCAGCTGAAAAAGTAATAAAGTCCTGCAGCTAGCGCAATCATCGCCAGCAATGGCGAGAAGAAAGCCTTCCAGACTGATTTATTCGGGCGAAAACCCAGGCCGTGGATCACGCCACTGCACACAGCCCATATCAAAATGAGCCCATGCCAGACTTCAAGCTGACTGGTCGACGAGGCAAACATGCCCGGTTTCCAGAAAACGCAACCGGCCAGTGCCAGTGACATCACAAGCGAAAGGGCCCGCAAGGGGCCCTTGTCTGTGATGGCGTAGAGTTTATCCACGATCACACTCATTATTACTTCTCTTCTTTAGCCGCTTTATTGGCTTCGCTGTGTTCAAACGCCAGCGCGGTAATGATACCGAATGAGCAAGCCAGTAAGGTGCCGAGGATCCAGGCAAAATACCACATGGTGTTCTCCTTAATACAACGAATGCTTGTTGTTCTCGATGTAGTGTTTATCGAGGCGCCCGAACATCTTGTAATACGCCCATGAGGTGTAAATCAGGATGATTGGCACAAAGATACAAGCGACAACGGTCATCACTCTCAGCGTCAACAGCGTAGATGTTGCATCCCACATTGTCAGGCTGGCATTCGGTTCAGTGATAGAAGGCATCACGAACGGGAACATAGTGATACCGGCAGTCAGGATCACACAGGCGATAGTCAGTGAGTTACTGATGAACGCCAGCGCGGCTTTATTCATGCGCGAGAACAAAATGGTCAGCAGCGGCAAAATCACACCTAACGCAGGAATTGCCCACAGGCCCGGCGTCTTGTTGAAGTTCGCCAGCCATGCACCCGCTTCATGAGACACAGTTTTGCGCAGCGGGTTAGACGGACCCGCGTGATCCATAACGGATGTCACGGTGAAGCCATCAATCCCTTTCACTAACCAGATACCCGCCAGCAGGAAGCACACCATCATCACCAGCGCAGAAATCTGCGACGCGGTACGGGTACGCAGGTGCAGTTCACCCACAGTACGCATTTGCAGGTAGGTAGCGCCCTGGGTGATCAGCATAGTCAGGCTCACCAGACCGGCCAGAATGCCGTACGGGTTCAGCAAGCCCAGCAGATTACCGGTGTAGAACAGACGCAGGTCGCTGTCGATATGGAACGGCACCCCTAACAGAAGGTTACCGAAGGCCACACCGAACACCAGAGCGGGCACGAAGCTGCCGATAAAGATGCCCCAGTCCCACATGCCACGCCAGCGAGCGCTCTCGAGTTTTGAACGGTAATCAAAGCCCAGCGGACGGAAGAACAAGGCGCACAACACCAGCACCATCGCGGCATAGAAGCCGGAGAAAGCCGCTGCGTAGACCATCGGCCAGGCAGCGAACAATGCGCCACCGGCCGTAATCAGCCAGACCTGGTTGCCGTCCCAGTGCGGGGCGATGGCGTTAATCATCACGCGGCGGTCAGTATCGGTTTTACCGATAATGCGCACCAGGATGCCTACGCCCATATCAAATCCATCGGTGACGGCGAAGCCGATAAACAGCACGCCAATCAGCACCCACCAGATGAACCGTAAAACTTCATAATCAAACATAAGTGGACTCCCTATTACCGAGCTTGCTCAAGTGGCGCTGAAGTTTGTTCATAATGATAACGGCCAGTTTTCAGGCTGCTTGGGCCCAGGCGCGCATATTTGAACATCAGGAACATTTCAGCGACCAGGAACAGGGTGTACAGACCGCAGATGAGGATCATCGAGGACAGTACATCACCCACAGTCAGTGAAGAGTGTGCAACCGCAGTCGGTAACACTTCACCAATCGCCCAAGGCTGACGACCATATTCAGCCACGAACCAGCCCGCTTCGACAGCAATCCACGGCAATGGCAGGCCGATGAATACCGCGCGGTGTAACCAGCGTTTCTGACCAATCTTGCCGCGCAGGACGGTATAGAAGGACAGCGCAATCAGGACGAACATCAGGATGCCGCAGGCAACCATGATACGGAATGCAAAGTACAGAGGCAGAACGCGTGGAATAGAATCTTTGGTCGCTTTCTGAATCTGTGCGTCAGTCGCTCCCGCCGGGTTGTCGGTATAGCGTTTGAGCAACATACCGTAGCCCAGATCCTGCTTAGCATTTTCGAAATCGCTGCGGACTTTCGGGTCAGTATTGCCCGAACGCAGTTCTTCCAGCAGGGTGTACGCTTTCATACCGTTGCGGATACGCACTTCATGTTGCGCCATCAGGTCTTTCAGACCAGTAACCGGCGTATCCACGGAACGCGTAGCAATCAGGCCGAGCAGGTAAGGAATTTGAATGGAATATTCATTTTCCATTTTGTCCTGATTAGGCATGCCGAACAGCGTGAAACTTGCCGGTGCAGGTTGGGTATCCCACTCTGCTTCGATAGCCGCCAGTTTGGTTTTCTGTACGTCACCCATTTCATAACCGGATTCATCACCCAGTACGATAACGGAGAGCACTGCGGCCAGACCGAAGCTTGCAGCGATAGCAAATGAACGCTTCGCAAAACCTACGTCGCGGCCTTTTAACAGGTAGTAAGAGCTGATAGCCAGAATGAACATCGCGCCAGTCACATAACCAGACGCTACGGTATGAACGAATTTAACCTGTGCGACCGGGTTCAGAACCAGCTCAGAGAAGCTGACCATTTCCATACGCATGGTTTCGTAGTTGAAGGTCGATGCAATCGGGTTTTGCATCCAGCCGTTCGCCACCAGGATCCACAGTGCTGACAAGTTTGAGCCAAGGGCAACAAACCAGGTCACTGTCATATGCTGAACTTTAGAAAGACGGTCCCATCCGAAGAAGAACAGGCCCACTAAAGTGGATTCCAGGAAGAACGCCATTAAACCTTCAATCGCCAGAGGCGCACCGAAGATATCACCGACGTAATGTGAGAAATATGACCAGTTAGTCCCGAACTGGAATTCCATGGTTAAACCGGTTGCAACGCCCAATGCAAAGTTAATTGCAAAAAGTTTGCCCCAGAATTTGGTCATATCTTTATAGATTTGTTTGCCGGAAAGCACATAAACCGTTTCCATAATTGCCAGTAAAAACGCCATACCCAGCGTTAATGGGACAAATAGGAAATGGTACATGGCTGTTAAAGCAAACTGTAAACGCGACAGTTCAACGATATCAAACATCTTGACCCCTTGCTCCTCGGAGGAAGACCCCAAATTGCGATCTCTGACGAACCGGTTGCCGGAACGCCTCATGACTACCAGTATTCAAATGTGTGCAGAACAGAGAGCCAGCATTCAGTGCGAGTAACGCTGTCAGCGGGACACTCTGAACCCGGAAAAAGCGCGAACCGCGGGCCTGTAACAGGCTGATGAACGGGCAAAATCACGGGAAAAATAATCATACAAAAAACGGATGGTTACAGGAGCATTATGTTACGCCAGTAATCCCACACATTAAATAGGTTTTTTAGTGACCCAAAGCGGATTTCCGTGTACAGGTCAATTTAAGAACAAAACAGTGATAATCGCTGTAATTGATCTGACGCAATTTAAGCCTATCTCATTGTTTATTTCTATAATGTCTTCATCAATTTCGAAAAAAATATTTCAGGATGTTAACCGTTGGTTTCATTGAGCTTTAAGGGTGGCTTTTATGTTAATTAATTGTGTTTATATGGTTATCGTTAATATTTATTTTGCTACCTGTTTAAACCTAATTATTAACCTTTTATTTCCAATGGACCTATCGTGCTGTGTTAATAAATATAGCTCAATTCAGCGAATGTTAACTATTTCGCTTAAAATAAAAAAGGCCACCCTAAGGTGGCCAACATGTCGAATCTTTTTCTTAAATAAAATGGCTTCACCCGCACCGTAATTTCACCGGTGCGGGTGGGGTAATACTTATTGCGGAAGCAATGATTTCACGGCTTCGCCGATATCGGCCAGGCTGCGAACGGTTTTCACGCCTGCCGCTTCCAGCGCTGCAAATTTCTCATCAGCAGTGCCTTTACCACCGGCAATGATGGCGCCTGCATGGCCCATACGTTTGCCTTTAGGCGCAGTCACACCCGCGATATAGCCCACAACCGGTTTGGTCACGTGTGCTTTGATGTACGCGGCAGCTTCTTCTTCCGCGTTACCACCGATTTCACCGATCATCACGATCACTTCAGTCTGTGGATCTTCCTGGAACAGCTTCAGGATATCGATGAAGTTAGAGCCCGGGATCGGGTCACCGCCGATACCGACGCAGGTAGACTGGCCGTAACCGTAATCAGTTGTCTGTTTAACGGCTTCATACGTCAGCGTACCGGAACGGGAAACGATGCCCACTTTGCCTGGCAGATGAATGTGGCCCGGCATGATGCCGATTTTGCATTCGCCCGGCGTGATAACACCCGGACAGTTTGGCCCGATCATCACTGCATCGCTCTGATCCAGTTTCACTTTAACCACCAGCATATCCAGCGTCGGAATGCCTTCAGTGATACAGATGATCAGTTTAATACCTGCATCCAGCGCTTCCAGAATAGAGTCTTTACAGAACGGCGCCGGCACATAAATCACAGACGCCGTTGCGCCGGTAGTTTCTACCGCTTCACGCACGGTATTGAACACTGGCAAGCCCAGATGCTCGGTGCCGCCCTTGCCTGGCGTAACGCCGCCAACCATTTTGGTGCCGTAAGCGATGGCTTGTTCGGAGTGGAAAGTCCCCTGGCTACCGGTGAAACCCTGGCAGATAACTTTGGTGTTCTTGTTGATTAAAATCGACATTATTTCCCCTCCACTGCCGCGACAACTTGTTGAGCCGCATTCGTCAGGCTGGTCGCTGCAATGATGTTCAAACCGCTGTCTGCCAGTTTTTTGGCACCCAGCTCGGCATTGTTACCTTCAAGACGCACCACAACCGGTACGCTGACGCCCACTTCTTCCACCGCGCCGATGATACCGTCGGCGATCAGGTCGCAACGAACGATACCGCCGAAGATGTTAACGAAGACAGCTTTGACTTTTTCATCGGACAGGATGATTTTGAAGGCTTCGGTCACGCGCTCTTTGGTTGCGCCACCGCCAACATCCAGGAAGTTAGCCGGTTCGCCACCGTGCAGTTTCACGATATCCATGGTACCCATTGCCAGACCGGCACCGTTCACCATGCAACCGATGTTGCCGTCGAGTGCAACGTAGTTCAGTTCCCACTGCGCTGCCTGAGATTCACGGGCATCTTCCTGGCTGTAATCGCGCATTTCACGCAATTCTGGCTGACGGAACAAGGCGTTGCCGTCTGCACCCAGTTTGCCGTCGAGGCAGATCAGGTCGCCAGCGGTAGTCACCACCAGCGGGTTGATTTCGATCAGCGCCAGATCGCGCTCAAGGAAGATGTTCGCCAGACCCATGAAGATCTTGGTGAACTGCTGAACCTGCTTACCGGTCAGGCCCAGTTTGAAAGCCAGTTCGCGCCCCTGATAAGGCTGCGGACCTGCCAGCGGATCCAGTGCCACTTTATGGATCAGGTGTGGCGTCTCTTCTGCCACTTTCTCAATTTCCACGCCGCCTTCTGTAGACGCCATGAACACCACGCGACGGGAGCTGCGATCCACTACCGCACCGAGGTACAGTTCCTGATCGATATCCGTTGCCGCTTCAACCAGGATCTGGTTAACCGGCTGACCGCTGGCGTCTGTCTGATAAGTGACCAGACGTTTACCCAGCCAGTGCTCAGCAAAAGCGCGGATCTCTTCTTTGCTTTTGACCACTTTCACGCCGCCCGCTTTACCGCGGCCACCGGCATGAACCTGACATTTCACCACCCACGGACCGGCACCGATTTTCGATGCAGCCTCTTCCGCTTCACGCGGGGTGGAACAGGCGAAGCCCGTCGGTGCTGGCAGGCCGTAGCGCAGGAACAGCTGTTTCGCCTGATACTCGTGTAAATTCATGATGTTCTATCCATTCTTAGTAGGAAGGCTTATCAGGGCACAGCGAACTGTGCCGCAGATTTTTCGATCTCTAATCTTTCGCAGTGCCGGGACTAGACGTCCAGCAGCAGACGAGCCGGATCTTCCAGCATCTCTTTAATGGTCACCAGGAAGCCGACCGATTCACGGCCATCAACCAGACGGTGATCGTAGGACAGCGCCAGATACATCATTGGCAAAATCACTACCTGACCATTGACCGCCATAGGACGATCTTTAATGGCATGCATGCCGAGGATCGCACTCTGTGGTGGGTTGATGATTGGCGTGGACATCAGGGAGCCGAAGACGCCGCCGTTGGTCACAGTAAAGTTACCGCCGGTCAGTTCTTCCACTTTCAGTTTGCCGTCACGACCTTTGATCGCCAGCTCTTTGATTTGCTTCTCGATATCCGCCATGCCCAGCGTATCGACATCACGCAGAACCGGGGTCACCAGGCCGCGTGGCGTGGATACCGCGATGCTGACATCGAAATAGTTGTGGTAAACCACATCCTCGCCGTCAATAGAGGCATTCACTTCCGGGTAGCGTTTCAGTGCTTCAACCACGGCTTTCAGATAGAAAGACATGAAGCCCAGACGCACGCCGTGACGTTTTTCGAAACCATCACCGTACTGCTTACGCAGATCCATGATTGGCTTCATGTTGATTTCGTTGAAGGTCGTCAGCATCGCAGTGCTGTTCTTCGCTTCAAGCAGACGCTCAGCAACACGCTTACGCAGACGGGTCATAGGCACACGTTTTTCGCTACGTGAACCCAGAGCCGGAGCGGCGCTGGTCGCTGCCGGAGCGGCGGCTGGCGCGGCTGCCGGTTTCGCGTCTTTGGCTTTCGCCAGATGCTGTTCGATATCTTCACGGGTCAGACGACCACCAACACCGCTGCCTTTAATCGCGCTGGCATCCAGAGAATGTTCTGCAATCAGACGGCGGATAGCCGGGCTGAGTGCGTCGTTGTTCTCTTCTTCCAGTGCTGCTGTGTGGCGTGCCGCAGGAGTCGCTTCTTTATCGGAGCTTTTCTCAGTGCTTGGCTTACCGCTGCTGTTACCCGGACGAATACGCGCCAGGATCTGACGGGAAATGACCGTCGCACCTTCGTCTTCGATAATGCTGTCCAGGATACCGGCTTCACTCGCCGGGACTTCCAGAACCACTTTGTCGGTTTCAATTTCTACCAGTACATCGTCACGCTCAACACTGTCGCCCGGCTTTTTGTGCCAGGTGGCAACCGTCGCATCCGCAACGGATTCAGGAAGGTCAGGGACCAGAATATCTACGCTACTCATTATCAATCCTTCTTATGTTCCATATAGTTAACTGACACCGACGCGGTTATTTAACGTTCAGCGCATCGTTAACCAGATCTTGCTGTTGCTTCTGGTGAACGGACATGTAGCCCACTGCCGGAGAGGCAGAGGCCGGGCGTCCTGCGTAACGTAAAGAAGCCCCGAAAGGAATCACTTCACGGAAATTGTGCTGGCTGCAATACCACGCGCCCTGGTTCAGTGGCTCTTCCTGACACCAGACGAAATCATGAACGTGTGAGAATTTCTCAAGCACTTCCTGAATTGCCTTGTGCGGGAACGGGTAAAGCTGTTCGATGCGGACAATCGCCACATCGGTTTGCTCGTTTTTGCGACGTTGTTCCAGCAGGTCGTAATAAACCTTACCGGAGCACATCACCACGCGCTTAACCTGTTTCGGATCCAGTTCGTCGACTTCACCAATCGCTGGCAGGAAGCTGCCGTCAGCCAACTCATCAAGCGTAGAAACCGCCAGAGGATGACGCAACAGAGACTTCGGTGACATCACGATCAGCGGACGGCGCATACCGCGCAGTGCCTGACGGCGGATCATGTGGTAAACCTGCGCCGGGGTAGACGGGATACACACCTGCATATTTTGCTCAGCGCAAAGTTGCAGATAACGTTCCAGACGCGCGGAGGAGTGCTCCGGCCCCTGCCCTTCGTAGCCGTGCGGCAGCAGCATCACCAGACCACACATGCGGCCCCATTTCTGTTCGCCGGAACTGATGAACTGGTCGATAACCACCTGTGCACCGTTGGCGAAGTCACCGAACTGCGCTTCCCAGATGGTCAGGGTGCGCGGTTCAGCGGTCGCGTAACCGTATTCAAAGGCCAGCACCGCTTCTTCGGAAAGCACGGAATCCCAGACATTGAATTCGCCCTGGCTGTTATGAATATTGGCCAGCGGCACGTACACGGAACCGTTTTTCTGGTTATGGATCACCGCATGGCGATGGAAGAAGGTGCCGCGGCCGGTATCTTCACCGGAAAGACGAATCGGAATACCTTCATCTACCAGCGTAGCGTAGGCCAGATTTTCCGCGCCACCCCAGTCGAACTTCTTATTGCCTTCGGCCATCTCGTTACGGTCGCCGTAAATCTTGGCAACGCGGGATTGCATTTCGATCGCATCAGGCACATGGCTGACACGACGCGCCAGTTCCTGCAGGCGTTTCAGCTCGACCTTGTTCGGATAAGCCTCATCCCACTCATGATTCAGATACGGTGACCAGGTGAAAGTGTGCATGTCATTCTGACGCCACTCTTCCACTACGCATTCACCGGCATCCAGCGCATCGCGGTACAGGTTGACCATTTCCGTGGCATCTTCGAGGCTGGCTACGTTTTGCTCAGTCAGGACATCAGCATAAATCTTGCGTGGCGTCGGGTGTTTCTTGATCTTGTTGTACATCAGCGGCTGGGTTGCGCTAGGTTCGTCGGCCTCGTTATGGCCGTGGCGACGGTAGCAAACCAGGTCGATCATGACGTCACGTTTAAAGGTGTTACGGAAATCCAATGCCAGGCGGGTCACGAAAGCCACCGCTTCAGGGTCATCGGCATTGACGTGGAAAATCGGTGCCTGCACCATTTTCGCGATATCGGTACAGTAGTCGGTAGAACGCGCATCTTTCGGATTCGAGGTGGTGAAGCCCACCTGGTTATTAATGACGATACGCACGGTACCGCCCACTTCATAACCGCGTGCCAGCGACATGTTCAGGGTTTCCTGAACCACACCCTGACCGGTAATGGCCGCGTCACCGTGAATGGTGATTGGCAGAACCATGTTGCTGCGCGCTTCGTCCAGACGGTCACGACGGGCACGAACAGAACCGATGACCACCGGGCTGACGATTTCCAGGTGCGACGGGTTAAACGCCAGCGCCAGGTGAACCATACCGCCTTCGGTTTCCACATCAGACGAATACCCCATGTGGTATTTCACATCACCGGTGCCCAGGTGTTCTTTATGCTTACCGGAGAATTCGTCGAACAGGTCCTGAGGTTTTTTGCCCAGCACGTTGATCAGTACGTTCAGACGACCGCGGTGCGCCATACCCAGCACGACTTCGCGGGTTCCGTTTTTGCCGGCATGACGGATCATTTCTTTCAGCATCGGAACCAGCGCATCGCCACCTTCGAGTGAGAAGCGTTTTGCACCCGGGAATTTCGCCCCCAGATAACGCTCCAGACCTTCTGCTGCGGTCAGCTCTTTAAGAAACGTTTTCTTCTCATCATTGGTGAAACTCGCACGACCTGCCACGGATTCGATTCGCTGTTGGATCCAGCGTTTCTCTTCAGTGTTGGTAATGTGCATGTATTCCGCACCAATGGAACCGCAATAGGTTTGCTTCAGGGCTTTATACAGCTCGCCGAGCTGCATGGTTTCCTTGCCAATGGCAAATGAACCGACGTTGAAGGTTTCCTGGAAATCAGCTTCAGTCAGATGGTGGAACGCCGGGTCCAGATCAGGCACGGCGTCCAGCTTCCACAGGCCGAGGGGATCAAGGTTTGCATTCTGATGACCACGGAAGCGGAAGGCGTTGATTAACTGCAGCACCTTGACTTGCTTGGCATCCGTTTCCGGATCGCTGATGGAGGAGTTATAACGTGACGCGTCTTTCGCCAGGCGGCGGAAGTAGTCCCGAGTTTGAGAATGGAGTTGCTCTGGTTTCACACCCACTGTTGGTAGCTGTTTAAAAATCGAACGCCAGCTATCGTCAACGGAACCAGGATCGGTTAAGTAGTCTTCATAGAGTTGCTCTATGTAAGACTGGTTTGCACCCGCCAGATAGGAGGAATCCAGCCAGGCCTTCATTGCGCCGTTCTGCATCGTGATCCCTTAAGCTTTGAAGCTTTAGTTTTCGCCGTGGTTAATAATAATGACCGTGATACACCGCGGTAAAACGGTTTTCCATACTAAAACAGTTCGTTGGTTGAGCGGTTGGCTCTTCAAGGAACCTTCAGAAATCCGCCATGCGCGTGACTGATTTTTGAAGTTACCCTGCTTATTTCTGCTGCCTTTCGGGGGATTTTTATCTCCCGGTTTTTGACCCGGCTATCTTACTCCAGTCAGGCGCAACTTTGTTGCACTTGTTGCTACTTTGTTATTAAAAAATTAATTATTTGCTATCCCCACCTCAGTTACCACATTTGTAACTAAAGAAAGCGAAAAACCGGTGGTAACTAAATAACAGCGGGAACCTGAGTTCCCGCTGTGCGTGGCTTATCAATCAGGCACCGCGTTGTAGCAGCATCGATTTAATATGGCCGATAGCCTTGGTCGGGTTCAGCCCCTTTGGACATACACTCACACAGTTCATGATGCTGTGGCAGCGGAATACGCTGAAAGCATCATTCAGATCGTCAAGGCGCGATTGAGTCTCGGTATCGCGGCTGTCGATCAGGAAACGGTAAGCGGCCAGAAGGCCTGCCGGACCGACAAACTTGTCGGGATTCCACCAGAAAGACGGGCAGGACGTTGAACAGCAGGCGCAGAGAATACATTCGTACAATCCGTCCAGCTTTTCGCGGTCATCCGGCATTTGCAAATGTTCACGCGCCGGAGGATTTTTCCCATCATTCAACAAGTAAGGCTTAATCTTCTCATACTGCTTATAGAATTGTCCCATGTCTACTACAAGGTCACGGACAACCGGTAACCCCGGCAACGGACGGATTACAATTTTCTTGCTGCCGTTACGCAACGTCGAGACGGGTGTGATACACGCCAGGCCGTTTTTGCCGTTCATGTTGACGCCATCTGACCCGCAAACACCTTCACGGCATGAGCGGCGGAAAGCCAGCGTCGGATCCTGTTCTTTCAGCAAAATCAGCGCGTCGAGCAACATCATATCGCGCCCTTCTTTAGCTTCCAGCACGTAATCTTTCATGTACGGCACGTCATCAACGTCCGGGTTGTAGCGATAAATCGAAAATTCAATTTTCATAATCTGTCTCCGCTCCGCCCTAGTAAGTACGCGCTTTCGGCGGGAACGCCGCGCGAAGCTTAGGCTGCATGTTCACCTCACGGCGGGTCATGCTTTCTGTTTCTGGCTGATACAACGTGTGGCACAACCAGTTCGCATCATCACGCTCAGGGAAGTCGAAACGGCTGTGAGCACCACGGCTTTCAGTGCGGTAGTTTGCAGAGACAGCGGTGGAGAACGCAGTTTCCATCAGATTATCCAGTTCCAGACACTCAACGCGCTGGGTATTGAACTCTGAGGACGTATCATCCAGACGGGCAGATTTCAGACGCTCGCGGATCACTTTCAGTTCTTCCAGACCTTTCGCCATCGCATCACCTTCACGGAATACCGAGAAGTTGTTCTGCATGCACGATTGCAGGTCTTTACGGATAGCCACCGGATCTTCACCTGAACGGGTGTTGTTCCAGCGGTTCAGACGCTCCAGAGATACATCAATGTCGTCCTGAGAAGCATCACGGCTTTCGCCCTGCTCAGTGATAGATTCCTGCAGATGCATACCCGCTGCACGACCAAACACCACCAGATCCAGCAGTGAGTTACCACCAAGGCGGTTAGCGCCGTGAACCGATACGCAGGCGATTTCGCCGACCGCGAACAGCCCAGGGATCACTTCATCCTGACCCTGCGCGTTCACACGCAGCGCCTGACCGGTCACTTTGGTCGGAATACCGCCCATCATGTAGTGGCAGGTTGGGATAACAGGGATCGGTTCTTTCACCGGATCGACGTGTGCGAAGGTACGCGACAGTTCAAGGATGCCCGGCAGGCGGGATTCCAGAACGTCTTTACCCAGATGATCGAGTTTCAGTTTAGCGTGCGGGCCCCACGGACCTTCGCAGCCACGGCCTTCACGGATTTCGATCATGATGGAACGCGCCACCACGTCACGACCCGCCAGGTCTTTGGCATTCGGCGCATAACGTTCCATGAAACGTTCGCCGTCTTTATTGAGCAGATAACCGCCTTCACCACGGCAGCCTTCTGTCACCAGAACGCCTGCGCCGGCGATACCGGTCGGGTGGAACTGCCACATTTCCATGTCCTGCACCGGAACACCTGCACGTAACGCCATGCCAACACCGTCGCCAGTATTAATGTGGGCGTTGGTGGTGGACTGGTAAATACGGCCTGCGCCGCCGGTCGCCAGTACGGTGGCTTTGGCTTTGAAATACACCACTTCGCCGGTTTCAATACAGATTGCGGTACAGCCGACGATCGCGCCGTCCTGGTTTTTCACTAAATCCAGTGAATACCATTCAGAGAAAATCGTGGTGCCTTTTTTCAGGTTTTGCTGATACAGCGTGTGCAGCAAGGCGTGACCGGTACGGTCAGCGGCGGCCGCAGTACGTGCCGCCTGCTCGCCACCGAAGTTTTTCGACTGGCCGCCAAACGGACGCTGATAAATGCGGCCATCTTCAAGACGGGAGAAAGGCAGCCCCATGTGTTCGAGTTCCAGAATCGCTTCCGGCCCGGTTTTACACATATATTCAATGGCGTCCTGGTCACCGATATAGTCGGAACCTTTTACGGTGTCGTACATGTGCCATTCCCAGTCATCCTCATGGGTGTTACCCAGCGCGACGGTGATACCGCCCTGCGCGGACACCGTATGGGAGCGGGTCGGGAAGACTTTTGAAATCAGGGCGCAAGACAGCCCCATTTGTGAAATCTGTAACGCGGCACGCATACCGGCGCCACCTGCACCGATGACGACAGCATCAAACTCTCTGACTGGCAGATTCATTTACTACGCTCCCCAAACAACAATTGTTCCGTAAAGTAGGTAAACCACTAACACCACGACGATAGCCAGTTGCAGCATCAGCCGGACAGCCAGCGGTTTCACATAGTCCGTTAACACCTGCCACATGCCGATCCACGCGTGTATCAGAATTGAGAGCAGCGCCAGCAGTGTGAATACTTTGGTGATGGAGGAAGAGAAGAAGCCATGCCAGACATCAAATGTCAGTTCCTGAGCCAGAACCACGAAGCCCAGAATATAGAGGATATACAGGGTGAGGATAATTGCGGAAGCACGCAGTAACAGCCAGTCGTGCACACCATTACGCCCTAACGCAGAAACGTTGCTTACCATACGAGAACTCCAGCCAGAATTGACAGCACGACGGTCAGCCCGATTGCCACCTGGGCAGAACGGGTACCGGCAGCCAAACTCTCTTCGATATAGCCAAAATCCATCAGCAAATGGCGTACGCCACCGCAAACGTGATAGGCCAGCGCAGTGAGTATTCCCCAAAAGATGAATTTGACGAAGAAGCTATTCATGATGGCGGCAGCATGCGCAAACCCTTCAGGAGAAGAGAGAGACAGGCCTAACAGCCAGAGGAGGATACCGACGGCGACGAAGGTAATTACGCCAGAGACTCGGTGTAAGATGGACGCTATCGCAGTAACAGGAAACCGGATCGTTTGCAGATCCAGATTGACAGGTCTTTGTTTTTTCACGGTTTTGCCCACACAGCTCTTATTATTTTTCCTCCGGTCCGGAGCAGTATGTCAGACAGCACCCTTTCCTTCGTTCTTGTCGTTGTGGATGCGTTGACTTACCGCCTCCCCACAGAACCAATAACGTTGGAAAGCTGAGCTAAAAGCCCAACATTTCACGCGCTCAAACAACGACATCCGATGTGCTTAAACGGCGCAGAAATGTGTTTTCCTTTAAGTCCATTTTCATAAAATCTGAGACAAAAAAGAGAGTGCTGGGTGCTCCTACTTCGGATTGCCCGGAGACCTTGTAGGAGTATAGGTTGATCACATTCCTATTACAATTGCCCTACAAATGCTTTATTCACATTTCTCCGAAACAGTGAGTTAGCTCCCATTTTTCACAAAAGACACGAAATAAATTATCCAGTTTGACATTTGATCAACATTTCCATTACAAATGAACTATCCCTATAGGACTGTGATTCTGCGCACATACCGGCTTCGCCTTCACGCACCAAAATGGTGAAAGTTTCTGAAGAATCAGTGGATCACACAATCGCAATGCAGGGTCTTCCCTGACGGCTCAAGTTATGCAAAAGTGGTGATTGTGTAAATCCTCATACTCTTCACAGGTACTGAGCGACAGAACAGTAATGATTTACCGAATCGTTAACAACGATGAAACGCCGCTTGTTTGTCACAGAGCAGTCTGAGACTGCACTTCGACTCAGCTCTACGTTCCCTTCCCATTCGATCGCAGAGCTAAGGCTGACAATAATAATGACCTTACAAGGCGTCGCTTCCAGGCATTTCTGTTGTTACTGATTTTTAAAAATAAGGCGCTAAGGAGACTGTAAATGGCTGATAAGAAAGCGACACTTACCCTACAAGGTCACGACCCGATTGAACTAAACGTGCTGTCCGGCACACTGGGCCAGGATGAAGTGGATATCCGCACCCTCGGTTCTAAAGGTCTTTTCACTTATGACCCCGGTTTCACCTCTACTGCATCCTGCGAGTCCAAAATCACCTATATCGACGGTGACGAAGGCGTTCTGCTGCACCGTGGTTTCCCGATTGACCAGCTGGCACAGGAGTCCACTTTCCTTGAAGTGAGCTATCTGCTGCTGAACGGCGAAGTGCCGACTCAGAAACAGTACGATGAATTCAAAACCAATGTCACCCGTCACACCATGGTGCATGAGCAAATCACCCGTCTGTTCCACGGCTTCCGTCGCGACTCTCACCCGATGGCGGTCCTGTGTGGCGTCACCGGCGCGCTGGCCGCGTTTTATCACGACTCCATCGACGTAGAAAACGAACGTCACCGTGAAATCGCGGCTTACCGTCTGCTGTCTAAAATGCCGACCGTCGCTGCCATGTGTTACAAATATTCTATCGGCCAGCCGTTTGTATATCCGCGCAACGACCTGTCTTATGCCGGTAACTTCCTGCACATGATGTTCGCCACCCCATGTGAAGAATACAAAGTGAATCCGATTCTGGAACGCGCGATGGATCGTATTCTGATCCTGCACGCTGACCATGAGCAAAACGCCTCCACGTCCACCGTGCGTACCGCCGGTTCTTCTGGCGCTAACCCGTTCGCCTGTATTGCTGCAGGTATCGCGTCCTTGTGGGGACCGGCTCACGGCGGCGCGAACGAAGCTGCACTGAAAATGCTGGAAGAAATCAGCAGCGTTGATCACATCCCTGAATTTGTGAAACGTGCAAAAGACAAGAATGATTCTTTCCGCCTGATGGGCTTTGGTCACCGTGTTTACAAAAACTACGACCCGCGCGCAACCGTGATGCGTGAAACCTGTCATGAAGTGCTGAAAGAGTTGGATCTGAAAGACAACCTGCTGGAAGTAGCGATGGAGCTTGAACATATCGCGCTGAACGACCCGTACTTCATCGAGAAGAAACTGTACCCGAACGTCGATTTCTACTCCGGCATCATCCTGAAAGCCATGGGTATTCCCTCTTCCATGTTCACCGTGATCTTCGCGATGGCGCGTACTGTTGGCTGGATTGCTCACTGGAGCGAAATGCATCAGGAAGGTATCAAAATTGCCCGTCCTCGCCAGCTTTATACCGGCTATGACAAACGCGATTTCCATTCTCAGCTGAAAAAATAATTCCCTCCTGTCCTAATATACAAGGCCGATGAATAATTCATTGGCCTTTTTATTTATTCAACCCAAAGAGACCTTAATTATATATTAAGCATAAATTAACCATTCAATATATCAGTACCAATATTTGACGCTTATCCTTCCGTGATATACCATCCCCCGAAATTCATCTGACAATAAACTCATAGTCATCAACAATATGATTCATTGCAATCCGCCAATTAAAAAAGCGTATTAATGAAACATGTAAGATAAACACGCCATTATTAAAACAAAGGACATTTTGACATGGAAGAATATCGGGAACACCCGCGTTCATTTAAAAAAACATTATTATCTAGCGCCATCTTTAGTCTTTTATTACCGTCTTCTATTGCACTTGCAACAACCACATTTTCAACGGGCATAACCCCTGATGATGCCTTGAGTTTCGCTACGACGGGGGCGGGCGATCACGCTTACACCATCACCGGCGCGGGTACAGAAGTTATTGTTGATGGTGAAATCACTATTCCCGGAATACCTTCGCCAGTGCCCGTTCAATCCGTAGTTTCCACGACCGGCAGCGAAGCTTATGCATTCAATATTATTAGCGGAGGTAAGTTAATCCTTAATTATGCTGATGTCAGCACAACAGATTCCAGCAAAACATTTAACATTATTACTGGCGCATCAGCCGAAATTAATAATACCGACATCCGTACGGGCAAAGATGACAGCAGTGTTATTTATGTCTCAGATGTCGGTTCAACATTAACAGGTAATGATATACGTATCACCAGTGATGCCGCTCAGGCACAGGGAATTAATATCCAGTCGGGTGCATCGGTGAACCTGAGTAATGTAAACATAGAATTAACTAACGCAAAACATGCGCTCACCGTTTCTGACGCCTCATTGAGCATTGAAAATCTCACGGTTAAACAAAACTCTGCAGGTTCCCAAAATGTCATTTATGCGTCAGGTTCCAGCGATGCCAAAAGAACTACCGTTGACATAATAAACGGCAACGTCGAAATGACCGGCACTGACGATATCATGGTGAATAGCAACGCCTATAGCGATGTGACGTTGACAGGCGGGACCTACACCACGACAGGCAATAATAACATCGGTTTTTTTGCCAGTCAGGGCGCAACGCTAACGGCCAAAAATATAGTGCTCAAGACCGAAGGTACCCGTTCAGCCGCTGCTTTAGCCACAGGCTCCGGGGCTATGGCACTTGATACCGCTGAGATCACCACAACCGGTACGGGAAGTAATCTGCTGGTTGCGATGAATGATTCTACCCTTGATGCCAATGCGGTTACGGGGATTTCTACCGGCGAAGGGGCTTCCGCTGTCCGTTCCTACGCCAACAGCCAGATGACCATCAGCAACAGCGAGTTATCGGCCTCCGGTGCATTCGCAAATGGCATCTATACGCAGGGTTTTGATGCAGATCATCAGGCTATCGTGACGCTGGATAACAGCCTTGTCAGCAGCGCCACCAGTGAGGGAATACTGGCTGCAGGTGCCAATACCCGGATTAACGTGAACAACGGGTCAACCGTGCAAAGCGGAAACGGCATTCTGCTGAGAGCCGGAAGTTTCACAGATACTGATACGGGCGTTACCGCGCAAAGTCAGGTGAATTTATCTGCCAGTAATTCTTATATGGAAGGCGATATCATTGCCGATACCGGCAGTGTTGTGGATGTCTATCTTAACAGCGGCTCTGAATGGCAAGGCATCACCGCCAGTACCAACAGCATTAATATCGACGATTCCAGCCGGTGGACGCTGACCGGTGATTCCACGATTTCGCAGATGAACTCCGGTGGCACCACGTTCTTCACACATAACGGTAATGAATACTCTGAACTTACCGTGAACAGCAATATGACCGGCGACGGCACATACCGTATCAATACCTATCTGGATGACAGCAACTCGCCGACAGACAAGATCCACGTAACGGGCGACATTACCGGTCAAAATACCTTGTTTGTCACCAGCACAGGCGGCAACGGTAACTATACACAGGGCAACGGGATTGAAGTGGTTACCGTGGATGGAACCAATACACAGGGAACCAATGCCTTCACGCTGGGGAATTCTGTCTCAGCGGGTGCGTTCAACTACGGGCTGCGTAAAGGTGATATCACCACCGGTGAGGGTGAAAACTGGTATCTGAGCACCTGCGCTAATTATGATTGTTCAACGCCGATCCCTGCCCCTGCGCCTGACGCCAATCCTGATGTGAACCCAACTCCGACGCCATCCGACGACATCCAGCCGTGGCGTGAGGAAGTGCCGGGATATATCGCGGCACCGGCGCTGAATATGCAGTATGGCTTTGATGCGATTGGCACTTATCACCAGCGTACCGGCGGTGATGTGCTGCATAAAGACGGCGCATGGGGTCGGATTGTCGGTACTCACACCGAGAATGACGCAGGCCGTTACAGCTATGATACCGATACCTGGTATGCGCAGTTGGGTATGGATCTGATATGGGATAAAAACGAAGAAAACACCGAACGCAGTGCCGGTATTCTCGTGACACTCGGACGTCAGAATACCGACGCGGAAGACAGCCTTCGCAGCAATAACCCGATATATTCCGTACAAGCTGGCAGTGTAGACAGCGACATCTACAGCCTCGGCGGTTACTACACGCTAAAAGCGCAGGATGGCGGCTACATTGACGCGGTGGGTATGGGCAGCTGGTATAAAAACAGCTATGACAGCACGCATGATGCCGATCAGGACGGTTATGGCGTTGCGTTATCAGTAGAAGCAGGCAAACCCTTTACACTGCATGAAAATCTGAAAATTGAACCTCAGGCGCAGGTGATTTATCAGTATCTGAATCTGGAAGATTTCAACGATGGCATCAGCAATGTCTCCGGCGTATCAACCAGTAATGCGCAGGCACGCGGCGGTGTGCGGTTGTTCATGGATAATCCAACCTGGACGCCTTATCTGACGCTGGATGCCGTCACGACTATTGGCGATGAACCCGAAGTACAATTCGCGACTCAACGGCTTAAAGCGGAATTCAGCGACAACTGGTGGCAGACTGGCGCAGGGCTGGCGGGCAAACTCAGTGAAAACACCACGATTTATACAGACGTCCGCTACCAGAAAGGATTTGATTCAGATCTGGAAGGTTACAGCGGTAATCTGGGTATCAAAGTGAATTTCTGATTCTGAAAACACTGAGCAAGGGCACTCCGGTGCCCTTTTCTTTTTATCTTTCAGACCTGACACACCGGACACCAGAAGAATGGTCGCGATGACACACTGGTTTTCATGATCGGATCGCCGCAACGTTCACATGGCTGGCCTGTGCGGCCAAATACCTTAAAACGGAACAGCGCGCCGTGATGCACATTTTCATCCATCGTACCTCGCGTGGCGTACGACAACCGCGCAACAGACAAACAGGCATCGGCCAGCGCATCCCGTTCCGTGTCATTCAGCTCTTTCGGTTTATGATCCGGCAGCAGTTTCGCCAGCCAGAGAATTTCCGCCCGCAGATAATTCCCCAACCCGGCCAGAAAAGCCTGATCCAGCAACATTCCGCCTAACTGCCGGTTGCAGAATTTAGGCGAAAGTAACCGTTCACGTACCTGTGCGACCGTCAACGTCTCATCCAGCACGTCGGGGCCGATACGTTGCAGGAACGGATGCTTTTCGATTTCCGCCGTATCGTAAATACTGATTTCGGACGCGCTGTAGAGCAAAATCGCCGCTTCGGTGGTTTCCAGCTTTACCCGCAGCGAGCGTTTGGTTTCTTTCTCCACTTCACCGGCATTGACCACCCGCCAGACGCCGTAAAGCTGATTGTGGCTGTACAACGTCAGTCCGTTGGAAAAGTGCGTCAGCAGGGCTTTCCCCCGCGTTTCAATCGACGTGATTCTGGTTCCACGCAGCGCTGACTGATAAGGTTTCAGGGCCGGAAACGCAAACCAGACATCCGTCAGAGGCTTATTCACTACCGCCGTAGCCAGCACATCGGCCGCACGGCGAATTTCAGGACCTTCAGGCATCAGTGAGTCGCACCCCCGGCAATTTTCAAATCTTGTTCCGTGTGCAGCGCGATGGCGATCGTCAGCTCAAGGGCGTTCAGAACAGTATGTACTGACATACTTGGCGCCCCCGGATGATGCGCGGCCTGTTCAGGCAGGTAAGGAATATGGATAAAACCGCCCTTCACCACCTTACAGGCAGGCTGCGCCAGACGATGCATCAGGCCGTACATCACGTGGTTACAGACATAGGTACCGGCGGTTTGCGACACCGATGCAGGGATCCCCGACTCGCGTAATCCGTTGACAATTGTCTTGAGCGGCAGAGTAGAAAAATACGCCGCCGGGCCGTCGCTGACAATCACCTCATCCACCGGCTGATTGCCGTCGTTATCGGCAATACGCGCGTCATCGACGTTGATCGCCACGCGTTCGATGCTGAAATCATTGCGGCCACCGGCCTGTCCGACGCAGATCACCATTTCCGGCAGCACTTCATCGATCGCCGCATTCAGCGCATCAATGGCTTTGCCGAACACGCACGGCAACTGACGAACCACAATCTGCGCGCCCGACAATTCCAGGTCGCCCAGTTGCTTTACTACTTCCCATGATGGATTAACGCGCTCGCCGCCAAAAGGCTCAAAACCGGTGACTAAAACTTTACGCATAGAGGTACTCCTCAGATTCTGCAAAAATCAGCCTGCGCTGATCTGAATATCCTGTTCAGCAAACGCGTGCCTCAACCGGCGGGCAAACGTCAGCGCGTGCTCACCATCACCATGCAGACAGACAGTTTCCGCATTAACGGGCACCCAGACACCTTCGCGGCTGAGCACTTTTTGTTGCTGTATCATCGACAATGTCTGATCCAACGCCAGTTCGTCGCTTTCGATCATCGCATCCGGCTGAGTGCGCGGCACCAGTGATCCGTTGTTCTGATAACGCCGGTCAGCGAACACTTCCTGACGGGTTTGCAGGCCAAGGCGTTCGCCAGCACGAATTAATTCGCTGCCCGCCAGCCCGACCAGACGCAATGCCGGATCCACCGCATGTACCGCTCGGGCGATGGCATCCGCCAGCACGGCGTCGGTTGCTGCCTGGTTGTACAACATGCCGTGCGGCTTTACATGCACCATGTGTCCGCCTTCCGCACGGGTGATGGCAGCCAGCGCACCCAGCTGATACACCACCTGCGCATACACGGTTTCGGCAGGGAGTTGCATGGCGGTGCGGCCAAAATTTTCCCGATCAGGGAAACTCGGGTGCGCGCCAATCGCCACACCGTATTTCAGCGCCCGGCGCACGGATTGCTGCATGGTCTGCGCGTCACCGGCATGAAATCCGCAGGCGATATTGGCTGAACTGACGAGCTGCAACAGCGCCTCGTCATTCCCACAGCCTTCGCCTAAATCGGCGTTAAGATCAATAACCATGCAGCCCCCGTTTAATCTGTTCGATAAAGAGTGATTGCTCACGTAAGGCCTTCTGCGCGTCTTCCGGTGTGCATTTGACGAAATGAATCGGTTCGCCCAGGCGGATTTGCGCCAGATTATACAAATCCGCCTCAATAACACAGGCAATACGCGGATAGCCGCCAGTGGTCTGAGCATCGGCCATCAGAACAATCGGCTGGCCACCATGTGGCACCTGCACCACGCCCGGCAATAAGCCGTGCGACAGCATTTCACGGTCAGTTTCGCGTTTCAGGGTATGCCCGTGCAGACGGTATCCCATACGGTTACTTTGCGGGCTGAGCTGCCAGGCGGCGCGCCAGAATTCATCGCGCGACTTCTCGCTGAATTCCTGATACTCCGGCCCCGGCAATGCACGAATGCGGTTGCCAAACAGCAGTTGTTTAATGCCACCGGTTTTTTGCGGTTGCCGGAACGAATCACCGATGGGCAACATATCGCCATCCTGCAACGGACGCCCGTGGAAACCGCCGAATTTGGCTTTCAGATCGGTACTGCGTGATCCCATAACTTCCGGCACATCGATGCCGCCGGAAACTGCCAGATAGCTGCGCATGCCGCGGGTGGGCATTTTCAGAGTCAGCACCTGCCCCGGTTTCACTTCGTAACACCAGCCGGTCCACACCTCTTTACCATCAAGTTGTGCGTGACAACCGGCGCCGGTCAGCGCGATCCAGCCTTCGCGGTGAAACCCGGCACTGAACTGACCGAGGGTAATTTCCAGCGCAGCCGCATTTTCGTCATTGCCAACCAGCAGATTGGCAGACCGCAGCGCCGGGGCATCCAGCGCGCCGGACTGACTGACGCCCTGCTGGCGGTAACCATTGCGGCCTAAATCCTGCACCGTGGACAACATCCCGGCGCGTAAAACCTTCAGCATACGCCCTCCTTCTGTGGCACAAAACGCACGCTGTCGCCCGGCAGCAATAATGTCGGCTGTTCCCGCAGCGGATCAAACATCGCGATGAGCGACTGGCCGATCAGTTGCCAGCCCCCCGGTGTCTCAAGAGGATAAATACCTGTCTGACTGCCGCCAATGCCAACCGAACCCGCAGGCACTGACAGGCGCGGTTCGCCGTGACGTGGCGTGGCAAGTGTCGCAGGCATGCCGCCCAGATAAGGGAAACCTGGCTGGAAACCGAGAAAATAGACGATGTAATCAGCACCTGCATGACATTCGACGACCTGCCGCGGCGTCATGCCGGTATGACGCGCCACGTTGTCCAAATCCGGTCCCTGCGTACCCCCGTAAATCACCGGAATTTCAATCAGCCGCGATTCAGGCTCAATGGCTTCGCTTTCTTCCCACCAGTTTTGCAGACGCTCAATGGCATCCAGCGCCGAACTTTGCGCCTCGGAGAGTAATACCGTCAGATTATTCATGCCGGGAATGACTTCACGCACGCCCGGATACGCGGCGCGATCCTGTAAACGTTGCGTCAGCCCCCAGATCCGTTGCTGGCTTACCAGTGATACCGGGGGTTCAAGTTCCAGCACTACCGCGCGTTCGCCCAGCAGGTAACATCGTGCTCGTTGCACTCAGGCACTCCTTAAAGAAGGGTTGTGGATCATTGGGTTATTCATCGAATCAATAGCGTGAGATTTGTTATCAGTTATGCGTGAAACAGAGTGCTGATGTCAACTCATCTGCCTCTTCGCGCAGGTGACGGAGGTTTCGCCCGCCGCCCGCAACTGCTACTCTCAGAAACGTTGCTGTTTTTTAGCGTTTGGATAACGCCTTCGTTACACAATAGGGATGGCCTGTGAGAAAACCATTAGCACTCTTTTTTCCGCTCTACACCACGACATTACTGATGTTACTGGGTTCCGGCCTGCTGACGACTTACATTTCCCTGCGTCTTTCCGCGATTCATGTCAGCGGCGCGATGATCGGGGCGATCATCGCAGCCAACTACATCGGGCTGGTGATCGGCGGCAAAGTCGGCCATATCCTGATCGCCCGCGTCGGCCATATTCGTGCCTACGTTTCCTGCTCCGGCATTATCACCGCCGCCGTGCTGGGCCATGGCCTGACTGACATCATCCCGGTCTGGGTGGTGCTGCGCCTGATCATCGGCTTATGCATGATGGTGCAATATATGGTGCTGGAAAGCTGGCTCAACGATCAGGCCGAAGCCAGTCAGCGCGGCGTGGTATTCGGCTTTTATATGGTGGCGTCTTATCTCGGGATGGCGCTTGGTCAGGTCGTACTGATGCTCAACAGCGATTTAGGCGTCAGTACGCTTATCGTTATTGCCTTGTGTTTTGCCCTGTGCCTGGTGCCGATTGCGCTGACTACACGCACCAACGTCGGCCATATGTCGCCAGCGCCGATGGAACTGAAATTCTTTATTGGTGCTATCCCCAAAGTGCTGGCTATAACGTTGCTGATTGGCATGGTTGTCGGTTCGTTCTACGGGCTGGCGCCGATTTACACCAGCCAGCAATCGCTGAGCACACAACAAACCGGTCTGTTTATGGCGCTGGCGATTTTCGCCGGGCTGCTGGCACAGTTCCCGCTCAGCTGGCTTTCCGACCGCTATAACCGCAACATGCTGATGCGCATAAACGCCATCCTGCTGGCCGTTACTGCCCTGCCACTGGCGTTGTTCAGCCACATCTCATTCCCGCTGTTGCTCGCCATTGGTTTTGTCGTCAGCCTGATGCAGTTCACGTTGTACCCGCTGATCGTCGCACTCGCCAATGACATGATCGAACCGGAGCGTCGCGTCTCGCTTTCAGCCTGTCTGCTGATGGCTTTTGGCGTCGGCGCCTGTATCGGCCCGCTGGCGGTAGGCGCGCTGATCGAACCGCTGGGTGGCAATATCCTGTATGCGTTTTTTGCCCTGTGCGGTGCCGGGATTGTGGCACTGAGCCGGACGTCGAAAAAGGAAGAAGAAACACAGATGGCGGTCGATGCACCGGTTCCGCACATCGCCATGCCGGACAGCCTGAGCAGTTCCCCGCTCTCGCCTGCGCTAAACCCGGCGTTTGACGAACAGATGATTCAGGAAACCATGCCCGCACCGGAAAACGTGGTGGAACCGCAGGTTGAGGAAAGCGAAGCCGCAGAGGAAGAAGAAGAGGAAAGCAAGTATCCACCGCAGGGCGCAGACCCCGAAGTGGATACCGGATTACAGCGGGCGTTCACCCTGCTGGAAGACAACGTTTCTGAAGAGACGGTCGAAAAGAAAAATTAGGCAGGATTGTCGATGTCGATGAACATGACGTCTAACCCGTGTTCCGCTGCCAGCCATTCGCCCAGCGCTTTCACGCCATAACGTTCGGTGGCGTGATGGCCTGCGGCAAAGAAATGCAGGCCCATTTCACGGGCAATATGAATGGTTTGTTCAGACACTTCGCCGCTGATAAAGGCATCGACGCCAAATTCTGCGGCTTTCTGAATGTAGCCCTGACCGCCACCGGAACACCATGCCACGCGACGGATTTCGGCAGGTGCATTCTGTGAACTGTGCAGCACGTTGCGATCCAGCGTCACTTCAATGCGCTGGCGGAATGCTTCACCGGTCAGTGGTTTTTCCAGCTCGCCCCACGGCAACAGCAGGGCAATTTCCCCCTGCACGTCGATACCGAACAGTTTCGCCAGTTGCGCGTTATTCCCCAGCTCCGGATGGCCGTCCAGCGGCAGATGGTAGGCGTACATATTGGTATCCGTTGCCAGCAACGTCTTAAGACGGTTACGCTTCATGCCGCGGATTTCAGCCGGTTCGTCTTTCCAGAAATAACCGTGATGCACCAGAACCGCATCAGCTTCGACAGCAATCGCGGCATCCAGCAGATCCTGCGACGCCGTCACGCCGGTCACCACGCGCTGCACTTCACGACGCCCTTCAACCTGCAATCCGTTCGGTGCGTAATCTTTGTAATTGCTGATATCCAGTTTCTGATTAATCAGCTTTTCAAGCTGGAGATTATTCATGGCGTTTCTCGTTATTAATGGATGGTCTACTTGATCTCTAATTTATCACCCTGCGCCATCCTGACAAAATTCACGCCCAGATTATTCCCTTTTTCCAGCTGCGCCATGATCGCCTGTTCAGGATCTGCCCCGGCTTTCAGGCTGGGCTTAACGTGGCTGATAATCACCGTCAGGCCTTTCAGCGAACCTTCGCCACCGGCGTATTGTTGCAGCGTTCCCAGCTCTTTCAGCAGCCAGTCCGGCGTCAGATGCCCAAACAGTTTGCTGTCGGGTACGCCATCGGGATACGACGTTTCGATAATCAGCCCTTTCAGCCGTTGTGCTTTCACTTCATCGCCCAGCACGCGCCACACGGTATCGAGATTTTTTGATTTCTCGACTTCATCCGGACCGGTGTCGCCGAAGAAGGCAAAAGACTGATTATTGCGGCTGACCAGGATCATGCTGGATGGCGTACCGCCGTGACTCAGAGGATAAATAATGCCGTCCAGACCGGTCAGCCCGAGAGAAAATCTCTGTGCCGGACGCTGCTGGTTGAGGCGATAGGTGCCGATACGTAAACCACTGCCGGAGTCGGTAAAGTTCGGCCAGACGCGACCATTGAAATAATGCTGCCGCAGCGTGCCAATGGTATCGGCCATGCCGTAAATCGGTTTTTTGCTGTCTTCCGGCGAGCTGATAATCAACCCTGCAAGATGGTCGAGATGACCGTGACTGATAAAGTATCCGCCAATCAGGTTACGGAAAACCGCGCCCTGCGGGGTCAGCGGTGCGGCATTTTCGGCGGTGACCTGCGGAAAACTGCCTTTCTCCAGCGCCTTGCGGATGCCCGGTAAAACAGAACCGGCATCCAGTCCGAGATAGAGTTTTTGATCGTCACTTCGGATCAGATAGGAGGTGAGGTTACCTTCTTCGACGCCGCCGTTCACGCCGAGCGCCACAACATCAAATCCCGCGTTGGCCTGGCCCGCCCAGCATGCCAGCATCATCGCCAGCAGGTATTTTTTCATCACATCGCTCCTTGTCGTGGTGAGAGAGTAAAGTCAGTCTGACCGGTTTTTTGCCGCCTCAAACGCCGCGAGCGTGTCTTTTCTCGCCTGCGCGTGATCAATAACCGGCAGCGGGTAGTCTAGCACGCGATGATGTTTTTCCGCCCAGCGATGCGGTTGATGAATGTCTCTTTCCGGCACATCCGCGAGTTCAGGCACCCAGGCTTTGATAAAGCGTCCGGCTTTATCAAAACGTTCGCCCTGTGTCGTCGGATTGAAAATACGAAAATACGGCGCGGCGTCAGTACCCGTCGAAGCACCCCACTGCCAGCCGCCGTTGTTGGCGGCCAGATCACCATCCAGAAGTTGCGACATGAAATAGCGTTCGCCTTCACGCCAGTTGATCAGTAAATCCTTCACCAGAAAACTGGCGACAATCATACGCAGACGGTTATGCATCCAGCCCGTCGCATTCAGCTGACGCATAGCCGCATCTACAATCGGATAACCGGTTTTCCCGTCTTTCCACGCCTGCAAATCATCGGGCGCATGACGCCAGCGCACGTTGTCAGTCCATGCAACGAACGGCTGATGTTTGCAAAGTTTCGGCCAGGCGACGATCAGATGGCGGTAAAACTCGCGCCACACCAGCTCATTCAGCCAGCCGAACGCGCCGCCGTCGGTTTTCTCCAGCACGTCCGGGCATTCAGCGCGCAGGCGGTTCAGACACTGGCGCGGCGAAAGCACGCCAATGGCCAGATACGGCGAAAGCGAACTGGTGCCGTCGACCGCCGGTAAATCACGTTGTTCGAGGTAATCCTGCACCTGTTCACGACAAAAACTGCGCAGCTGGTTACGCGCGGCTTCCTCGCCAATCGCAAAATGATCGCCGATATCCGCAAGCGGATAATCGAACGGCATCAGCCGGTGTGTCACCACTTTTTCAGCATTTTCTCGCGCCTGTGGCGCAGGCAGCGAGCGGCTGTCAGATTCGGTCAGGCGGGATAAAAACGCGCGGCGAAAAGGCGTATAAACCTTGTACATTTCATTATTGCCGGTCATTACCGACCCCGGCGGCAGCAGCAGACTGTCGTCAAAAGCGTGGCAGATGACCGATTCACTGACCGCGTTCTCCAGCGCCGCATCACGCTGACGCTCGTTGAACTCATACTGTTTGTTATAAAACAGCGCATCCACTTTTTCGGTTTTGCAGAAATCTTTCAGCCACGTCACGCTGTCGGCAAAATCATCACACTGGTGGTAATGCAGACCGATGCCACGCTCAGCCAGCGCATGCTGTAACGCCTGAAGATGTTGATAAATAAACATCGCCTGCCGCGGTGCCATTTCATGTCGTTTCCACTGTTCAGGCGTGGCAACAAATACGGCAATAACACGCGCCTGCGGGTCTTCACAGGCGGCATGCAACGCGCGATTGTCGGTTATCCGCAGGTCATTACGGAACCAGACTAAATGCGTGGTCATATTTTCCCTTTTATATCCGTATTAATGTCCGTATCGAAGTTTTAAAGCTTCCGGATAAGGCTCGAAATAACGCTGGTCAGCCAGATAGGCATCCGGGTATTCCGACATGTAATGTTTGAGCAAGGTGATCGGCGCCAGCAACGGCTGCATGCCCTGGCGATAGCGGTCGATCAGGCCCGCAAGTTCCTGACGCTGCGGCGAACTCAGCTGTTTGCGGAAATACCCCTGCACATGCATCAGCACGTTGGTGTGATTGCGGCGCGTGGCTTTGTGGAGCAACAGGTTCATCAGCCGTAACCGGTATTCAGTGAAGTAGTCCTCAAGGGAATCCCACTCTGCCATCGCAGCCACAAAGCGCCCCAGCTCACGATATTCCGGCTGAGAATGGGCCAGCAAAATGAGTTTATAACGGCTGTGAAATGCCATCAGTTTGCCGCGCGTCAGGCCACTTTCGCGAAGCTGGTTCAGTTCAAACAGCGCAAAAACGCGCTCAACAAAATTCTCCCGCAGCACCGGATCGTTTAACCGGCCATCTTCTTCCACCGGCAACCACGGATGCTGTTTCATCAGCTCGGCGGTATACATCCCGATACCGGCTTTTTTGGCATCTTTACCGTTAGCGCTGTACACCCGCACCCGCTCCATCCCGCAGCTCGGGGATTTTGCACAGACGATATAACCGCAAAGGCCGGTCAGCGGCGCCACGCGTTTTTCGGCGTAACTCTGCATCTTTTCGGTGACGTCGATGCTCTCGTCATTGCTGAAACGCATCACGATACTGTCATCCATTTTCACCAGACGCAGTGCAGGACGCGGCGTCGGTAAGCCTATCGCCATTTCCGGGCAGATCGGCTCGAACCGCACATAAGGCGCCAGTTGCTCTACGGCAAACGCCAGACGTTTATGCCCGCCATCAAAGCGGACATTTTCACCCAGCAGGCATGCACTGATACCAATCGGAATTGTTTTCGTCATTGTCGGCGCCTTGTGTCCCAGAAAGGAAAGTAAGAGGTGGCATTGATTCATCACCCTTATGTATAACTTTAGCACAAGTTATACATAAAAATAATATTGTACAGGTTTATCGACAGGCAATAAAAAACCCCGCGGGGAACGGGGTTTCTGGCGCCTCCCCTTCGCAGGGGAGAGAGCTAAATCAGTAAAAGTCTTGGGTCGCCATCTCGGCATGACTCAGCCATACCGGCTTATCGCTGGTTTTCATCCAGACGCGGTGTAAATAGCTGTAAAAACGGGCGCGGTCAGCGCGGAACAGCATAACCGGCAGGGCCAGAACACCGGCAGCGATAACAAAAGCGCGGCGGGCCAGTATGCGGGTCATTGTGTATGGCGTGTAATCATTCATCGCGTTGCTCCTGTGCAATTTGCAAAGTTTTCGGAAACTGTAAGTTGTGAAAAATATACTGCAATTGATGAAATTTTACTACTCATCTGACCACTTTAAAGTGTAAATTTTCGCCAATTTTGGCCTGTTGCTGTAATTGAGTTACAAAATGGTTAAATAAATACGTAACCCAGGTTAACCACCAATTCCTAAGTCATTGGAGTAACAGCAAGGCAGCAGGCGAAAGCATCCCGATGAGCGGACTCAGGTCAGTGATTCGGGTTAGTGAGCGCAGGTAACGCCGCTGTGGCTTTAAGGACGAAGGAATTTTTATACTTTTTTTACACGCAGGAACGCTTTCTTTTCAGGATCTTTTCCCGCCTTTCCTTATTCTCGCCACAACATAAAAACACACCTGTGGAGGTGGATTGTGAGTGTTGGCGTAATCTGCGGCGCATTACTGGTTCTTCTGCTGCTCGGCTATCTGGTTTATGCCCTGCTGAATGCGGAGGATTTTTAAATGGCTGCAACCGGATTCTTACTGATTGCCAGTTTTATGCTGGTGCTTTTGCTGCTGGCAAAACCACTGGGTAACTTTATTGCTCAACTGATTGAAGGACAGCCCGGCGCATTTATTCAGCGCATAGAAAACGGTGTTTTACGCACGTCTGGCAGCAGCAATGCTGAAATGAACTGGTGGCAGTATGCACTGGCGATCATGGTATTTAACATTCTGGGCATTATCGTGCTGATGGCGCTGCTGATGGCGCAAGGCGTATTGCCGATGAACCCGCAGCATTTCGGCGGATTGTCATGGGATCTGGCCTTTAATACCGCAGTGAGTTTCGTGACCAACACCAACTGGCAGGCTTACAGCGGCGAAAGCACGTTGAGCTATCTCAGCCAGATGGTCGGGCTGACTGTGCAAAACTTCCTCTCCGCAGCGACCGGTATCGCCGTGGCGTTTGCCCTGATCCGCGCCTTTGCACGCCCTTCAGCACACACCATCGGCAATGCCTGGACGGATTTATGGCGCATCACACTGTATCTGCTGCTGCCGGTGGCTTTCCTGCTGGCACTGTTTTTCGTCAGTCAGGGTGTACTGCAAAACTTCGAAGCGTACCAGCACATCACCACACTGGAAGGCCTGCAACAGACCTTACCTATGGGGCCGGTGGCTTCGCAGGAAGCGATCAAAATGCTCGGCACCAACGGCGGTGGCTTCTTTGGTGCTAACTCTGCCCATCCGTTTGAGAACCCGACCGCACTGACCAACATGGTGCAGATGCTGGCGATCTTCATTATCCCTTGTGCCTTGTGCTTCGCTTTTGGCCGCGTGGTCGGCGATAACCGTCAGGGGCACGCGCTGGTCTGGGCGATGTCGGTGATTTTCGTGGTGTCGGTCGTGGTAGTGATGTACGCCGAGCTTAAAGGCAATCCGCACTTCATAGCACTTGGTGCCAGCAGCAATTTTAATATGGAAGGTAAGGAAAGCCGCTTCGGCATTCTGGCCTCCAGCCTGTACGCCGTCGTCACTACGGCGGCCTCGTGCGGTGCGGTCAACGCCATGCACGATTCCTTTACGGCACTCGGCGGTATGGTGCCGATGTGGCTGATGCAGATTGGCGAAGTGGTGTTCGGCGGCGTGGGTTCCGGTCTGTACGGCATGCTGCTGTTTGTACTGCTGACGGTGTTTATCGCCGGGCTGATGATTGGCCGTACACCGGAATATCTCGGTAAGAAAATCGACGTTTACGATATGAAGATGACCGCGCTGGCAATCCTGGTGACACCGACGCTGGTGCTGCTCGGCACGGCACTGGCGCTGGTCACCGACGCCGGTCGCGCAGGCATTTTAAACCCCGGCGCGCACGGATTCAGTGAAGTGCTGTATGCGGTGTCTTCCGCCGCCAATAACAACGGCAGTGCGTTTGCCGGGCTGAGCGTCAATACACCGTTCTACAACCTGTTGCTGGCAGCCTGTATGTTCTTCGGCCGCTTCGGCGTCATCATTCCGGTGCTGGCGATTGCCGGTTCTCTGGTGATGAAAAAACGCCAGCAGGCAGGCAACGGCACGTTGCCGACATCCGGCCCGCTGTTCATCGGTCTGCTGGTCGGTACCGTGTTGTTAGTCGGTGCACTGACCTTTATTCCGGCGCTGGCGCTGGGACCGGTGGCAGAACATTTGCAGGTCTGGTCAGCACAGTAATGCTGCGTAACTCGTTGAACTGATGAATATAGAGACTAAAAAGATGAGTCGTAAACAACGTGCGTTATTTGAACCCCGTCTGATCCGCACTGCCCTGCTGGATTCGGTGAAAAAACTGGATCCCCGTGTTCAGTGGCGCAATCCGGTGATGTTCGTGGTGTATCTGGGCAGCATTCTGACCACACTGATCTGGCTGGCAATTCTGCTGCACCGGACCGACGGCAGCGCGGCTTTTACCGGCAGCGTGTCGCTGTGGCTGTGGTTTACCGTGCTGTTCGCCAACTTCGCCGAAGCACTGGCGGAAGGCCGCAGCAAGGCGCAGGCGCAGAGCCTGAAAGGCGTGCAGAAAACCAGTTGGGCGAAAAAAATCTACGAACCACGCCCTGAATCGCCGGTGATTAAAGTCGCCGCCGATACCCTGCGCAAAGGCGATTACGTGCTGATCGAAGCAGGCGATACCGTGCCATGCGACGGTGAAGTGCTGATCGGCGGTGCGTCGGTGGATGAAAGCGCCATTACCGGTGAATCTGCGCCGGTGATCCGCGAATCCGGCGGCGACTTCTCCTCGGTCACCGGCGGGACGCGCGTCTTGTCAGACTGGCTGGTGGTCGAATGTTCGGCGAACCCAGGCGATACCTTCCTCGACCGTATGATTGCGATGGTCGAAGGTGCGAAACGCCGCAAAACGCCAAACGAAGTGGCGCTGACGATTTTGCTGGTGGCGCTGACGCTGGTGTTCGTGCTGGCTACCGCCACGCTGTATCCGTTCTCGCTGTTCAGTGTTGACGCCAGTCACGCTGGTATTCCGGTGACTGTCACCGTGCTGGTCGCCCTGCTGGTGTGTCTGATCCCGACCACCATCGGCGGTTTGCTGTCGGCGATTGGCGTGGCGGGTATGAGCCGCATGCTGGAAGCGAACGTCATCGCCACCAGCGGCCGTGCGGTGGAAGCCGCCGGTGACGTGGATGTGCTGCTGCTGGATAAAACCGGCACCATCACGCTCGGTAACCGCCAGGCATCGCAGTTCCTGCCCGCGCCGCAGGTGACGGAACAGGAACTGGCCGATGCCGCGCAGTTATCCTCTCTGGCTGATGAAACGCCGGAAGGCCGCAGTATTGTGGTGCTGGCGAAGCAGCGCTTTAACCTGCGTGAACGCGATATTCATTCGCTGAATGCAACCTTCGTGCCCTTCTCCGCGCAAACCCGCATGAGCGGCGTCAACGTCGGTGACCGCAGCATCCGTAAAGGGGCGGTTGACGCTATCCGTCGCCATGTGGAATCCAACGGCGGTACCTTCCCGAAAGCCGTCGAGGGGCTGGTGGAAACCGTGGCGCGTAAAGGCGGCACGCCGCTGGTGGTAGCAGAAGGCGCTAAAGTACTGGGCGTGGTTGAGCTGAAAGATATTGTCAAAGGCGGTATCAAGGAACGCTTTGCCGAGCTGCGCAAAATGGGCATTAAAACGGTGATGATCACCGGGGATAACCGCCTGACCGCCGCCGCGATTGCCGCCGAAGCGGGCGTGGATGATTTTCTGGCGGAAGCCACACCGGAAGCCAAACTGGCATTGATTCGTCAGTATCAGTCAGAAGGTCGTCTGGTGGCGATGACCGGCGACGGTACCAACGATGCGCCGGCGCTGGCACAGGCCGATGTCGCGGTGGCGATGAACTCCGGGACGCAGGCAGCGAAGGAAGCCGGGAACATGGTCGATCTCGACTCCAACCCGACCAAGCTGATTGAAGTGGTGCATATCGGTAAACAAATGCTGATGACACGCGGCTCGCTGACCACCTTCAGTATTGCCAACGACGTGGCGAAGTATTTCGCCATTATCCCGGCGGCGTTCGCGGCAACCTATCCGCAACTCAATGCGCTGAACGTCATGCACCTGACGTCGCCGTCTTCGGCCATTATGTCGGCGGTCATTTTCAACGCCCTGGTGATTGTGTTCCTGATCCCGCTGGCGCTGAAAGGGGTGAGCTATAAAGCCATGAGTGCCGCCGCCCTGTTGCGCCGTAACCTGTGGATTTATGGTGCGGGCGGGCTGCTGGTGCCGTTTGTGGGTATCAAGCTGATAGACGTGATCCTGACCGTTTTACATCTGAGCTGATTTTTAAGGAAGACCATTATGTCCGTTACAAGAATGTCCTATGTGCGTCCGGCTCTGGTGATGACAGTTCTGCTGACGCTGGCAACCGGCGTCGTTTATCCACTGCTGACCACCGGCGTTTCAGAGCTGGTATTTCGCCCGCAGGCGATGGGTTCGCTGATTAAAGACAGCGGCAATAAAGTGATTGGCTCAGAACTGATCGGGCAGAATTTTACCCGTAATGATTACTTCTGGGGCCGTCCGTCCGTCACCTCCGATTCGCCGTATAACCCGATGGCGTCGGCAGGGAGTAATCTGGCGGCCAGTAACCCGGCGCTGGATCAGGCAGTGAAAGACCGCGTGGCAGCGCTGCGCAAAGCCAATCCGCAAAGCCCGGCAACGGTGCCGGTGGATCTGGTGACCAGCAGCGGCAGCGGACTGGATCCGCAGATTTCAGTGGAAGCGGCACAATGGCAGGCTCCGCGCATTGCTGCCGCACGCGGGCTGCCACTGGCGCAAGTGAATAAATTGATTGATGATAATACATCATCACCGCTGATTGGTTACCTTGGCCCCGACGTCGTTAATGTGCTCGGCCTGAATCAGGCGCTGGATGAACTGAAAACCCATTAACCAACCTCACAGGATGATATGACAGAAGATCGCCCCGATCCCGACAGCCTGCTGGCGCTCGCCAACGAGAAGCCACGCGGGCAACTGAAAGTCTTTTTCGGTGCCTGCGCGGGCGTCGGTAAAACTTTTGCCATGTTGCAGGAGGCGCAGCGCCTGCGCGCCACCGGCCTCGACGTGCTGGTTGGCGTGGTGGAAACCCACGGCAGGCAGGAAACACAGGCGCTGTTGCCGGGGCTTTCTCTGTTACCGCCGAAACGCATTCAACACCGCGGACGTCAGGTGCAGGAGTTTGACCTCGATGCTGCGCTGGCCCGCCGCCCTGCCCTGATCCTGATGGACGAACTGGCGCACAGTAATGCTGCCGGTTCGCGCCATCCGAAACGCTGGCAGGATGTCGAAGAGTTACTCGATGCCGGTATCGACGTATTTACCACCGTGAACGTTCAGCATCTGGAAAGCCTGAACGATGTGGTCAGCGGCGTCACCGGCATCATTATTCGTGAAACGGTTCCCGACCGCCTGTTTGATGGCGCCAGCGAAGTCGTACTGGTGGATTTACCCCCCGACTCCCTGCGTCAGCGCCTGAAAGAAGGCAAAGTTTATATTCCCGGTCAGGCCGAACGCGCCATCGAACACTTCTTCCGCAAAGGCAATCTGATTGCCCTGCGCGAGCTGTCCCTGCGTCGTACCGCCGACCGGGTGGACGATCAGATGCGCGAATATCGCGATGATCAGGGCATCAGCCGTGTCTGGCATACCCGCGATGCGCTGTTGCTGTGTATCGGTCACGGTGGCGGCAATGAGAAATTAGTCCGCGTCGCCTCCCGCCTGGCAGCGCGCCTCGGTTGCGTCTGGCACGCGGTGTATGTCGAAACCCCGCGTCTGCACCGTTTGCCTGAAGGTCAGCGTCGCGCCATTTTGCGTTCCCTGAAACTGGCGCAGGAACTGGGGGCAGAAACTGCCACGCTCTCCGATCCGCAGGAGGAACAGGCGATTTTGCGTTACGCCCGCGAACATCGTTTGGGCAAAATCATGACCGGCAGACGCCGTGAAAAGCGCTGGAAATTCAGCGCCAGTTTTGCTGATAAGCTGGCGGAAATCGCGCCCGATCTCGATTTAATCGTCGTCGGGCTGGAAGATGCACCGGTCACGCCCCTGCGCAAAGAGCAGGACTCGCGCACGTTTGCTGATCGCTTCAGTCGCCAGTTGTGGGGCTGTGCGCTGGCCGTGGCGCTGTGCGCGGTGATCACCGTGATGTCGCAATGGCTGGTGCCGACGTTCGATCAGGCCAATCTGGTCATGGTGTATCTGCTCGGCGTGGTGATTGTCGCGCTGTTTTATGGCCGCTGGCCGTCGGTGCTGGCGGCGGTGATTAACGTCATCAGCTTTGATCTGTTTTTCGTGCAACCCCGTGGCTCGCTGGCGGTGACTGACGCGCAATATCTGGTGACTTTCGGCGTGATGCTGACTGTCGGCATACTGATCGGGAACCTGACAGCAGGGGTGCGTTATCAGGCGCGTATCGCCCGTCACCGTGAAAAGCGTGCGCAGCATCTGTATGAAATGTCCAAAGGGCTGAGTCAGTCGCTGACGCCGGAAGCCATCGCACAGACCAGCCGCCACTTTATTTCTTCCAGTCTGAATGCCAAAACGGCCATTTTGCTGCCGCAGGAGAACGGTGAACTGGCGCAGCCTGCGGGTGAAATCACCTCGATTGTGGTGGATGACGCTATCGCCCGCTGGAGTTTCGACAAAAAATTGCCAGCCGGTGCGGGCACGGATACCCTGCCTGGCGTGCCGTACCAGCTTCTGCCGCTGATTGCATCCGGCGAATCACGCGGCCTGCTGGCGGTCGAACCGCCGAATATCCGTCAGCTGTTAGTGCCTGAACAGCAGCGTCTGTTGCAGACCTTTACCGTGCTGATTGCCAATGCGCTCGAACGTCTGCATCTGGCTGCCCGCGCGGAAACGGCACGGCTGGAAACCGAACGCGAACAACTGCGCAACTCGCTGCTTTCAGCGCTTTCCCACGATTTACGTACCCCACTGACGGTGCTTTTCGGGCAGGCGGAAATCCTCACGCTGGATCTGGCATCAGAAGGCTCGAAACACGCACCGCAGGCCAGCCAGATCCGCCAGCAGGTGCTGAGCACCACGCGGCTGGTGAATAATCTGCTGGATATGGCGCGCATTCAGTCCGGCGGATTTAATTTGCGCAAAGAGTGGCAGTCAGTGGAAGAAATCACCGGCAGCGCATTGCGGATGCTCGAACCCGTACTGGCGCACGACAACATCGAAATTGATTTGCCGAAGGAAATGGTGTTGGTTAACTGCGATGCCAGCCTGATTGAACGGGTGCTGATCAATTTGCTGGAAAATGCCCATAAATATGCCGGAACCGGTGCGACAATTGGCATTAAAGCCACGCCGCTGGATGAATGGCTGGAGATGGAAGTCTGGGATAACGGCCCTGGTATTCCGGCTGGCGCCGAGCACACCATTTTCGAAAAATTCGCCCGCGGTAATAAAGAATCCGCCATTCCGGGTGTGGGGTTGGGATTAGCGATTTGTCGTGCCATTATTGAGGTGCACGACGGACGGATCTGGGCGGAAAATGGCCCGAACGGCGGTGCGCGTTTTCGTTTCAGGCTGCCGCTCGAGGCATCGCCGGAGATGGAAAGTGACATGGAATCAGACATCGACGAGGTATCGTGAGCGCATCCCCGATAAATATTTTAATTGTTGAAGACGAAAAAGAGATCCGCCGCTTTGTGCGTACGGCACTGGAGGCGGAAGGCCTGCGGGTGTTTGAAAGTGAAACACTGCAACGCGGGCTGATTGAGGCCGGCACACGTAAACCGGATCTGGTTATTCTCGACCTCGGTTTACCAGACGGTGACGGCCTGACCTATATTCGTGATTTGCGCCACTGGAGCGCCATCCCGATTATTGTGCTGTCGGCACGCACCCGTGAGGAAGACAAAATTGCCGCGCTGGATGCCGGTGCCGATGATTTTCTCACCAAGCCGTTTGGCGTCGGTGAACTGCTGGCGCGGGTTCGTGTGGCCCTGCGCCGCCATACGGGCAGCGCGCAGGAAAGCCCGCTGGTGACGTTTTCTGATGTGACGGTAGATTTGATCAACCGGCGCGTACAGCGTAACGGTGATGACTGTCATCTGACGCCGATTGAGTTTCGTCTGCTGGCCGAACTGCTGGCGAACAGCGGCAAAGTCATTACTCAGCGTCAGTTACTGAGCCACGTATGGGGCCCGAATTACGTCGAACACAGCCATTATCTGCGCATCTACATGGGGCATTTGCGCCAGAAACTGGAAGCCGACGCCACCCGGCCACGTCATTTACTGACCGAAACCGGCGTGGGCTATCGCTTTATGCCTTAGGTTCGTCAGTCTGCGGTTTGGTTTCGGCAAATTCGGCTTCCAGACTTTCTGCAGCCTGCTGCAAAATCGCACTCACCCGCACCACCTGTTCCGGCGTTAAATCCGCACGCATCATGTTACCGCGCAGTGCATGCCTCAGGCGGTGCATCGACTCATGAATGCCCTCTGCCAGGTTGTTTTCACGCGGACGCTGCGCGCCAGCCAGACGGGCAAAAATCACATCAACCACCGCCTGATGTTGCGCCAGTTCCACTTTACCGGCTTCGGTGATCTGATAACTTTTCCGGCCATTACCGGTGGCGACAGGCTCGAGGAAATCCTGCTCTTCCAGCAGCGTCAGCGTCGGATAAATCACGCCAGGGCTTGGTACGTAAAGACCTGACGATGCCTCTTCAATCGCTTTGATCAACTCATAACCATGGCTCGGTTTTTTCGCCACCAGCGCCAGCAGGACGCGGCGTAAATCACCGTGTTCGAACAGACGATGTACACCGCGCTCGCCACGACCACCCCGACGACCATCGCCACGCCCGCGATGTTCACGCCCTTCCTCACCCCGGTCTTCTCCACGATGACGGCCATCACGGCGTAACATGTGACGCTCGCTGTGATCACTGCGTTCTGATTCATGACGGCAATGGCCGCGATGCCCTTCTTCCCGGCTACCGTGACCGCGATGGCGGCCTTCAAACATTTTGCTAAACATAATTTATGTCCCATTTAGATATATCGAATTATTTCGATATATCTAAACTAGATCGGTTTTCAGAAACTGGCAAGCCGAAAAACGCATTTAGATAACTCTTTTTGATGTCTGAACTTCCGGCAAAAAATGGACAAAAAAAAAGCGCTGAATAATCAGCGCCTTTGATGAGAAGCAGAGAACGGCTTATTTAGCGTCGGCAAGCACTTTGCTGACGATTTCTACCGCTTCTTTCTCGATTTGCTCACGGTGTTCAGCACCGAGGAAGCTTTCACAATAAATCTTGTAAGCTTCTTCTGTACCGGACGGACGGGCCGCGAACCAGCCGTTTTTGGTCATCACTTTCAGGCCGCCGATGGACGCGCCGTTGCCCGGTGCGTTGGTCAGACGGGCGGTGATCGGGTCACCGGCCAGCGTGTCGGCTTTCACCTGTTCAGGAGAAAGTTTAGACAACGCGGCTTTCTGCGCATGAGTCGCAGGTGCCTGAATACGGTTGTAGCTTGGTGCGCCAAAGCGGGCAGCCAGCTCATTGTAATGTTCCTGCGGGTTCTTACCGGTAACGGCAGTAATTTCCGCCGCCAGCAGGCACATGATGATGCCGTCTTTGTCGGTAGACCACGGCGTGCCGTCGAAACGCAGGAAAGAAGCCCCTGCACTTTCTTCGCCACCAAAACCGAAGCTGCCGTCAAACAAACCATCAACGAACCATTTGAAACCAACCGGCACTTCCACCAGTTTACGGCCCAAATCTTCCACCACGCGGTCGATCATCGCACTTGAGACCAGCGTTTTACCGACGGCAACGTCTTTGCCCCACTGCGGACGGTGCTGGAACAGATACTGAATCGCCACCGCCAGATAATGGTTCGGGTTCATCAGACCCGCAGGCGTCACGATACCGTGACGGTCATAGTCAGGATCATTAGCAAAGGCCAGATCGAATTTATCACGCAGCGCCAGCAGACCCGCCATTGCGGATTCGGACGAGCAGTCCATACGGATCACGCCGTCGTGGTCGAGATGCATGAAACGGAAAGTCTGATCGACTTCATCGTTCACCAGCGTCAGATCCAGTTTGTAATGCTCCGCGATGCGTTTCCAGTATTCGATACCGGAACCGCCGAGGGGATCCACACCCAGTTTCAGACCCGCTTTCTGAATCGCAGCCATATCAACGATGTCGGTCAGCCCTTCGATAAACGGCTGAACCAAATCTTTCGCTGTCAGATGACCACTTTTCCACGCCAGATCCAGAGACTGACGTTTCACACCTGTCAGTTTCGCGGCCAGCAATGCGTTAGCACGTTTCTCAATCACGGAGGTCAGGTTGGTATCCGCCGGACCGCCGTTGGTCGGGTTATATTTGATGCCGCCATCTTCCGGTGGGTTGTGCGAAGGCGTGATGACGATGCCATCCGCCAGCGCGCCGCCGTTACGGTTATGCGTCAGAATGGCGTGAGACACAGCCGGTGTCGGCGTAAACCCGTTGTTTTCCTGAACAATGACATCAACGCCATTGGCGGTCAGCACTTCCAGCACGGAAATAAACGCCGGTTCAGACAACGCGTGCGTGTCTTTACCCACGTAGCATGGCCCGGTGGTGCCCTGCTCTTTACGCACTTCGGCAATCGCCTGAGCAATCGCCAGAATATGCGCTTCATTAAAGCTGTGACGCAACGCGCTACCGCGATGGCCGGACGTGCCGAATTTCACAGCATGCGCCGTGTTTGCCGGATCCGGTTGCAGAACGTAGTACTGTGACGTTAACTGCGCCACATTGATCAAATCGCTTTGCTGAGCAGGTTGCCCTGCACGGGGGTGATTAGCCACTGGCGCTTCTCCCTTACGCTGAAATTAAAGGGTGCCGCAAACTTTGTCAGTCAGTTCCGTCGGGAACTGCATGAGCTGCATGATGTGTTCAATCATGCTGCGTTTACGACCTGTGTTGGTATTCGTAATAACCCAATACGGCGTTCCGGGAACGTGTTTAGGCTTGGTATGAATGCCGTTTTGCAGCAAGGTTTGCTGGTCACCGGCAAAGTAAGTCCGCGTGCGCCCGGTCAGAGAGTCGGTCGCCGTCGCAAATTCTTTAGGGTTCAGGGTATACAAGGTCGAGAGGATCAGCATAAAACGGTTAACCGCTTTAGTCTGTTCTGCGTATTCGTCGGACAGCAACAGTTCACGAACGGCGCGGACTTTATCACGCGACGTCGGTGCGGCGGCGGCGGCAGGTTTTTCCTGCGCGACAGTTCCGGCGATAACAGAAGTGGTCACTGGTACGGCAGGAGCGGTCTGACCGGCAGTAAACTTCAACATACGGCGTAAAATATCAGACGCACTTTCACCGATTGCTTGCGTGTGGCTGGCAATGTAGCGGTAGAGTTCTTCGTCAACCTCAATAGTTTTCATCTTTATCCAGTACTGTTTTTCTACTTAATTCATTCGAAAGGATTATACAAATTTCTACGCAGTAACAAACAGAGGAATTGCGCCGCGAAGTAAAATCCAGACAACTTCCCGATTTTGCTGCATGCAGGCTCCGGCCCGTTCTGCTCCTGGTAGTCAAATCCCGCTCAGGCATCTGGCAGAAACTTTCTGTTTTAAAAAATTATCCGCAAGTCATGATAACCTAATGAGATTGTTTATCTGTATGAACTTCTCTATGAAATTACATTATCGCCTGCAAGAATCTGAAGTCGCTGACAGCACTGCACTGCCGGTTTTGCTCATCCACGGATTGTTCGGCACCCTTGATAATCTGGGCATTCTGGCCCGGGACCTGAGACAACAGCATAACGTGTTACAGGTGGATTTGCGTAATCACGGCCAGTCAGGACGTTCTGATGAAATGTCTTACGCCGCCATGGCGCAGGATTTAGTGGAAACGCTGGAAGCTGTTGGTTTCCAAAAAGTCATTGTGATCGGCCATTCAATGGGTGGGAAAGCGGCGATGGCGTTGACGGCACTGATCCCCGACCGTATCGAAAAGTTGATCGCCATTGATGTCGCGCCGGTGGATTATCACGTGCGTCGCCATGATGAGATTTTTGCGGCGATTAATGCCGTGACCGAGGCAGGACTCCGCGACCGTACCTCCGCTACCGAATGTATGCGCACGTATATAAAGGAAGACGGCGTGATCCAGTTCCTGCTCAAATCATTCCAGCAGGGAGAATGGCGCTTTAACGTGCCGGTGCTGCTCAGTGAATACGAAACTATTACCGGCTGGGAAGACGTGCCTCCGTGGGATCACCCGGCGCTGTTTATCCGTGGCGGGCTATCGCCGTATGTGCAGGATGAATATCGCGACGCGATTGCCCGACAATTTCCGCAGGCCAAAGCGCATGTGGTGGCGGGAGCCGGTCATTGGGTGCACGCGGAAAAACCCGATGCAGTACTGCGCGCGGTGCACCGTTTCATCGATGCGGCCTGAGGTTTAACATCCTGGGGATAAATTGTGCAAAAAGTCTGCACAACTTAAGAAGTTATCATGAAATCAGGGTAATCAGGCGTTGTGAACCCCTGGTGCGCCAGTGTATGATTGCGCGCTATAATTTTGCCGCCCCGTTTACTCACAGTGAGTCGCGGGAGGTGAATTGGGTCAGGGTTTCTTAGCCCGAAATGTGTGAAACGCTCGTCAGGAACCGGCTTGCGGTTTTCCGATGTAAAAACTTCCCTGGTTGTACCGCTACCTATGGCAAAAGAACAACTGGATCGCACGACGATTGATCTGTTCGCAGATGACCGTCGTCCGGGGCGTCCAAAAACAAATCCGCTATCCCGTGATGAACAGCTCAGGATCAATAAGCGCAACCAGTTACGCCGCGATAAAGCGAGCGGCCTGCGTCGTGTGGAGCTGAAAATGAATGCCGATGCTGTTGATATGCTCAATAAGCTGGCAGAAGAACGCAATATCAGTCGTAGCGAATTGATTGAAGAGATGCTGCTGTCGCATCTTAACGGTCATGAAGGCTGATTGAAAAGCGGGTAACCCTCTCAGGCTACCCGTTTGTTTTTTCTTACTTATTCCATATTAATTCACGTCTTCCTGCTCAGAACGTTTCCCAGTTTTCAGCACTTTTCGCCGAAAGCATGCTGGTATCCGGACGCAATAACGGTGCGGAAATTGACTTCCCCGGACGTGAACCGACGCTCGTCACGCTATCTTTAAGTTTGAACGTAGCAACGGCATTGTTCAGCAATGAAGCCTGCTCTTCCAGTGATACTGCAGCCTGCGACGCCTGTTCTACCAGCGCGGCGTTCTGCTGTGTGACGCTGTCCATTTCTGTGACGGCAACCGCCACCTGACTGATTCCTTTGCTTTGCTCATCGGATGCAGAGGCAATTTCCGCCATGATGTCAGTGACATGCGTAATTGAGCGCACCACTTCATTCATCGTATGACCGGCGTTTTCAACCAATTTCGAACCGCTGTCGACGCGGGAAACCGATTCGCTGATGAGCTGCTCGATTTCTTTCGCCGCCTGCGCACTGCGTTGTGCAAGATTGCGCACTTCGCTGGCAACCACTGCAAAACCGCGCCCCTGCTCGCCCGCACGTGCCGCTTCGACGGCAGCATTCAGCGCCAGAATGTTGGTCTGGAAAGCGATGCTGTTAATCACAGAAGTGATTTCAGCAATTTTCTTCGAGCTGCCGGAGATATCTTTCATGGTGCTGACCACGTCTGCCACGATGTTGCCGCCCTTCTGCGCGGTGGTGGAAGCCTCCATCACCAGCTGGCTGGCGTGATGCGCGTTATCGGCATTGTGTTTAACGGTAGCCGTCAGTTCTTCCATGCTGGCAGCGGTTTCTTCCAGCGCCGACGCCTGTTCTTCCGTACGGGAAGACAAATCGTTGTTCCCGGCTGAAATTTCTGACGCGCCCTGATAGATGTGATTGGTGCAGTTGCGGATGGTCTGAACGGTATTGACCAGGCTCAACTGCATCTCGTTCAGCAACGGAATCAGCTTACCGGCGCAGTTTTTACCGAATTCTTCCAGATAAAACGTCAGATCGCCGCTGGCGATCACCGCGAAGTGACCGCGGATTTTATCCAGCGGCTTCACCAGCGCCATCACCAGATAACGGTCAGTCAGCAATAAAATCACCAGCCCGATACCAAATGCCGTCAGCAGAATCACTTTGCTAAATGACGTCAGATGGGTGGATTGCCGTTGTGCCGCATCAAAATCGACAGCGATCTGACCGCTGACTTTTTCCATTGATGAGCCAAAGCTGCGGCTCAGTGCAGGCACGGTGGAATTGGCTAGCTGGTTATAGGACTCCGTATTTTTGCTGCGGGCTGCGTCGAACAATGGCGTGACGCCCTGCGTGATCAGATTTTCCCAACTGGTGATTAATTCCTGCACGGAGGAATCTTCCAGCCCCGGATGCGGTGCCGCTTTAAAACTGGCCAGAGCCTGCGTCAGCCCGCTGAGTGATTGTTTGGCGGTATCAAAAATTTCCGGACCTTTTGACGGATCGGCCTGAAGCTGTGCCACGGCGCGGCTCAGGCGCGTCACGGTACGAAAATACTGATCATTTCCTTTATTGATCAGCGCCATATTGTTGACCAGCTCGGTACTATTTTTGGTATTTTGGGTCAGTGTGTCCAGTGAGGTGACGGTGTAAAGGGAAACACCTGCCCACATGACGCAAAAGATGCCAAGAATGGTTAATAAAGCGGCCCTGATGGTGATATTTTTTAAAAACTGCACGATATGCCTCTCTCGAAACATGTCTGTTTCTGGCCTGAGGATTGACGGGGATGCGGAGAATCAAGACAGGTAACCAGCAGGCAAGTGCCCCAGGACATGTTTGAACACCTCTCCGGGCATCGATTTCTTTATTATGTTGAGATTGCTCCCGAATCATCTATCGGCGGAATGTTCTCGAAATTTAGTATTGTGACAACTTATTTCTCAAACTTGCTTTTGACCTCATTAACCCTGAGGTTAATTCGCCGCAGGTGAAAGCACACAAAGGCGATAACACATAAAAATATTGCCCGATAAACTTATTTCCCAGTTAAGAAGGCGAGCAGAAGCATATTCTCCGCCGCACGAGTTTGCTATCATCTGCATTATTATTGCCTGCGTTGCAGAGCACTTCATTGAGAACAAGAGGTTAGGTAATCTTATGGCCGTTGTAGGTATCTTCTTTGGATCCGATACAGGTAACACCGAAAACATCGCAAAAATGATCCAGAAGCAATTGGGTAAAGATGTTGCAGAGGTGCATGACATTGCGAAGAGCAGCAAAGAGGATCTGGAAAAATTCGATATTTTGCTTATCGGCATTCCAACCTGGTATTACGGTGAAGCGCAGTGTGACTGGGACGACTTTTTCCCAACGCTGGAAGAGATAGATTTCGAAGGTAAGCTGGTGGCACTGTTTGGTTGCGGTGACCAGGAAGACTACGCCGAATATTTCTGCGATGCGCTGGGCACCGTGCGCGATATCATTGAGCCACGCGGCGCAGTGATTGTCGGACATTGGCCTACCGAAGGTTACCACTTTGAAGCATCTAAAGGCCTGGCGGATGATAAGCACTTCATAGGACTGGCAATTGACGAAGATCGTCAGCCCGAACTGACCAGCGAACGTGTTGATGCCTGGGTGAAACAGATCACAGAAGAACTTAGCCTTTCTGAAATTATTGGCTAAAAACCCTGTTGGCCCTGAGGATTTATTCTACAATTGAAGGGCCAAACTATTACTGAAATTAACAATTTAACTGCTACAAAATTGTAACTTTCGGTCGTATCAAGGTACACTGAGTTCCTCTGTTTTTTCTATTGATCAAGTCGTTGCATTCCAAATGTGACCGGCAATTTGTGATCTTTATTAACAGGCTGTCGTTGACGAGAATTGGCACATTGCGTTAAACGAAGAGACTAAACGAATAATTTTGTGCCGCCGATGCCACAGGCTGCATGCCTCAACTTGATTAGCACATAGTAACAGGACTGAATCCGCATGACTGACAACAACACCGCACTGAAGAAAGCCGGCTTAAAAGTCACGCTTCCGCGCCTCAAAATCCTGGAAGTGCTGCAAGCGCCGGAAGGTCATCACGTTAGTGCGGAAGATCTTTACAAGCAACTGATTGATATGGGTGAAGAAATTGGCCTGGCGACGGTTTACCGCGTTCTGAACCAGTTTGACGACGCCGGTATTGTCACCCGTCATAACTTCGAAGGCGGCAAGTCCGTATTCGAACTGACCCAGCAACATCACCACGACCACCTGATCTGTCTGGATTGCGGTCGTGTGATCGAATTCCGTGACGAATATATTGAAGGTCGTCAGCGTGAGATTGCTAAGAAACACGGTATCAAGCTCACCAACCACAGCCTGTATCTGTACGGCCACTGTGAAGCAGGCGATTGCCGCGAAGATGACTCTTTGCACAACGATAAACCTGCGCAGTAATCTGCACAGGCTTTGACTAAATTAACCGCTGAAAAGCGGTTTTTTTATGTCTGATATCGACGCAGATTGAGCCCGGATAGCAGGCATAAAAAACCCCGGCAAGCCGGGGTATGTTTCGCTGCTGAGATTCACGGCTTAGGTGAATTGTTCGTTTTTATTTCCTGCCAGATTTTCCCGCAATCAGCAGCATATGCCTGACCGTCGCCAGTTTTACGCGCCGTCAGACATCGCTGATAATCCACCACGCGCACCGTCTCCTGTTCTGCAAATTGCTGGTGGGCTTTTTCCTGTTTCAGTTTATTCAGTAACACCTCGCAGGATGCCAGTTTGTCCGGATTGCCTTCTGACGTATTGATACAGGCACGGTAATCTTCCCGCGTTTGGGATATTTGTGCCTGATCGGCGGTGGGTGCACAACCGGCCAGCAGAACAACCGAAACCACGATCATCAGTAATTTATTCATCGACATAGCGACCTCAGAAAATAGTGAATGGAGCGATAACGATGAATTTCACGTCTTTTTCATCCTGGAAAATGTTGCCGTAACCGCCGCCCCAGCTCGGAATATCCGAATGGTTGTCGTACTGGGTGTAATGCAGTTTGAACAACGTCCCTTTGGCGCGCCCTTCCTGAATGGTGTACAGCGCATCCAGGCTCCATGCGCTTTCTTTCAGACGCTGGCTCTGGTCATAAGCGGCGTTGGTGCTCGGTTTGGCATCCCAGGCATAGACGTACGAACCACCGACCGCGAAGCCCGGTAAATCCCATTTCGCCAGATCATACAATACGCCTGCATATACTGCTTTTTCACCGTTGGCGTTGAAGTCCGAGCGGTTGTCCCACCACACATCAAGACGGCCGTTTGAGGAAGAATAAGTCGGGGTCATGCGCTGCAGGAAGTAGCCCTGATTCCCTTCCGCTTTCACCATCGTCCCTTCCAGACGCCAGTTAAACTGCCCGGTGGTATAGCCAAAGGTCAGTGCCTGCAACCATGCCAGACCGTCATACAGACTGTTCGGATCATTCTTGTCACTGATGCGGTCTTCTGCACCATAGAACTGATAGCTGGTGGTCAGCGGATTGCCCAGCAGATCCATTTTGTACGAGGCTTTAGCAAAGTACTGATCGACATAACTTTCAGCCTGGCCAAATGCGCCTTCCAGTACGAAGTCATTTTTAAAATCATATTTCGCACCGAGCGAATGAATATAAGAAACGCCGGTTTTCTTGTCATTCTGGCGGAAATCATCCATTTCCAGATGCCACGGCGATTTATATTCATCAGCCCACATATAGGAGAAACTCAGTTCACCCGGGTCACCGAAATCGTGTTTATAACCGGCTTCCGCACCGCGATACGTACCCGGCATAAAGCTCCAGTGCGGTGCGATCAGCGTCTGTCCGGTAGGCTGAATATACCCTGCGTGCCCCCAGAATCCGCCGTATTTGAATTTACCGGCTGCCTTATAAAGACTGACCCCACTTTTATCCCCGGAGTAATCTTCGTCGTAGGCGCGATTGCTGTTGGAAAAGGCGATTTCGTTGGGATGGCCGCTCTCGCTGCTCTCGGCCATTTCAATCGCCGTAAAGGCTGCGATATCAATACCAAACATGTCCCAGGCATAGCCGGAAGAAAAATCGAGGTTCAGGTTAGCGGTAGAATGCGAAAGGTTGGTTGTATAGTCTTTGTAGTGGTCACTCGCCGGATCCATGTCCTTGCGGTCACGTTCACGCTGCCAGTAGTACACACCGCCGGTCAGTGTGGAATCATCAATAAAACCGGCTGCTTTGGTCTCTTGTGAAAACATCATTCCGCCACCCAGTAAGGTGCCGGCGAGAGAATACATGGCAGGTTTCAGGTAAGCCGATCCCCTGCCCCTGTTACGGCGCTTGTGCATAGAGATTCCTCATGTTGACTAAAAAAACGAGCAAAACCCAAACGGGTATAAAAAGCGGTCGCCAGAGGCGTAACCGGTTAAATCAACATCAAGAGTATTTTTCGCGACGCGAATTATCAATGAGTAATTAATCATTAATTATCGAAATATGACAAAGTGCACATAAAGATGAAAAAGCATTACAGAGGTATGCAGGAAAGGATTAAAGCAATGGACTATAATAATATATAATTAAAACATACGATTAAACAAAATCATCTTACAGTTTAAACGTTTCAGCAATATGAACGGCTGTGGCACAACGTTTTAAAAGTAAGCATAGGAAATACATTAATTCGCGACGAAAAACAAAAGGCATCTCTGACAAGAATAACAGGCGAAAAAAAACGCAGCCTGAACTGCGTTTTTATTACCTCATACTGAGGGCTTACGCGACGGGTTTGCTTTCCCAGGTATCACGCAGGCCAACGGTACGGTTAAACACCAGATGTTCAGCACTTGAGTAGCGATTGTCGGCACAGAAGTAACCTTCACGCTCAAACTGCAGGCTGATTTCAGCCTGTGCAGCCACCAGTGATGGCTCCACGAAACCGTGGGAAATCACCAGGGAATCCGGGTTGATGGTGGTCAGGAAGTCTTCCGCCTGGCCCGGGTTTGCGACGCTGAACAGACGGTCATACAGGCGGAACTCAGCCGGTTTGCCTTCAGACGCGGACACCCAGTGGATCACGCCTTTCACCTTGCGGCCATCGGCAGGATCTTTGCTCAGCGTGTCGATATCGTAAGAACAGAAGATAGTGGTGATATTCCCTTCCTCGTCTTTCTCGATACGTTCTGCTTTGATCACATACGCATTACGCAGGCGCACTTCTTTGCCCAACACCAGACGCTTGTACTGCTTGTTGGCTTCTTCGCGGAAATCAGCCTGATCGATGTAAATCTCACGGGTAAACGGCACTTCGCGGGTGCCCATTTCCGGTTTGCCCGGATGATTCGGCATCTTCACCATCTGCACATCATCACCGGTAAAGTTTTCAATGATCACTTTAACCGGATTGATAACCGCCATGGCGCGCGGTGCGTTCTCGTTGAGATCGTCACGGATGCAAGATTCCAGCGCCATCATTTCAACGTTGTTATCCTGCTTGGTAACGCCGATACGACGGCAGAATTCACGGATAGATGCCGCGGTATAGCCCCGGCGACGCAGACCTGAAACGGTCGGCATGCGCGGGTCATCCCAGCCTTCAACAATCTTCTCGGTCACCAGCAGGTTCAGCTTGCGCTTGGACATGATGGAGTATTCGAGATTCAGACGGGAGAATTCGTACTGACGCGGGTGGCATGGAATAGAAATATTATCCAGAACCCAGTCGTACAGACGACGGTTATCCTGGAATTCCAGCGTACACAGCGAATGGGTGATCCCTTCCAGCGCATCGGAAATGCAGTGGGTGAAATCGTACATCGGATAGATGCACCATTTTTTACCGGTCTGGTGATGTTCTGCGAATTTAATACGGTACAGAACCGGATCACGCATCACAAAGAATGGCGAGGCCATATCGATTTTTGCACGCAGACACGCAGCGCCTTCGGCGAACTCACCGTTACGCATTTTTTCAAATAACGCAATGTTCTCTTCCACGGTGCGATCGCGGTACGGGCTGTTTTTACCCGGCGACGTCAGGGAGCCGCGATATTCACGGATCTGGTCAGGAGACAGTTCATCAACATACGCCAGACCTTTGTTGATCAGTTCAAGCGCATAAGCATGCAGTTGATCAAAATAGTCCGAGGAGTAATGAATATCGCCGCTCCAGTCGAAACCTAACCACTGGACGTCGCGTTTGATTGACTCAACGAATTCGATGTCTTCTTTTGCCGGGTTGGTATCGTCAAAACGCAGATTACACTGGCCCTGATAGTCTTGCGCGATGCCGAAATTCAGGCAGATAGATTTCGCATGACCGATGTGCAGATAACCATTAGGCTCAGGTGGGAAACGGGTGTGAACGGTATTGTGTTTCCCGGTCGCCAGATCTTCATCAATAATCTGACGGATAAAATTTGTTGGGCGGGCTTCAGCCTCACTCATTGTGCAATTCCTCTACGCAACATTGACTCTACGGATAACCGCTTATGTTCCAACAAGCCACGCCGGGAAACAACCGTTAGTTGCATTAAATCGTGGTTATCTCTGCTGCCTCTGTCCTCAGACAATAAAAAGCGGGAAGAGATCGCTCTCTTCCCGCTGTCACTACGTCGACCTGTTACGTCATCCGCAGGGTTATTTGCCCTGGATATCGAACAGTTTCGTTTGACCGGCAACCACTGAACCGCTGGCCAGTGACGTCACACCGGTATAATCATCAATATTGCTGACGACTACCGGGCTGATCATTGAGCGCGCATTGGCATTCAGATAATCCAGATCCAGTTCCAGTACAGGCTGACCGGCAGTGACTGTTGTCCCTTCTTCAACCAGGCGGGTAAAGCCCTGGCCGTTCAGTGCAACAGTATCAATCCCCATATGCACCACGATTTCAGCACCGGAAGTCGTTTCCAGGCAGAACGCATGATTGGTATTGAAGATTTTCACCACCGTGCCCGCAGCCGGCGACACAACGATTTTATCGGTAGGACGGATGGCAACACCATCACCCACCGCTTTGCTGGCAAAGGCTTCATCAGGCACCTGATCCAGCGCCACAATGTCACCGGTAACCGGAGACACTAAAGTTTCCACTACCGTTTTCACGCTGTTTGGCACTGCCTGAGGTTTGATTTCAGACACTGGCGCAGCCGGAGTCACGGTAGCCGCAGCAATCGGGCCTGCATTCAGTGCGGTACGCATCGCACCGGCAATGATTTCGGCACGGGTACCGACAATCACCTGCACGCTTTGTTTATTCAGACGGATAACTCCTGAAGCGCCCAGACGTTTCGCCAGTCCGTCGTTGACCAGTGCGGAGTCTTTCACGTTCAGGCGCAGACGGGTGATACAGGCATCAATGCCGGTCAGGTTTTCTGAACCGCCGATGGCACTGATATAACGACGTGCCAGAGCAACGGTTTCATCACCTTTGTTGCCAGCAGATTCCACATCAACGTCGTAACCGTCCGCTTCGTCACCGGCCACTGCCAGTTCACGTCCCGGGGTCAGCAGGTTGAATTTCTGGATGGTGAAACGGAACACCACATAGTAAATCACGAAGAACACCAGACCCTGAGGGATCAGCATGTACCAGTGAGTCGCCAGCGGGTTACGGGAAGACAGCACCATATCCACCAAACCTGCGCTGAAGCCGAAACCGGCAATCCAGTGCATGCTTGCTGCGATGAAGACCGAAATCCCGGTCAGTACGGCGTGAATCACATACAACACCGGCGCAACGAACATGAAGGAGAATTCCAGCGGTTCGGTGATACCGGTAAAGAAGGAAGCGAAAGCAGCAGCCAGCATGATACCAGCAACTTTTGCTTTGTTTTCAGGACGTGCGCAGTGGTAAATCGCCAGTGCCGCGCCCGGAAGACCAAACATCATGATCGGGAAGAAACCTGCCTGATAACGACCGGTGATACCCACCACCGCTTTACCTGACTGGATAGATTCCTGACCACCGAGGAAGTTAGGGATATCGTTAATACCTGCAACATCAAACCAGAACACGGAGTTCAGTGCATGATGCAGACCGACCGGGATCAGTAAACGGTTGAAGAAGGCATAGATACCGGCACCGGCAGAACCCAGTTGCTGGATATGCTCACCGAAGGTCACCAGACCGTTGAAAATCAGAGGCCATACATACATCAGGATGAAGGCAACGATGATCATCAGGAAAGAAGTCAGGATCGGAACCAGACGACGACCACTGAAGAATGACAGCGCTTTCGGCAACTCGACGTGGCTGAAACGGTTGTACAACTCAGCAGAAATGATACCGACTAAGATACCGACAAACTGGTTATTGATTTTACCAAATGCCGCCGGCACCTGGTCTAACGGGATCTTCTGAATCATGGACACGGCTGCAGGCGAACACAGCGTGGTCAGCACCAGGAAACCGACAAAACCCGTCAGTGCAGCTGCACCGTCTTTGTCTTTGGACATGCCATACGCCACACCGATCGCAAACAGTACGGACATGTTTTCAATAATGGCGGAGCCAGATTTAATGAAAAATGCCGCCAGCGCATTGTCTCCCCCCCAACCCACAGGGTCGATCCAGTAACCGACGCCCATGAGGATTGCGGCGGCTGGCAACGTAGCAACGGGCACCATTAATGCCCGGCCAATCTTTTGTAAATAACTCAGTATATTCAACATTCCCCCTACTCGCCCGTAAGCGAATCACCAAAGTAGTTTAATTAGTATGTTTACTACCTTTTACATTTACCGTTCCGATTTAACCAACTGCAATTGCGAGTGTAAAAATATTATTTCGTATCGCAAATTAAAACCTCTCTTTTTGTGAGATTTGTCACCAAAAAGAGGTCATAACATGCCATTTCACTGGTCAATACACCAAACTTATTTTATCATTAAAAAAATCCAGACGGTATTGTGCCAGTCATAAACCGTTGCGGTGGTTTACGCTTAACAAGACCGCCCTGAACCCAAAACTGCTTTCTGACTTATTGTCCCGCGCTAGCACTTCTGCGGAGGACAGACACATTATATTCAATATTCTGAAACTAAGAGGTATCTGATGAGACTTATTCCATTAAACACCCCCACTGAAGTTGGCAAATGGGCTGCACGTCATATTGTTGAACGCATCAACGCATTTAAACCCACTGCTGACCGCCCTTTTGTTCTGGGCTTACCAACCGGTGGTACGCCGCTCGAAGCTTACAAACATTTAATCGCCATGCATAAAGCAGGCCAGGTTAGCTTTAAGAACGTAGTGACCTTCAACATGGACGAATATGTCGGTCTGCCGCAGGAACACCCTGAGAGCTACCATACGTTTATGTACAAAAACTTCTTTGACCACGTTGATATTCCACGCGAAAACATCAATCTGCTGAATGGTAATGCACCAGACGTCAACGAAGAATGCCGCCAGTACGAAGCGAAAATTAAGTCTTACGGCAAAATTCACCTGTTTATGGGCGGCGTGGGTAATGACGGTCATATCGCATTCAACGAACCAGCCTCTTCTCTGGCTTCCCGTACGCGTATCAAAACCCTGACCCATGAAACCCGTATCGCGAACTCACGTTTCTTCGACAACGATGTCTCTCAGGTGCCAAAATACGCCCTGACCGTTGGCGTGGGCACGTTGCTGGACGCAGAAGAAGTGATGATTCTGGTGACCGGCCATGCGAAAGCGCAGGCGCTGGAAGCGGCAGTTGAAGGTAATATCAACCATATGTGGACCATCAGTTGCCTGCAATTGCACGCGAAAGCCGTTATGGTATGTGACGAACCGTCCACCATGGAACTGAAAGTCAAAACTGTTAAATATTTCCGCGAGTTAGAAGCGGAAAATATGAAAAATCTCTGATCCAAAATTATGCCCAAAGCCAGTCGGGTTGCGGCAAGGCGGCAACGAGCGAATCTCCGGGAGCTTACTGAAGTAAGTGACCGGAGTGAGTGAGGCCGCCAACGCAGCAGCAGCGTGACTGGAGAAGGGCAAACGTACTAGGGGGCATGATGTACGCTTTAGTGAACGGCCGGGTCTATACCGGTCATGACGTTCTGGATAACCACGCGGTGGTCATTGCCGATGGCAAAATTGAACGTGTCTGCCCGGTAAGTGAATTGCCGGCGAATGTGGAAACCCGCAGTCTGGATGGCGCCATTCTTGCCCCCGGATTTATCGATCTGCAACTTAATGGTTGTGGCGGCGTGCAATTCAACGATTCACTGGAAGCGATTTCAGTAGAAACGTTAGAAATCATGCAGAAAGCCAATGAAAAATCCGGCTGTACCAGTTTCTTACCGACGCTGATTACCTGTAGCGACGACTACATGAAACACGGTATCAGCGTGATGCGCACCTATCTGGAAAAGTATCCGAACCAGGCACTGGGTCTGCACCTTGAAGGACCCTACCTCAGCCCGCTGAAAAAAGGCACGCACAACCCGGCCTTTATCCGCCTGCCAGACAGCGCGATGATTGATTTTCTGTGTGCAAACGCGGACGTGATCACCCAACTGACGCTCGCACCCGAACAGGTTGATGCAAAATATATCCGCCAGATGCGTGATGCAGGAATAGTGATTTCCGCAGGCCATTCAAATTCCACCTATGCTGAAGCCCGTGCCGGTTTTGCCGCAGGTATCAGCTTTGCTACGCACCTTTATAATGCAATGCCAGCCATCACGGGCCGTCAGCCTGGTCTTATTGGTGCAATCTTCGATACGCCAGAAGTCTATACCGGCGTGATTGCTGATGGTCTTCACGTTGACTGGGCGAATATTCGCAATGCGAAAAAGCTCAAAGGCGAGAAGCTGGTGCTGGTCACTGACGCAACGGCTCCGGCTGGCGCGAATATTGATGAGTTCATTTTTGCCGGTAAAACAATATACTACCGTGACGGACTCTGTGTGGACGAAAACGGAACACTGAGCGGCTCTGCGCTGACGATGATCGAAGCGGTACAAAATAGCGTCGAACATGTTGGCATCGCACTGGACGAAACGCTGCGTATGGCAACGCTTTATCCGGCACGCGCCATTGGTGTTGAAGACCAACTGGGCAGCATCGAAGCAGGTAAAGTCGCCAACCTCACCGCGTTCACTCATGATTTTAAAATCACAAAAACTATCGTTAATGGTGACGAAGTTTAATTGAGCGGATAACAGCATTGATGACAACTGGCGGACAGCAGGCACAAATCGGCAACGTTGATCTGGTTAAGCAGTTAAACGGCGCGGCGGTTTACCGCCTGATTGACCAACAAGGTCCCATCTCGCGCATTCAGATTGCTGACATGAGTCAGTTAGCGCCCGCCAGTGTGACCAAAATTACCCGACAATTGCTTGAGCGCGGGCTGATTAAAGAAGTTGATCAGCAGGCTTCCACCGGAGGGCGCCGCGCTATTTCTATCATCACCGAAACCCGCCCTTTCCATACCATCGCAGTACGTCTTGGTCGCCATGATGCGACGATTACGCTTTATGATCTCAGCGCAAAATCGCTGGCCGAACAACATTACGCCCTGCCCGAACGCACCCAGGAAACCCTGGAGAACGCGCTGTTCGAGGCTATCCAGCAATTCATTGAACTGAATCAGCGCAAAATCCGCGAACTGATTGCCATTTCCGTCATCCTTCCGGGGCTGGTCGATCCGAATAAAGGCATCGTGCGCTATATGCCGCATATCAGCGTGGGCGCGTGGAAATTAGTCGATGCGCTGGAAGCCCGGTTTAAAGTCACCAGTTTTGTCGGCCACGATATCCGCAGTCTGGCGCTTGCCGAACACTACTTCGGTGCAACCCGCGACTGTCAGGACTCCATTTTGGTTCGTTTACACCGTGGTACCGGTGCCGGAATCATCGTTAACGGCCAGATTTTTCTCGGCAGTAACGGCAACGTCGGTGAAATCGGCCATATTCAGATCGACCCGCTGGGCGAACGCTGCCACTGCGGTAATTTCGGCTGTCTGGAAACCGTTGCGGCTAACGCTGCCATCGAAAATCGGGTGCGCCATTTACTGACGCAAGGCTACGCCAGCAAGCTGAGTCTGAATGACTGTTCAATTTCGGCGATCTGCAAAGCGGCCAACCGCCACGATCCGCTGGCAACCGAAGTCATCGAACACGTTGGCCGCCAGCTGGGTAAAGGTGTGTCGATCGCGATAAATCTGTTCAACCCGCAAAAAGTCGTGATTGCCGGCGAAATCACCGAAGCCGATAAGGTTCTGCTTCCGGCAATTCAGAACTGCATTAATGCGCAGGTTCTGAAAGATTTCCGCCGTAATTTACCGGTAGTGACCTCTGCCCTGAATCATCAGTCAGCGATTGGTGCGTTTGCCCTGGTTAAACGGGCGATGCTGAATGGCGTTCTGTTACAGCGTCTGATGGAAAATTAAGACGTGCTATAGTATCTGGCTGCCAGGAATGGGACTGAAAATGTGGGTTTGGAAATTATGACGATAAAGAACGTAATTTGTGACATTGATGGCGTGCTGTTGCACGACAATACCGCAGTACCTGGCGCCGATCGTTTTCTGGCGCGGATTCAGGAACAGGGAATGCCTCTGGTTATTCTCACTAACTACCCTTCCCAGACAGCACAGGATCTGGCAAACCGCTTCGGCGCTGCCGGTCTCGACGTGCCTGAAAGTGCATTTTTCACCTCTGCGATGGCCACAGCCGATTTCCTCAAACGTCAGGAAGGCAAAAAAGCCTATGTCGTCGGCGAAGGTGCGCTGATTCATGAACTCTATAAAGCCGGTTTTACCATTACCGATATCAATCCTGATTTCGTGATTGTCGGAGAAACCCGTTCTTATAACTGGGACATGATCCATAAAGCCGCCTATTTCGTGGCAAACGGCGCGCGCTTTATCGCGACAAATCCTGATAACCACGGACACGGTTTTGTTCCTGCCTGCGGCGCATTGTGTGCACCGATCGAAAAAATTACCGGACGCCAGCCATTTTATGTCGGCAAACCGAGTCCGTGGATTATCCGTTCGGCGTTAAATAAAATGCAGGCGCATTCCGAAGATACCGTCATTGTGGGGGATAATCTGCGTACTGACATTCTGGCGGGCTTCCAGGCAGGTCTGGAAACCGTTCTGGTGCTGACTGGCGTTTCCACGCTCAACGATATTGAGGGAATGCCTTTCCGTCCGACCTGGATTTACCCTTCAGTTGCCGATATCGACGTGATTTAAGCGTTTCCGGCCACTGCCTGAAAACGAGTCTGGATCTTTATTCAGGCTCTTTTTTTTTGTCTTGCCGTCTGATTTTTATCCACTTTTCTCTTTTTTTGAATCCTCCTCAATTTTTGGCGATTAAATTAATAATCCGCTAATAGAATCGCCATAAAACTGGTGATTCATCAAAGATCACCCACCATCAACCAACTATTTATCAGAAGAGCGTTAAACCGCTTGCACAACATAGGGGTTTTGACGCATTTTCATAGTCAGCAACGCAACAACGCCGGGCTAAAACTGAAAGAACGGCAACGTTGATCCTCATTCGTAATCATAAAAATAACAGCCAGAGAAAGGTCGTTAGGGAGAAAGTCATATGTGTTCAATTTTCGGTGTGCTCGATATCAAAACTGACGCTGTCGAGCTGCGCAAAAAAGCGCTGGAACTGTCGCGCCTGATGCGTCACCGCGGACCCGACTGGTCCGGTGTGTTTGCCAGCGATAAAGCCATTCTGTCGCATGAGCGTCTGTCCATTGTCGACGTGAACAACGGCGCACAACCTTTGTACAACGCAGCACACACCCACGTTCTGGCTGTGAACGGCGAAATTTACAACCATCAGGCTTTGCGCGCAGAACTGGGCGACAAGTATGAATTCCAGACCGCATCTGACTGTGAAGTCATTCTGGCGCTGTATCAGGAAAAAGGCCCTGCCTTCCTCGATGAACTGCAAGGTATGTTCGCCTTTATTCTGTATGACACAGAAAAAGACGCGTACCTGATTGGCCGCGACCATCTGGGCATTATCCCGCTGTACATGGGCTACGACGAACACGGCAACATGTACGTCGCTTCAGAAATGAAAGCGCTGGTGCCGGTTTGTCGCACCATCAAAGAATTCCCGGCAGGCAGCTATCTGTGGAGCCAGGACGGTGAAATTCGCGAATACTACCAGCGTGACTGGTTTGACTTCGAAAACGTCAAAGACAATGTGACCGACGCTGCGGCGCTGAAAGATGCACTGGAAGAAGCGGTAAAAAGTCACCTGATGTCTGACGTGCCTTACGGCGTGCTGCTGTCCGGTGGTCTGGATTCCTCCGTGATTTCCGCCATCACCAAGAAATTTGCCGGCCGCCGTATCGAAGATAAAGATCAGAGCGAAGCCTGGTGGCCGCAACTGCACTCCTTTGCCGTCGGTCTGCAAGGTTCACCGGACCTGCGCGCTGCTCAGGAAGTCGCCAACCATTTAGGCACCGTGCACCACGAAATTCACTTCACCGTGCAGGAAGGTCTGGATGCTATCCGCGATGTTATCTATCACATTGAAACGTATGACGTCACGACTATCCGTGCATCAACGCCAATGTATCTGATGTCGCGTAAAATCAAAGCGATGGGCATCAAAATGGTGTTGTCTGGCGAAGGCGCAGACGAAGTGTTGGGCGGCTACCTGTATTTCCATAAAGCGCCAAACGCCAAAGAATTTCATGAAGAAACCGTGCGTAAATTGCTGGCCCTGCATATGTATGACTGTGCGCGTGCCAACAAAGCCATGTCAGCCTGGGGTGTGGAAGCCCGCGTCCCGTTCCTGGACAAAAAATTCCTCGACGTCGCGATGCGTATCAACCCGAAAGACAAGATGTGCGGCAACGGCAAGATGGAGAAACATATCCTGCGTGAATGTTTCGAGTCTTATTTGCCACACAGCGTGGCCTGGCGCCAGAAAGAACAGTTCTCTGATGGCGTAGGTTACAGCTGGATCGATACCTTAAAAGAAGTGGCCTCTCAGCAGATCACCGATCAACAGCTTGAAACTGCACATTTCCGTTTCCCGTACAACACGCCGACCTCGAAAGAAGGCTACCTGTACCGTACGATTTTTGAAGAGTTATTCCCGGTGCCAAGCGCGGCTGAATGTGTGCCTGGCGGGCCGTCAGTGGCCTGTTCTTCAGCGAAAGCTATTGAATGGGACGAAGCGTTCAAAAACATGGACGATCCTTCTGGCCGTGCCGTTGGCGTGCATCAGTCCGCTTATAAATAACCGATTTACCGGTAAATATCCTTGTAGCAAACGGGCCTCTTCAGGCCCGTTTTTTAATGGGTAAAGTCAGTAAAAATAATGTCTTTTGTCCAATTAATCACCAGAGTGGTTATAAGCCAGACAAATGGACGCCGTCAGGCCTTTTTCTCCAAAAAAGGTGTTGACGCAAAACGGTCATATACGCATAATGCGCCCCGCAACGCCGATGAAGGTAGCGCGAAAAAAGATGGCTACGTAGCTCAGTTGGTTAGAGCACATCACTCATAATGATGGGGTCACAGGTTCGAATCCCGTCGTAGCCACCATCTTTTTGCGGGAGTGGCGAAATTGGTAGACGCACTAGATTTAGGTTCTAGCGCCGCAAGGTGTGCGAGTTCAAGTCTCGCCTCCCGCACCATTTCCAGACATCGGCAGCACAGTTGGGGTATCGCCAAGCGGTAAGGCACTGGTTTTTGATACCAGCATTCCCAGGTTCGAATCCTGGTACCCCAGCCATTTTCTTACCTTTCACATTGTTGTACTGATGTGGTTGTGAGGAAAATCCAATTTGAAGAAGTTGTACTGTTGGGGTATCGCCAAGCGGTAAGGCACTGGTTTTTGATACCAGCATACCCTGGTTCGAATCCAGGTACCCCAGCCATACTTCTTTCTGTATAATTGGTAAGCACTTGAAATTTATTATTAAGTTAGTTAAATTAGTGCTTGAAGTTTTGAAGTAAGTCAGTAGAATTTGGCTACGTAGCTCAGCTGGTTAGAGCACATCACTCATAATGATGGGGTCACAGGTTCAAATCCCGTCGTAGCCACCATTTTATTTGCAGTACACTACTCAAAAGGTAGTGAGAAACAAAATTGGGGTGTCGCCAAGCGGTAAGGCTCTGGTTTCTGATACCAGCATACCCAGGTTCGAATCCTGGCACCCCAGCCACATTAGAAAGGCCTGCTTTTTAGCAGGCCTTTTGCTTTTCTGTATTTTAAATATTTATCTAAAAATAGAGGTCTGGTGGAGATGTTTTCCCACCAGCCTTGACGTCATTAAATCCCCAATGCGTATTTAAGTGCTTTGGTTTTCAGTGCACCCGTACGTTGTGCGGTCATCAGCGCCAGATTACGCAACGCTTTCACCGGTGCCAGATCGTTACTGAAGGCGGTATAGAATAAATCCATCCCACTTTGCATCAGCAGATTATCCAGACGACGCTGACGCTGATAGCGCAGTAAGACTTTCTCGCTGCTCCACGCTTCATCATGGTCACGCGCCTTTTCCAGCACCGATAACAACGCTTCCACATCACGGTATCCCAGATTGACGCCCTGCCCTGCCAGAGGATTGATGGTGTGCGCTGCGTCACCCACCAGCGCCAGCCCCGGTAAGACATAACGCTGAACGTGACGGCGAACCAGTGGGAATGCACCTGCGGATATTGCTTTCACTGTGCCCAGCCGTGCCGGGAAAGCCTGCATCACTTCTGTCGTAAGTTGCTGCATATTCAGCGTTTTCAGATAACGGATACGCTGCGGGCTGTCATACCAGACCAGCGAGGCCTGATTATCAAACAGCGGCAGGAACGCCCGCGGGCCGGAAGGGAAAAATTGCTGCCATGTCACGTCCTGATTCGGCGTTGCGGTTTCGACATGAATCAGCATACAGTGCTGACGGTATTCCCAGCCATCCACACCAATCCCCGCTAACTGCCGCACCAGGGAATTCGCACCATCGGCAGCGACCACAAGTGGCGTGCGCAGTAATTCACCCGTAGTCAGTTGCAAAGACCAGGTTTTATCATCGTGCTGCAAAAGGTGACGCAATTTTGCCGGGCACAAACGGGTCAGACTGGTGAGGGCATCAAACTGTTGCCACAGCGCCAGCTGAAGTACCCGGTTTTCGACCATGAAGCCCAGTTCCGGCAATCCGAGAGACTGCGCATCAAATTTCACTTCAGAACCGTCAACTTCCCAGGTTTCCAGGCGGCGGTATGGGACTGAGCGCATTTTCTCAACCGCACCCCACGCACCCAGTTTCTGTAAAAAGCGCACAGACGCACAACCAATCGCGGAGATACGCAAATCAGCCGGCGCTGACGGATCAAACCCGGCAGGTTCTTCATTCTCTATCAGAGCAACCTGCAATCCCTGCTGCGCCAGCCCCAGGGCTGTGGCAGCGCCCACCATGCCGCCACCCACAATGACTGCATCAAATGTCTTCTCAGAATTATTCATTTTATTCCGGCTTTCTGTTCAGTTCATTATGCGAAGTGTACCGGATTTTTGTGTTGGCATCAGGGCCTAAGCTGCTTTCCTGCACTGGTCAGCACTGGAGTGAGGGTTTACAATAGCGCCCCTGAACTATGCTATGCACTGCGGCACTGCCGATCTAACGTTTCCCGTATTGAGTACTGACACGCTGATGACTAAAAAACTGCACATAAAAACCTGGGGCTGCCAGATGAATGAATATGATTCATCCAAAATGGCTGACCTTCTCGACAGCACCCATGGTTACCAGCTGACGGATAACGCTGAAGAAGCAGACATTCTGCTGCTGAATACCTGCTCAATAAGGGAAAAAGCGCAGGAGAAAGTGTTCAGCCTGCTCGGACACTGGAAATTACTGAAAAAGAAAAACCCGAATATTATCATTGGGGTGGGTGGCTGCGTCGCATCACAGGAAGGCGAAATGCTGCGTAAACGTGCGCCTTGTGTCGACATCGTCTTCGGTCCGCAAACCTTGCATCGTTTACCGGAAATGGTGAACCACGTACGTGGCACCAAAAGCCCGGTCGTGGATATCAGCTTTCCTGAAATCGAAAAATTTGACCGCCTGCCGGAACCGCGCGCAGACGGCCCGACCGCTTTCGTTTCCATCATGGAAGGCTGCAACAAATATTGCAGCTTCTGTGTAGTGCCTTATACGCGCGGTGAAGAAGTCAGCCGCCCGTGCGATGACGTATTGTTTGAAGTGGCACAACTGGCCGCGCAAGGCGTGCGTGAAGTTAACCTGCTGGGCCAGAACGTTAATGCGTATCGTGGCGATGCGTTTGAGGGTGGCGTGTGCACCTTCGCTGAGCTGCTGCGTCTGGTGGCAGCGATTGACGGTATCGACCGTATCCGTTTCACCACCAGTCATCCGGTGGAATTTACTGATGATATTATAGAAGTCTATAAAGATACGCCTGAAGTGGTGAGCTTCCTGCATCTGCCGATCCAAAGTGGTTCCGATCGCATTCTGACGATGATGAAGCGTCCTCATACAGTGCTGGAATATAAATCGACTATCCGCAAGTTACGCGCCGCACGTCCTGATATTCATTTCAGTTCAGATTTTATCATCGGTTTCCCTGGCGAAACGAACGAAGATTTTGAACGCACGATGGATTTGATTGCGCAGGTGAATTACGACGTCAGCTTCAGCTTCATCTATTCTCCGCGTCCGGGCACACCGGCGGCAGATATGGTTGATGATGTGAGCATGGATGAGAAGAAACAGCGTCTGGCGCTGTTACAGGACAGAATCACACAGCAAGTCATGCGCTTTAGCCGTGCTACGCTGGGTACTGTTCAGCGTATTCTGGTGGAAGGCACGTCCCGCAAGGACATTATGGAGCTGACCGGCCGTACCGAATGCAACCGCGTGGTCAACTTCGAAGGCACACCGGACATGATTGGTAAGTTCGTTGATGTCGAAATTGTCGACGTGTATGCCAACTCACTGCGCGGTGTGGTTGTCCGTACGGAAGAACAGATGGCGCTTCGCCTGCATGAATCACCACAATCAGTTATCGAACGCACCCGCAAAGAAAATGAATTGGGCGTTGGACTATATCAACCCTGAACCATCAGAATGATGCACAGCCTGAAATCAACAGGGCGCTCCGGCGTCCTGTTTCTTTTGAGATTTTCGGTAATAACCTCATCATAAGGGTTTAATTTTCCAGCAAAGGCCGCATATCCGGATGACGGTGCCTGCAACTGCTGCCACGGCGCAGCATATTTTGCCAAGGGCATGTATTATTAAGTCAGGTATGGTTGGCGGCTGAAAGCAGTGACTCAGCCGGGTGAAATGACAACTGGTCCGAAGTGACCCAGAGGATTCGTTTGAACGTTGTAACACAAGAGATTTTACTGGAGCCCGAAGACAACCAGCGTTTGCTGAGCCTGTGCGGGCCGTTTGATGACAATATCAAACAACTGGAGCGCCGGTTGGGCGTTGAAATCAACCGTCGTGATAACGCGTTTAAATTGGTCGGAAAGAGCCTGCCGGTTGCGGCAGCCGCCGACATCCTGCGTGATTTATACGTTGACACTGCGCCGCTGCGCGGTGAGATCCAGGATATCGATCCTGAGAAAATTCATCTGGCGATCAAAGAAAGCCGGGTGCTGGAACAAACAGCAGAAAGTGTGCCCGACTTCGGCAAAGCGGTCATCATCAAAACCAAGCGTGGCATGGTGAAGCCGCGCACGCCCAATCAGGCGCAGTATATCGCCAACATTCTCGACCACGACATCACCTTCGGGATCGGTCCTGCAGGTACCGGTAAAACATATCTGGCCGTGGCTGCTGCGGTGGATGCGCTGGAGCGTCAGGAAGTGCGCCGCATTCTTCTGACCCGCCCTGCCGTTGAAGCCGGTGAAAAACTGGGCTTCCTGCCGGGGGATCTCAGTCAGAAAGTTGACCCATATCTGCGCCCGCTGTATGACGCATTGTTCGAAATGCTCGGTTTTGAGAAAGTTGAAAAACTGATTGAGCGCAACGTTATTGAAGTCGCCCCGCTGGCTTACATGCGTGGACGTACATTGAACGACGCTTTTATTATCCTTGATGAAAGCCAGAACACGTCTATCGAACAAATGAAGATGTTCCTGACCCGTATTGGCTTTAACTCCAAAGCGGTGATCACCGGTGACGTGACGCAAATCGACTTGCCGCGTCATCAGAAATCAGGGCTTCGTCATGCGATTGAAGTGCTGTCGTCAGTCGAAGAACTCAGCTTTAACTTCTTCCACAGTGAAGACGTGGTACGTCATCCGGTCGTTGCGCGCATTGTTGTCGCGTACGAAGCCTGGGAAGAAGAAGATCAAAAACGCCGCGATGCGATTGCCGCAGAGCGTAAACATGAACATCAGAACAGCTCAACACAACAGGCCAGTCAATGAACACGGTAATCCTCGATTTACAAATTGCCTGCGAAGATGCAGCAGGTTTACCGTCAGAAAATGATTTCCAGACCTGGCTTGAAGCGGTTCTTCCTCAGTTTCAGGAAGAATCAGAAGTCACAATCCGTCTGGTCGATATCCCTGAAAGTCATGAACTTAATATGACTTATCGTGGGATGGATAAACCGACCAACGTGTTATCCTTTCCGTTCGAAGCACCTCCTGGTATGGAGATGCCGCTGCTTGGCGACCTGATTATTTGTCGCCAGGTTGTGGAGAAAGAAGCAAAAGAGCAGGACAAAGAACTTCTGGCTCACTGGGCGCATATGGTCATTCACGGCAGTTTGCATTTGCTGGGCTATGACCATATCGTTGACGAAGAAGCCGAAGAAATGGAATCGATTGAAACTGAAATCATGCAGGGTCTGGGGTATCCGGACCCGTATATTTCAGAGAAAGAAGATAACTAAGCCTCACAGTAAACTCGCGTAATGCCTGCCTGATAACGTGTTCATCCGCAGGCGTTTCGCATAATTTTCACTAACTACGAGTAAAAAAAACCAAACGCCATGAGCGATGACCATTCACAAAATAGTGACAGCCCCAGTCCCAAGAAGGGCTTCTTTTCCCTTATCCTTAGCCAGCTTTTTCACGGTGAACCTAAAAACCGTGGCGATTTGGTTGAGCTGATCCGTGATTCAGAACAAAACGATCTGATCGACCCCGATACCCGTGACATGCTGGAAGGCGTGATGGATATCGCCGAGCAGCGCGTCCGGGACATCATGATCCCACGTTCACAAATGATCACGCTAAAACGCAACCAGCCGCTGGAAGAGTGCCTCGATGTCATTATTGAATCTGCACACTCACGCTTCCCGGTGATCAGCGAAGATAAGGATCACATTGAAGGCATCCTGATGGCCAAAGACCTGCTGCCGTTTATGCGCACAGAGTCTGAGCCATTCAGCATAGATAAAGTGCTGAGAACCGCGGTCGTTGTCCCTGAAAGCAAACGCGTAGACCGCATGCTGAAGGAATTCCGCTCACAGCGTTACCACATGGCGATTGTCGTTGATGAATTCGGCGGCGTTTCAGGTCTGGTAACCATCGAAGATATTCTCGAACTGATCGTCGGCGAAATCGATGATGAGTACGATGAAGCAGAAGATCTGGATATCCGCCAGCTCAGCCGCCATACCTACACCGTCCGCGCACTGGCACCGATCGAAGATTTTAATGAAGTGTTCCGGACCCATTACAGTGACGACGAAGTCGATACGATTGGTGGTCTGGTCATGCAGTCATTCGGCCATTTACCGGCGCGTGGTGAAAGCATTGAAATTGACGGTTACCTGTTCAAGGTTGCGATGGCTGACAGCCGTCGTATCATTCAGGTTCATGTAAAAATACCGGACGACGCGCCGCAACCGATACTGGAAGAATAATTACTTCATGGCAATTGCCTCTTTATATCAACGCCAGCGGGTTCGCGCCCTGCTGGCGCTCTTTTTCGGTGCCTGTGGCACGCTGTCATTTTCCCCTTATGACTTCTGGCCTGCGGCGATCATTTCGCTGTGCGGTCTGCTGGCATTAACGCTCGATCGTCGTCCGGCTCAGGCCGCGCTCATCGGCTTTTTCTGGGGAATGGGTCTTTTTGGCAGCGGCGTAAACTGGGTTTATGTCAGCATCGCCACGTTTGGCGGCATGCCGGAAGCGATCAACCTTTTCCTGGTGGTCTTGCTGGCAGCGTATTTATCGCTGTACACGATGTTGTTTGCCGGCTTGTTCAGCAAACTGTGGCCGAAAACCACCTGGCCGAAACTGGCACTTGGCGCGCCCGCCTTGTGGCAAGTTACTGAATTCCTGCGCGGCTGGGTGCTGACCGGTTTCCCGTGGTTACAGTTCGGCTACAGCCAGATCGACGGTCCGCTGAAAGGCCTCGCGCCGATTACCGGCGTCGACGGCATCACGATTTTACTCACCTCGCTGAGCGGACTGATTGTGTACGCGATACATCAGCGTCGCGTCACACCGGGAATTATCGCTGTTGCCATGCTGTTGCTGCCATGGCCGCTGCGTTATATCCACTGGTATCAGGAACAGCCAGATAAAACGGTCGATGTGGCGCTGGTTCAGGGCAATATTCCACAGTCCATGAAATGGGATCCGAAAGCGCTGGAAAGTGCGCTGCAGACCTATCTCGATCTCAGCCGCCCGTACGTGGGTAAATCCAGCATGATCATCTGGCCGGAATCAGCAATTTCAGATATTGAATCCGATCAGCAGGGCTTCCTGAGCATGGTGGATAATATCTACCGCTCACACGGCACCCAGTTAATCACCGGCATTATCGATGCCCGTCGCAATGAAGAAGGCATGAAAGTGTATAACAGCGCCATCGTGCTCGGCGGTGAAAAGCCCTATCACTATCCTGACGAAAACCGCTTCAACAAACATCATCTGGTGCCTTTTGGAGAGTTCGTACCGCTGGAAGCCATTCTTCGCCCGCTGGCACCTTTCTTCGATTTGCCGATGTCCGGGCTGACCAGTGGTGATTACGTGCAGAAACCGTTGTTTGTCAGTGGCCTGAATCTGACCACGGCGATTTGTTACGAAGTCGTCTTCGGCGAACAGGTGCGCGACAATCTGCAACCGGATACTAATTTCCTGCTGACAATTTCAAACGATGCCTGGTTTGGTCATTCGATTGGCCCATGGCAACACTTCCAGATGGCACGTATGCGTTCGCTGGAACTGGGTCGCCCGTTGCTGCGCAGTACCAATAATGGCATTACCGCCGTCGTTGATGCTCAGGGCGATGTGACCCACGAAATTCCGCAGTTTACCCGTCAGGTGCTGAACGTGAAGGTCACACCGACAACGGGTATGACACCTTATGCCCGGGCTGGCTGGTGGCCGGTGTGGTTTGCTACGGCAGTCATGGCGGCAGTTGCGCTGTGGTTGGGTCGCCGTAAATCCTGAGTACAAGCGTTTTGTTTCTAAAACAGGCACCTCCGGGTGTCTGTTCTTTTTTGTAGCACCCCTTTTTAATCTCAATACCCCTCCCCTTTTACCTGCTGCCGATTGTTTCGACTGCGGCATTAAGCGCTGCCGATTTGCCCGCTTATGAAGTTAAATCAGGCCATTTGGCACGACTCTTGCTACATCTGATTGAAAGATATCTGATTAGTTACTTTTTATGACAGGATGCATCATTTTGGTACAAATAGGCTGCTCCTCATGCACTTTCCGGGTGCATAGCCGTTTGATTGCTTTGATTTGGTGCGTGTCTCGTCTCAAAAAAGAAACAATGTGGTTTCATAATATTCACATTCAGCTATTTTCTAGCTTCATATGACGAGGCATTAGTACTTTCTGATCCCTGAGTTTGGATCCCTAATGACAGCAAGGAGTTGGACATGCAATTGCGCAAATTGGCGTTATCAGTACTGTTGGCAAGCGTTACCGTGAGCAGCTTTGCTCACGCAGAAGAACTGACCGGCACCCTGAAAAAAATTAAAGACAATGGCGTTATCGTGGTGGGTCACCGTGAATCCTCAGTGCCATTCTCTTACTACAACAACGAACAAAAAGTTGTGGGTTATTCACAGGACTATTCTGACGCTATCGTTGACGCAGTGAAGAAAAAACTGAACCTGCCTGACCTGCAGGTCAAAATGATGCCAATCACTTCGCAGAACCGTATCCCGCTGCTGCAAAACGGCACCTACGATTTCGAATGTGGTTCAACCACCAACAACCTGGAACGTCAGCAACAAGCGGCCTTCTCTGACACCATCTTTGTGATCGGTACACGTCTGCTGGTGAAAAAAGGTTCGGAGATTAAAGATTTCACTGACCTTAAAGGCAAAACTGTTGTTGTAACCTCCGGTACGACTTCCGAAGTTCTGCTGAACAAGCTGAACGAAGAGAAAAAACTGGATCTGCGCATCATCAGTGCCAAAGACCACGGTGACTCCTTCCGTACGCTGGAAACTGGCCGCGCAGTGGCCTTCATGATGGATGACGCCTTGCTGGCCGGTGAACGTGCGAAAGCCAAGAAACCAGACAACTGGGAAATTGTCGGCACGCCGCAATCCAAAGAAGCTTATGGCTGCATGATGCGTAAAGACGATGCTGAGTTTAAAAAACTGGTTGATGACACCATCGTGCAGGCACAAACCTCCGGTGAAGCAGGCAAATGGTTTGAAACCTGGTTCAAAAAACCAATTCCTCCGAAAAACCTGAATATGAACTTTGAGCTGTCCGATGACATGAAAGCTCTGTTCAAAGCGCCAAACGATAAGGCGCTGTAAGTCATACCAAATGGACGGGTATAACCAAGAGAAGAGTGAAAAGTGACTAAAATACAAGGTTGGACCACCAACCTGTGATGATACAGATGCGGGGTGGTCGTTCCCCACCCCGCATTCTTTCCCATTCACTTTAGGCGGATTGCGTCATCACTCAGATGGGTAAGCCTTTACCCGCTTTACGGAGTTTTTATGTCAATAGATTGGAACTGGGGCATTTTTCTGCAACAAGCCCCCTTCGGTAACACAACTTATCTGGGCTGGATTTGGAATGGATTTCAGGTCACTGTCGCACTGTCAATTTGCGCATGGATAATCGCCTTCCTCATCGGTTCTCTGTTCGGTATTTTGCGTACCGTCCCCAACCGCATCCTTTCGGGTATTGGTACCTGTTACGTCGAATTATTCCGTAACGTGCCATTAATCGTGCAATTCTTCATTTGGTATCTGGTGGTCCCTGAACTGCTGCCTGAAAATATCGGCATGTGGTTTAAATCCGAACTAGCGCCTGACGTACAGTTCTTCACTTCCTCGGTAATTTGCCTCGGGTTGTTCACCGCCGCCCGTGTATGCGAACAGGTGCGTGCAGCCATCCAGTCCCTGCCAAGCGGACAACGCAATGCCGGACTGGCGATGGGCCTTACGCTGCCGCAAACTTACCGCTATGTGCTGTTGCCCAATGCTTACCGCGTGATCGTGCCGCCAATGACCTCTGAGATGGTTAACCTGGTGAAAAACTCCGCCATTGCCTCGACCATTGGTCTGGTTGATATGGCCGCACAAGCCGGTAAGCTGCTGGATTACTCCGCGCATGCCTATGAATCATTCACTGCAATCACCGTTGCTTATGTCCTTATCAATGCCGTCATCATGCTGCTGATGCATTTCGTAGAACGTAAAGTCCGCCTGCCGGGCAACATGGGAGGGAAATAAGCATGCATGAATTCGACTGGAGTTCTATTGGTCCCGGCCTGCCCTATCTGTGGCAAGGTATGGTCATTACGCTGAAGATTACGTCGCTGGCGATTGTGGTCGGTATTTTGTGGGGCACCCTGCTGGCGGTCATGCGCCTGTCAACGTTCAAACCGATCAGCTGGTTTGCCTCGGCTTACGTCAACCTTTTCCGCGCGGTTCCGCTGGTCATGGTGCTGTTGTGGTTCTATCTGATTGTGCCGGGCTTTCTGCAAAAAGTGCTCGGACTGTCACCTAAAACCGATATCCGCCTGATTTCTGCGATGGTCGCGTTTGCGTTATTTGAAGCGGCGTATTACTCGGAGATTATCCGCGCAGGGATTATCAGCATCGCACGCGGTCAGTCTTCTGCAGCGCTGGCGCTGGGTATGACGCAATGGCAATCCATGAAGCTGGTTATCCTGCCCCAGGCTTTCCGCGCGATGGTGCCGTTACTGCTGACGCAGGCGATCGTTTTGTTCCAGGATACTTCGCTGGTGTATGTTCTGGGCCTCGCGGACTTCTTCCGCAGCGCATCTAATATTGGTGACCGTGACGGTACGCTGGTTGAGATGGTGCTGTTTGCAGGACTTATTTACTTTGTTATCAGCCTTTGTGCTTCCTTGCTGGTGCGTTATTTGAAGAAAAGGACCGTTTCATGATTTCACTGAAGAATGTTTCTAAATGGTACGGGCACTTTCAGGTGCTTACCGATTGCAGCACCGAAGTTAAAAAAGGTGAAGTTGTGGTGGTTTGCGGGCCTTCAGGCTCAGGGAAATCGACGCTGATCAAAACCGTTAACGGACTCGAACCAGTTCAGAAAGGTGAGATCCTGGTCAACGGGACGCCGGTCAATGACAAGAAGACCAATCTGGCGCAACTGCGTGCAAAAGTGGGCATGGTTTTCCAGCATTTCGAACTGTTCCCGCACCTTTCCATCATCGATAACCTGACACTGGCGCAAGTCAAAGTTTTAAAACGTGATAAAGCGGCAGCGAAAGACAAAGGCCTGAAATTACTGGATCGTGTCGGTTTGTCCGCGCACGCCAATAAATTCCCCGGCCAGCTTTCCGGTGGTCAGCAACAGCGTGTGGCGATTGCCCGTGCATTGTGTATGGATCCGATCGCGATGTTGTTTGACGAACCGACGTCCGCTCTTGATCCGGAAATGATCAACGAAGTGCTCGACGTTATGGTTGAGCTGGCAAACGAAGGTATGACAATGATGGTGGTGACACACGAAATGGGCTTCGCCCGTAAAGTGGCCAACCGCGTGATTTTCATGGATGAAGGCAAAATTGTAGAAGATCGCAATAAAGACGATTTCTTCAATAATCCGGAATCCGATCGCGCCCGGGATTTCCTGGCGAAGATCCTGCACTGACCGGCACTGAAGAAAAGAAAGCACACCTGCCCCACTTCTCCGGGGCAGGTGTCTGACGCTTAAGGTTCAAACGGACGACGCGTAAACTCAGTGTTACCGCATTTCGGGCATTTACTCAGAATTTCCGGCGTATACACCGCTAAGTGAAAATGACAGTTTTCACACACCAGATTGCCCAGACCGACGACTTCTCCGCTGTGATAAATCCCGTGATGGCTGACATCTTTAAAAACCTCTTTCCATTCCAGCTGGGTTTTATCGGTCATATCGGCCAGCTCTTTCCACAAGCTTTCTTTAATGACCCGCATGAACACACTGTCCGTGCCGTCATCTTCTTCTGCCACGGCTTGCTGGTTTTCTTCATAGTTGCGGGCAAATTCGTGCAAATCGCGGCGTACCGCCGACGTTAACTGTTCAATCTGGATTTCCGTCAGCTTGCCCTCTTCCTGCAGTCTGACGCGGGCATCCTGTACCAGCGCGCTGATATCACGTTCACCGTGTTTTAACCGCTCGGTCAGTGATGTCACCAACTGACGGTAAGATTGCGTAATATTGCTCATATTTCCTCTCCTTGAACTGTCATAACCATTTTCACGGCGGGAACGCACTGCCTTTATTTTAGTCGTAAATCCCTGATCCGTTGCGCAGATTATCTCGCGCTGACTCGCAGATTATGAATATTGCGCCAGAAGCGGACAGAAATTCCCTTTAGCCTTCGCTGGGTGTTGTTGCTCCAACCGCTTATCAGCTATGCTATGCGGATCTTTTGATTAAAACTTTTTGAGCTACAGGCGTAGCTGTTTTCACTCACAGGACCACCGGCCGCCATGCAAGAGCAATACCGTCCAGAAGACATCGAGTCACACGTTCAGCTTCACTGGCAAGAGAAGCAAACCTTCAAAGTTACCGAACAGCCTGGCAAGGAGAAATATTACTGCCTCTCCATGTTGCCTTATCCATCAGGCCGTCTCCACATGGGACACGTGCGCAACTACACCATCGGTGACGTGATTTCCCGTTACCAGCGCATGCTCGGTAAAAACGTTCTGCAGCCGATTGGCTGGGATGCGTTTGGCCTGCCAGCGGAAGGGGCAGCGGTTAAAAACAACACCGCACCTGCGCCGTGGACTTACGAAAACATCGAATACATGAAGAACCAGCTTAAATTGCTGGGCTTCGGCTATGACTGGGATCGTGAAATCGCGACCTGTAAGCCTGATTATTATCGCTGGGAACAATGGTTCTTCACCAAGCTGTACGAAAAAGGTCTGGTTTATAAGAAGACCTCCGCAGTGAACTGGTGTCCGCATGACCTGACCGTTCTGGCGAATGAACAGGTTATCGACGGCTGCTGCTGGCGTTGCGATACCAAAGTAGAACGTAAAGAAATTCCTCAGTGGTTTATCAAAATCACCGATTACGCCGATCAGCTGCTTAACGATCTGGACACGCTGGAAAGCTGGCCAGAGCAGGTGAAAACCATGCAGCGCAACTGGATTGGCCGTTCCGAAGGCGTGGAAATCACCTTTGATGTGGCTGACAGCGATGAAAAAGTCACGGTGTACACCACCCGTCCTGATACGTTTATGGGCGCGACCTACGTCGCTGTGGCTGCCGGTCATCCTCTGGCACAGTTGGGCGCACAGAATAATCCTGCGCTGAACGATTTCATCGACGAATGCCGTAACACCAAAGTTGCCGAAGCAGAAATGGCGACGATGGAAAAGAAAGGCATGGCAACCGGTCTGTTTGCCATTCACCCGCTGTCTGGTGAAAAGCTGCCAATCTGGGTCGCTAACTTCGTGCTGATGGAATACGGTACCGGCGCAGTGATGGCCGTGCCTGGTCACGATCAGCGCGACTGGGAATTCGCCACCAAATACGATCTGCAGATCAAGCCGGTTATCCTGAATCTGGACGGCAGCCATCCTGACGTCAGCGCAGAAGCCATGACTGAGAAAGGTACACTGTTCAATTCTGGCGAATTTGATGGTCTCAGTCACGAAGACGGCTTTAATGCTATTGCCGATAAACTGGTTGCTCAGGGTGTCGGTCAGCGCAAAGTAAACTACCGTCTGCGCGACTGGGGGGTTTCCCGTCAACGTTACTGGGGCGCACCAATTCCGATGATCACGCTGGAAGACGGCACCGTTATTCCTGCGCCTGAAGATCAACTGCCGGTTGTTTTGCCGGAAGATGTGGTCATGGACGGTATCACCAGCCCGATTAAAGCGGATCCTGAGTGGGCGAAAACTACCGTCAACGGTATGCCGGGTCTGCGTGAAACCGACACCTTTGACACCTTCATGGAATCTTCCTGGTATTACGCGCGTTATACCTGCCCGCAATACGACGAAGGTATGCTGGATCCTGCGGCCGCCAACTACTGGTTGCCAGTCGATCAGTATGTCGGTGGTATTGAACACGCCATCATGCACCTGATGTATTTCCGCTTCTTCCACAAACTGATGCGTGATGCAGGTTTGGTGGATTCTGACGAACCGGCCAAGCGCCTGTTGTGTCAGGGTATGGTTCTGGCTGACGCGTTCTACTACACCGGTAACAGCGGCGAACGTATCTGGGTTTCCCCGGCGGATGCCATTGTTGAACGTGATGAAAAAGGTCGCATCACCAAAGCCACTGACCCGCAAGGCCACGAACTGGTTTACGCGGGCATGAGCAAGATGTCCAAGTCTAAAAACAACGGCATCGACCCGCAGGTGATGGTCGATAAATACGGTGCAGATACCGTGCGTCTGTTTATGATGTTCGCTTCTCCGGCAGAAATGACGCTGGAATGGCAAGAGTCCGGCGTTGAAGGGGCAAACCGCTTCCTGAAACGTGTCTGGAAACTGGCCTTCGAGCACACAGAAAAAGGTCCTGTTGCCGCTCTGGATGTGGCTTCTCTCAATGAAGCACAGAAAGATCTGCGTCGTGACTTGCATAAAACCATCGCCAAAGTGACCGATGATATCGGTCGTCGTCAGACCTTCAACACCGCTATCGCGGCAATCATGGAACTGATGAACAAGCTGGGTCGTGCACCTCAGGATAGCGAACAGGACCGTGCGCTGCTGCAGGAATCCTTGCTGGCGGTTGTCCGTATGCTTTATCCATTCACTCCGCACGTCTGCTTCAGCCTCTGGCAGTCGCTGCAAGGAGAAGGCGACGTGGATACCGCGCCATGGCCACAAGCTGATGAGCAGGCAATGGTTGAAGATTCCAAGCTGGTCGTTGTACAGGTGAACGGTAAAGTGCGTGCTAAAATCACCGTAGCCGCTGATGCTACCGAGCAACAAGTGCGCGATCGTGCGGCAGAAGAACATTTGGTCGCAAAATATCTGGATGGGGTTACGGTTCGCAAAGTAATCTACGTCCCGGGCAAACTGCTTAACCTGGTTGTAGGTTGAGTCAAGGAGGATCTGTGCGACATCCCATAATGACATTGCTGCTCACCGCAGCAGTGCTGGTTACAGCAGGTTGTGGATTCCATTTACGTGGGAAAACCAATGTTCCTGACGAACTGAAAACAATCGTTTTGGACAGTGGGGATCCATATGGTCCGTTGACTCGTAATATCAGGACCCAGTTGCGTCTAAGTAATGTGACCATTGTTGATGATCCGACCAAAGAACAGCGTAAGGATATCCCGTCGCTGCGCATTGGGGCTGAGTCAGTGGGTCAGACTACCGCATCAATCTTCCAGGACGGTAAGACTGCGGAATATCAGATGGAAATGAACATTAATGCGACGGTTCTGATGCCTGGCAAGGATTTGTATCCTATCCATGTAAAAGTGTTCCGTTCCTTCTTTGACAACCCGTTAACGGCGCTGGCCAAAGATAACGAACAGGACATCATTATCGAGGAAATGCGCCAGCAGGCTGCGCAGCAACTGATCCGTAAGTTGCTGACCGTCCATGCTTCAGAATTGCAGAAAGCAGAGGATGTCGGCGGGCGTCAGGTAGAAGTCATTTCTACCGGTTCATCAGCCACGACGTCGTCTGATGCCTCTGCGGCATCTTCCACGGCACCGGCCACCCCTTCCGCACAATGATCCGAGTTTATCCGGAACAACTTGCCGCGCAGCTCCGTGAGGGGCTGCGCGCTTGTTATGTGTTATGTGGAAACGACCCTTTGCTTTTGCAGGAAAGCCAGGACAGCATACGTCACGCTGCCCAGCAGGCTGACTTCCAGGAGCACTACACCTACATTCTTGACGCCCATACCGAATGGGAGTCCATCTTCAGCATCTGTCAGGCCCTGAGCCTGTTTGCCAGCCGGCAGACCCTGATGCTTATTCTGCCCGAAAATGGCCCGACGGCGCCGATGGCAGAACAATTACTCAAACTGACCCCCCTGCTCCACGACGATATTCTGCTGCTGTTGCGCGGTACAAAACTGACTAAAGCGCAGGAAAACAGCGCCTGGTTTAAAGCGTTAAGTGACAAAGGTGTTTTCGTCAGTTGTCAGACGCCCGAACAGGCACAACTTCCCCGCTGGGTGACCCGTCGCGCCAAAGAACTTTCACTTGAACTCGATGAACCGGCTAATCAGCTTTTGTGCTACTGCTACGAAGGAAATTTGCTGGCGCTGGCGCAGTCGCTGGAGCGTCTTTCCCTGCTCTATCCGGATGGCAAACTCACGCTACCGCGCGTCGAAGAGGCCGTCAACGATGCGGCACATTTCACACCTTATCACTGGCTGGATGCGTTACTGGCCGGGAAAAGTAAGCGAGCCTGGCATATTTTGCGTCAGTTGCAACAGGAAGACAGCGAGCCGGTTATTTTACTGCGAACCGTACAGCGTGAGCTGCTGATGCTGCTCAATCTGAAACGGAAAATGGACACGACGCCGATCAGGACCCTGTTTGATCAACAAAAAGTCTGGCAAAACCGCCGGGCGCTGGTGACTCAGGCACTGCAACGCCTGTCTCTTGCCCAGCTGTCTCAGGCCGTTCGCTTACTGACCCAGATGGAAATCACACTAAAACAGGATTACGGTCAGTCAGTCTGGGCCGAGCTTGAAAGCCTGTCTATGCTACTCTGTGGGAAATCCTTACCCACCGGATTGACGGAGTTGGGTTCGTATTGAAGCAGGACACCGTTATGCCGCGCCGCGCCGCACATTCTTCTGCAACCGCTGAAAAGCTGCTGGCTTTTTTTGGCGGTACGTTTGACCCGATCCATTATGGTCATCTGAAACCCGTTGCAGCGCTGGCAGCGCAGGCCGGGTTTGATCAGGTGATCCTGCTGCCCAACAACGTTCCTCCCCACCGGCCACAACCCGAAGCCACGCCGCAGCAACGTCTGCATATGGCGAAGCTGGCTGTGGCGGATAACGCGCTGTTTTCAGTCGACCCCCGCGAGCTGGCTGTTGATACGCCCTCCTACACGATTGAGACACTTGCAACGTTACGTAAAGAACATGGCGACAAATGCCCGCTGGCGTTTATCATTGGCCAGGATTCGTTACTGACGCTGCATAAGTGGCACCGCTGGGAATCGTTACTGGATTTCTGTCATATCGTGGTGATGGCGCGTCCGGGTTATCAGGAACAACTTGATACACCAGAACTGCAGAAATGGTATGACGCCCATCGGGTGAATGATGCCAATGCGCTTAAGCAAAAACCGGCTGGATTCATTTATCAGGCCAATACCCCATTGCTGGATATTTCAGCGACTGAAATCCGTGAACGCCGTCATGCGGGTCTTGATTGCTCAGATTTACTGCCTTCCGCCGTTGAGCGTTATATAGAATCACAGGGCTTGTACCGCGAGTAGCTAACGCGTGCTATACTGCGCCGCTTAATTTCGGCTCTCGATAACGCTGCGTAATCAACCAATACAATGTATTGATTGTTAAACGTTTTAAGCTGTTTTCCAGACAACCGCTATGTTTATCCTTCATGAGATTGATCATTGCTTCGGTGCCACACCGGCGGACATCTCGTGAGGTCAATTGTTTCAAACATCCCCAGGGGGAACCTTTGCAAGGTAAAGCGCTCCAAGATTTTGTTGTCGATAAAGTCGATGACCTGAAAGCACAAGACATCATCACCATTGATGTTAAAGGTAAATCCAGTATTACTGACTGCATGATTATCTGTACCGGCACGTCAAGCCGCCATGTCATGTCCATCGCCGGGCATCTGGTTGAAGAAATTAAAGCCGTTGGCCTTGATGCCATGGGTGTGAAAGGCATTAATGAAGCTGACTGGGTGGTTGTCGATCTGGGCGAAGTGATCGTGCACGTTATGCAGGAAGAAAGCCGTCAGTTGTATGAGCTTGAGAAACTCTGGGGCTGATGCGTGAAGCTGCAACTTGTCGCCGTCGGCACCAAAATGCCTGACTGGGTGCAAACCGGTTTTAACGATTATCTGCACCGTTTCCCTAAAGATATGCCGTTTGAACTGACAGAGGTTCCGGCCGGGAAACGTGGGAAGAACGCAGACATCAAGCGCATTCTTGAAAAAGAAGGCGAGCAGATGCTGGCCGCTGTCGGTAAAGGGAATCGCATCGTAACGCTGGATATTCCAGGGACACCATGGGAAACCCCGCAACTGGCACAACAACTGGAACGCTGGAAGCAGGACGGACGCAATGTCAGCCTGTTGATCGGCGGTCCGGAAGGGCTGGCACCGGCCTGTAAAGCCGCAGCGGAACAGAGCTGGTCGCTCTCTCCGTTGACGCTTCCTCACCCGCTGGTGCGGGTTCTGGTGGCGGAAAGTCTTTATCGCGCCTGGAGTATTACCACTAATCATCCATATCACCGCGAATAACGGGTGGTGAATGTCAGCAACATGAATTAAGTAGTGGGATGAAAATAGATCGTAACCCTTTTCGCGACTATACGGCTGAATCAGCCCTCTTTGTGCGCCGTGCACTGGTGGCGTTTATCGGCATTCTGCTACTTAGCGGCGTTTTAGCTTTTAATCTTTATAATCTGCAAATTGTCCGTTTTCAGGATTACCAAACCCGTTCTAACGATAACCGTATCAAGCTGGTGCCGATCGCGCCCAGCCGCGGCATTATCTATGACCGCAACGGTACGCCGCTGGCGCTGAACCGCACGATCTATCAGCTTGAACTGGTGCCGGAAAAAGTGGACGATTTGCAGGCCACGCTTGAAGGCCTCAAACCGATAGTTGACCTCACGCAGGAAGATATCGATAACTTCAAAAAAGAGCGCCAGCGTTCGCGACGCTTTACGTCTATTGCCGTCAAAACGGCCCTGACTGAAGTTCAGGTTGCGCGTTTCTCCGTCAACCAGTTCCACTTCCCCGGCGTTGAAGTCAAAGGCTATCAGCGTCGCTACTATCCGTATGGTTCAGCGCTGACGCACGTTATCGGCTATGTATCGAAAATCAATGACCGTGACGTTGAACGCCTCGATAAAGATGGCATTCTGGCCAACTATGCCGCCACGCACGACATTGGTAAGCTCGGCATTGAGCGCTATTACGAAGATACGCTGCACGGTAAAACCGGCTATGAAGAAGTTGAAGTGAACAACCGTGGCCGCGTTATCCGCCAGCTACACGAAGAACCGCCGCAGGCGGGCAAAGATATTTACCTGACGATCGACTTGCCATTACAGCAATATATTGAAGTCTTGCTGACCGGCAGCCGCGCCGCTGTGGTGGTTACCGATCCGCGCGATGGCGCCATCCGTGCACTGGTGTCTAACCCGAGTTATGACCCGAACCTGTTTGTGGATGGCATCTCCAGTAAAGATTACAACACGCTGCTTAACGACCCCAATAAGCCGCTGATCAACCGGACAACGCAGGGGGTTTATCCGCCAGCGTCTACTGTGAAACCGTATATTTCAGTTTCTGCGCTGACAACGGGTGTTATCAATAAAAACACCTCCCTGTTTGATCCAGGCTGGTGGCAGTTACCGGGTTCAGACAAGCGTTACCGCGACTGGAAACACTGGGGGCATGGTCGCCTGAATGTGACGAAAGCCCTTGAGGAATCGGCTGATACCTTCTTCTATCAGGTTGCTTATGATATGGGGATTGACCGTCTTTCCGAGTGGATGGGCAAATTTGGTTACGGCCAGTACAGCGGTATCGATTTATCAGAAGAACGTAGCGGGAATATGCCAAACCGCGACTGGAAATTTAAACGCTTCAAAAAACCCTGGTATCAGGGCGACACCATTCCGGTGGGTATCGGTCAGGGCTACTGGACCGCAACTCCAATCCAAATCATGAAAGCCATGACCACGCTGATTAATGACGGCAATGTCAAAACGCCACATTTGTTGCTGAGCACCAAAGTTGACGGCCAGCAGGTGCCGTACAAACAACAGGAAACGACCCAGATTGGCGATATTCATTCCGGCTATTGGGAAATTGCCAAAGACGGTATGTATGGCGTAGCAAACCGTCCGAACGGTACGGCCCGCAAGTACTTTGCTGACGCGCCTTATAAAGCCGCCGCAAAATCCGGGACAGCACAAGTTTACGGTTTGAAAGCCAATGAAATCTATAATGCGCATAAAATCGCTGAGCATCTGCGTGACCACAAGCTGATGACCTCTTTTGCACCCTATGACAAACCGACCGTGGCCGTTGCCGTGGTTCTGGAGAATGGCGGTGCGGGTCCGGCAGTGGGGACAATTTCACGCCAGATACTCGACCACATTTTACTGGGCGACAACACGACACAATTACCGGCTGACGCGCCAGCGCCACCGGGAACCGAAGGTGATTAACCGTCAATGACTGAGAACCAACAAAAAAGATCATTGTGGTCGAAAATGCATATCGACCTGACGATGTTGCTGATCGTGCTCGCGCTGCTGACCTACAGTGCGTTCGTGATGTGGAGCGCCAGTGGTCAGGACATGGGCATGATGGAACGTAAAATCGGCCAGATCCTGATGGGTCTGGTGATTATGCTGGTCATGGCACAAATCCCGCCGCGCGTTTACGAAAGCTGGGCACCTTATCTCTACATCTTCTGCGTTTTCCTGCTGGTGCTGGTGGATGCCTTCGGCAGTATCAGTAAAGGTGCACAGCGCTGGCTGGATCTGGGGATCATTAAATTCCAGCCGTCAGAACTGGCGAAAATCGCCGTGCCTCTGATGGTCGCGCGCTTTATCAACCGCGACGTTTGCCCGCCTTCACTCAAAAATACCGCGATTGCCCTGGCATTAATCTTCATCCCTACCCTGCTGGTCGCGGCACAGCCCGATCTGGGCACCTCGATCCTGATTGCCGCATCCGGTTTATTCGTGCTGTTCCTTTCGGGCATGAGCTGGAAACTGATTGCTGTCGCCGCCCTGCTGGTTGCCGCATTTATCCCGATCCTGTGGTTCTTCCTGATGCACGACTATCAGCGCGACCGCGTCATGATGTTGCTTGATCCTGAAAGCGATCCGCTGGGTGCGGGCTATCATATTATTCAGTCTAAAATTGCCATCGGCTCTGGCGGTTTTTCCGGCAAAGGCTGGTTGCATGGCACGCAGTCTCAGCTGGAATTCCTGCCCGAGCGACATACCGACTTTATCTTCGCTGTACTCGCCGAAGAACTGGGGTTGATTGGTGTTCTGGTGCTGCTTGGGCTGTACTTATGCCTGATCATGCGCGGTCTGGTGATCGCCGCCCATGCACAGACTACTTTTGGCCGCGTGATGTCTGGCGGACTGATGCTGATTCTGTTCGTTTATGTGTTTGTTAACATCGGCATGGTCAGTGGTATTGTCCCGGTAGTTGGGGTACCTTTGCCTCTGGTCAGCTATGGCGGGTCAGCACTCATCGTGCTAATGGCAGGGTTTGGTATCGTTATGTCGATACATACTCATCGAAAAATGTTGTCGAAAAACTTATAGAGGTGAGCAATGCGTAAGGAGTGGCTTGGAGCTGTCATTATCGGTTTGCTGTTAAGTGGTTGTGCCACTGAAGATACACAGCAACAACAACCGGCACCGCAGCAAGCCTACAATGGCCCTGTGGTAGAAATCGGCGGGGCTGATCCGCGTTACGAACCTTATAATCAGGGCACGATGCAGGATTATACCGTTAACGGTAAAACCTATAAGATCATCAAAGACCCGTCCAACTTTTCGCAGGTGGGGCAAGCGGCCTGGTACAGTCAGGAGAATGGAGGCAACACTACCGCGCTCGGTGAAGAATTCGACCCGACAGCCATGACCGCTGCGCATCCGACATTGCCGATCCCAAGCTATGTCCGCGTCACCAACATGGCGACAGGACGCATGCTGGTCGTGCGTGTTAACGATCGTGGCCCTTATGTGCCGGGCAAAATTATCGATTTGTCTCAGGCTGCGGCAGACCGTCTGAACCTGACCAACAGTACCAAAGTACGCATTGATTTTATCAACGTTGCGCCTGACGGTACGCTTTCCGGCCCGGGGACTATTGGTACGACCGTCGCCAAACAATCTTATGCATTACCGTCTCGTCCAAGTTTAGGCGCCAGCAATATGGGTACGCCTACGCTGACAGCAGAGCCGGCGAATACGTCAGATGTACGCCCGATCAGTAACAGCACCCTGAGTAATCCTAATGCTGCGCCATTAACGAATGACGAGGATAACAACGGCACCGTAGCCTCTGCGCCAGCAGCGACCACGATGTCCGGTAACAGCGGCGGCGGCGGGTTTCTGAGCGCGCCAACACCTCTGCGTCAGGGTGTGTTAGAAGGCAGCGAACCGGTAACAGCACCGGTTGCTGTCGCCAGTGCCGCACCGGTAGCAGCAGCTGCGGCCTCCGCAGCGCCTGCGCATACCACTGCCATTCCTTCCTCGGGATTTATGGTACAGGTTGGCGCACTGAGTAATCCTCAGAACGCGCAACTGTGGCAAAAAAGCCTCAGCCAGCGCTTCTCTGTACCCGGTAAAGTACAGGCCAATGGCAGCACCTATCGCGTGCAGCTTGGTCCGTTCACCACCCGCCAGCAGGCCGAACAGCTGAAACAGCGACTGGCCAGCGAAGCTCAGCAGCAGTCTTTCGTCACTGCTGGCATGTAATCTCAAAATACGGGGCATCGGCCCCGTTCTTATAAGTGCTCTGTCTTATAAGTGCTCTGTCTTATAAGGACTCTGTCTTATAAGTAAAAGTCAGTAAGCGCCGGTAATCGAAGATGTCTGACTTATGACTCTTCTGCTATAGTGGCGCACGTTTATCACTTACTCCCACGGATGTTGTTGTCCCGATCATGAAACTTGTAAATACTTCACGTTTAGTCAAAAGCCTCGCATTTGGCACCGTAATCACTCTGAGTGCAGCGTCCGCCTATGCCGACGATGTTAATTTAAAAACAATGATCCCTGGCGTTCCGCAGATTGATGCTGAAGCCTATATCCTGATCGACTACAACTCCGGCAAAGTTCTGGCAGAAATGAATGCCGATGCGCGCCGCGACCCAGCCAGCCTGACTAAAATGATGACCAGTTATGTTATCGGTCAGTCCATCAAAGCCGGCAAAATCTCTCCGACCGACATCGTTACCGTGGGTCCGGACGCCTGGGCAACCGGCAATCCGGTGTTCAAGGGCTCTTCCCTGATGTTCCTCAAACCCGGCGACCGTGTACCGGTTTCTGAACTCAACCGCGGGATCATTCTGCAATCCGGTAACGACGCCTGTGTGGCAATGGCCGACCATGTGGCCGGAAGTCAGGATGCTTTCGTTGCCATCATGAACAATTACGTGAACTCTCTGGGTCTGAAAAATACCCATTTCGGCACCGTTCATGGTCTTGATGCCGCTGGCCAGTACAGCTCAGCCCGCGATATGGCGCTGATTGGTCAGGCGCTGATCCGTGATGTACCGGAAGAATATGCCACCTACAAAGAGAAAGAATTCACCTTCAACAATATCCGCCAGATGAACCGTAACGGTTTGTTGTGGGATAACAGCCTGAATGTTGACGGCATTAAAACCGGTCATACTGATTCAGCGGGCTATAACCTGGTAGCTTCTGCGACAGAAGGCCAGATGCGTCTGATCTCCGCAGTGATGGGCGGTCATACGTATAAAGGCCGTGAAGTTGAAAGTAAAAAGTTACTGACCTGGGGCTTCCGTTTCTTCGAAACCGTTTCTCCGCTGAAAGCCGGTAAAGAGTTCGCGTCAGAACCTGTCTGGTTCGGTGATACCGACCGCGTCGCACTGGGCGTTGAGAAAGATGCTTACCTGACGATCCCGCGTGGTCGTATGAAAGATCTGAAAGCCAGCTACGTGCTGAACACACCGGAACTGCATGCGCCCTTGCAGAAAAATCAGGTGGTTGGGTCGATCAATTTCCAGCTTGATGGCAAAACCATTGATGAGCGCCCTCTGGTGGTCATGAACGAAGTGAAAGAAGGCGGCTTCTTCGGTCGCATCGTGGATTACATCAAACTGATGTTCCACCACTGGTTTGGCTAAGTTGCCCGCTTGAAAAAGTTTGCAACAATCCCCATATAACCGGTATAGATTATAGCTCCCGCTACGGCGGGAGTTATACTTTCAGAGACAACACTTAATACGCTGTACAACACGCTGGAGTGCACATGAAAACCAAACTGAACGAACTGCTCGAATTCCCTTGTCCCTTTACCTACAAAGTAATGGGCCTGGCACAACCCGAGCTGGTAGACCAGGTTGTGGAAGTCGTGCAACGCCATGCGCCTGGCGATTACAATCCTCAGGTAAAACCGAGCAGTAAAGGGAATTACCACTCTGTTTCGATTACGATCACTGCGACTCACATCGACCAGGTCGAAACCCTGTACGATGAACTGGGCAATATCGAAATTGTCCGCATGGTGCTGTAAGCCCTTTCTGACCGATCCGCGCGGGAGTCACACTGTCGCGCGTTTTCCCCCTCTTCAATGACGATAACTGCCGTGCAATCACAAAATCCGCAAGAACGTATCGTACTGCGCCAGCTTGGTCTTCAGCCCTATGAACCGGTTTCTCTGGCCATGCACCATTTTACTGAGCACCGAAATGCCGACTCGCTTGATGAAATCTGGCTGGTTCAGCATCACCGTGTCTTTACGCAGGGTCAGGCAGGCAAAGCTGAACATGTTCTGATGCCCGGTGATATTCCGGTTATCCAGAGCGATCGCGGCGGTCAGGTGACGTATCACGGTCCCGGTCAGCAGGTAATGTACGTGATGGTGGATTTAAAACGAAAAAAACTCGGTGTCCGTCAACTGGTGACGGCCATTGAGCAAACGGTGGTGGATACGCTGGCACACTTCTCTATCGACGCTTATCCGCGTGCGGACGCGCCGGGCGTGTATGTCGATGGCAAAAAGATTTGTTCGCTGGGGTTACGCATCCGCAAAGGCTGTTCGTTACACGGCCTGGCATTAAATATTGATATGGATCTGGAGCCTTTCCACCGCATCAACCCCTGTGGTTATGCTGGCCTTGAAATGACGCAGGTTAGCCTCGAAAAACCGGGGCTGACGGTCGATCAGGTGATGCCGGTTCTGGTGAAATCCTTCAACCATCGCCTTGATTATCAGCAGGTTGATTATCTGCCCTGGCAGATAGAACATTACGCCCCTTCTCCGCCGTGATTTTTGGGCAGAGCTGATACGGCTGTATTGATCTTTTCTCGCGTACCTCGTGTTTTTGTCATTTATCGGGAGCGCGAGAAAATATTTACACACCATTAACACCCCATCAGCCCCCTCAGCGAACCGCTAAAATAATCAGTATTTTCAAAATATTACATTCAATTAATGACTCCTTTTTTGATAACCCTTCCTGTTTAAGGTTAAAAAATTGCAGCATTTAGCACTTCCGGTCATGACGAAGGGCTGAACGAAGGGATGCTTCAATGATATAATTTCCGCATTATTTCTACTTTTTTTGATGAATCAGCCAGTTCATTGAATGTCCTGAAAAAACTCGGGTAACGAGTGACAAACCTGGAAGCTGCAAGATTATGAGTAAACCGATTCAGATGGAACGCGGCGTCAAATACCGCGATGCAGATAAGATGGCGTTAATTCCGGTGAAAACCGTGGTCAGTGACCGGCAGGAAATGTTACGTAAGCCGGCATGGATGAAAATCAAACTGCCTGCCGACTCAACAAAAATTCAGGGCATTAAATCAGCACTGCGCAAGAATGGCCTGCATTCCGTTTGTGAAGAGGCGGCCTGCCCTAACCTTTCCGAGTGCTTCAACCACGGTACCGCAACGTTCATGATCCTCGGCGCCATTTGTACCCGTCGCTGCCCGTTCTGCGATGTGGCACATGGTCGTCCAACCGCACCTGATACCAACGAGCCGGAAAAACTGGCACAGACTATTTCTGATATGGGTCTGCGTTATGTCGTGATCACCTCGGTTGACCGGGATGACTTGCGCGACGGCGGTGCTCAGCATTTTGCGGATTGTATTACGGCTATCCGTGCAAAAAACCCGACCATCAAAATCGAAACGCTGGTACCAGATTTCCGTGGACGTATGGATCGTGCGCTGGAAATTCTTAACGCCAGCCCGCCGGACGTGTTTAACCACAATCTGGAAAACGTGCCGCGTGTTTACCGCCAGGTTCGTCCGGGTGCTAACTACGAGTGGTCCCTGACGCTGCTGCAACGTTTTAAAGAAGCGCACCCGGAAATTCCAACCAAATCAGGTCTGATGGTGGGTCTGGGCGAAACAAACGAAGAAATTATCGAAGTGATGCGCGATCTGCGTCGTCATGGCGTAACGATGCTGACACTCGGCCAGTACTTACAGCCAAGCCGTCACCATCTTCCGGTGCAGCGTTATGTGAGCCCTGAAGAGTTTGATCAGATGAAAGAAGCAGCGATGGAAATGGGCTTCACCCATGCAGCCTGCGGTCCGTTCGTGCGTTCTTCTTATCACGCCGACCTGCAAGCCAAAGGGTTAGAAGTTAAGTAATATCTCGTTACTTTTTCGCTTCAGAAAGACAAAAAGGTTGTTCGCAAGAACAACCTTTTTCGTTTGCTAAGAGGCCGGAGACTGGCGTTCTGAAAACTCAGTCTTTGTGCTCAACACGTTGAGCTGGCTTTTCTTCTGCGGTTTTTTCAGCAGAAGCGGGAGCCGGATCATCGTTCATGGCTTTCTTAAAGCCACGCAGTGCCGCGCCCAGGTCACCGCCCAGAGAACGCAGTTTGCTGGTACCGAACAACAGAACGATCAGCACGCCGACCACCAACAATTTAGTAATACTTAAACCTTCCATACATACCTTCTTTACACTGAGTGCTGGAAAACAGCAGTGACAATTTGCCGTTATTAACGGCCATTCGCGACGTTAATACAACCCGAAAATGTAACAGAACGGATCCGCAACTGTGCGCATTGTGACCAGAGTGAGTTATTATGAGCGTGAACAGCACGCCCATAAAGGACTTCTGTCTTTATTTACAGCAAACCACCTGCAAACTTGATTTCGGATCAGATAAAGCGGCTCAGGAAAGCCTGTGTCCGCTGATGTTTCGGATTGACCAGAACATCATCCGCTGCCCCCTGCTCAACGACAACGCCGCGATCCATAAACACCACGCGATCTGCAGCCTCTTTTGCAAAACCGATTTCATGCGTCACCACAATCATCGTCAGCCCCTGCTTTGCCAGATCCCGCATGGTAGCCAGCACTTCGCCCACCAGTTCAGGGTCGAGTGCGGACGTTGGCTCATCGAACAACATCAGTTTAGGTTTCACCGCCAGCGCACGGGCGATAGCAACGCGCTGTTGCTGACCACCGGAAAGATGACGCGGGTAGGCATTCGCTTTATCACTCAGGCCGACTTTTTGCAGCAATTCACGCGCATATTTCTCCGCTTCATGACGGCTTTCTTTATGCACACCAACCGGCGCTTCAATGATGTTTTGCAATACGGTCATGTGCGGATAAAGATTGAATTGCTGGAATACCATGCCGATATCCCGGCGTTGCCGCGCAATCGCCCGTTCGGGCAGTTTATGCAGACGGTCTCCGCGCAGTTCATAACCGATTTGCTCGCCACCGACCATAATGGAACCGCGATCAATATCTTCCAGATGATTTATACAGCGCAAGAATGTCGATTTACCTGAACCCGACGGCCCGAGGATCACCACCACTTCGCTGGGTTTCACATCCAGATCAATCCCCTTCAGCACTTCGTTATCACCATAACTTTTATGCACATTACGGGCGACCACCAGTGATGCTTGTCCGGATGACTGTACGTCAGCGGGCAATTGACTCATAAGTCCTCCTTTTGGGCCATGCCCGGTGAATTGATGATCGGCGCGGTTTTTTCTTCCGCATTGCTCTGACGCCGTTTGGCATTTGGCAACGTCCGGCGTGTACCGCGGGAATAATAGCGTTCAATCGCAGACTGTCCGAGATTGAGCAATGACGTGATAAACAGATACCAGATCACCGCCACCATCAGCATAGGCACCACTTCAAAGGTCCGGTTGTAGACCGTTTGCACGGAATACAGCAAATCGCCCATCGCGATAACGCTGACCAGCGACGTCGCTTTAATCATGCTGATCAGCTGGTTACCGGTCGGCGGAATAATCGAACGCATGGCCTGCGGAATGATGATCCGGCGCAGCGCACGGCCACGACTCATGCCAAATGCCTGCGCGGTTTCCGCCTGACCGTTATCGACTGACAGCAAGCCTGCCCGAATGATTTCTGCCATATATGCCGCTTCATTCAGCGCCAGACCGGCAATGGCAGCAGTCAGCGGCGTGATCAGATCATTGGTATTCCAGCTCATGTACTCCGGGCCAAACGGGACGCCGAGTACCACGCGCGGGAACAGCGTCGACATGTTGTACCAGAACAATAACTGTACCAGCAGCGGCGTACCGCGGAAGAACCAGATATACAGCCCTGCTAATCTTCTCAGCAACAGGCTGTCAGACAAACGGGCAATCGCCAGCATCAGCCCGATGAACACACCGAGCAGCATCGACACCACGGTAAGGCCGAGCGTGACGCCCAGACCTTTGATCACCGACCCTTCCGTGAACCACTGCGCCACCACATGCCATTCGAAGTTCGGGTTGTGCGAAACGGCCCAAACCACATCAGCGGCAATCAGCAACACCACTATCCAGGCAATCCAGCGGCCGTAGTTACGCGGTGCGTGGGAAAACTCAACGTTACGTCGCGGATCCTGCGTATAGTCGTCCTTGACTGCCGGCGTTGAACTATACGATTTATCCGTCATTTAGACTGCGCCTTTGCCAGGTTAATGCCCGGTGCTGAAATCATATTGCCTTCCAGACCCCATTTTTTCATGATGATGGCGTACGTGCCGTTGTCGAACAGTTTCTGATAACCGGCGAGGATCGCGTCACGAACCGGTGAGTCTTTGGCGACGACCGTCCCCTGGAAGATATCGCCAAAGCCGTTGGATTTGCCGGTGCCGGTCAGTTCAAGCTGACCGTTGGCTTTTTCCACAAAATAGGTCAGCGGTGCCTGAGAAGAGAAGAACGCGTCGGAACGGTTAGAACGAACCGCCAGAATCGACGTAGGCTGATCGGCAAATGACTGTACAGTCACGGCCGGTTTGCCGTCTTTGACACACACATCAGACTGCTTACGGATAACCTGTTCAGCCGATCCCCCCGCCATCACGGCAATGCGTTTACCGCAGGTATCATCAAGGGAATTGATATTTTCCGGGTTACCTTTGCGCACCCCGAAGACGACATATTCTTTGACGAAATCGATGAAATCATTTTTCGCCTGACGATCAGGATAATCGCCGATCGGGCCGATGCCCATCTGGTAGCGTCCTGCGGCCATGCCGCTGAGGATGCCGGATAAGCCGCTCACGGAAGCATGCTCTATTTTTACACCCATGACTTGTGCCAGCGCATGCGCCAGATCCGCACTCGCGCCATCCAGACCGTTGGCGCTGGTCACGATTTCATACGGAGGGAAAGAGCCGTTATTCACAGAGGTCATCACACCTGACTTCTGAATATCCGCAGGTAATTTTGCGTGGATCGCCGGATCCATCGTCTGAGTCGGGATTGTCACGTTTTCAGCAGCAAAGGCATTTATGGAAGATACGGAAAGTAATGCAGCGGTCAGTACAGCAATCTGACGAAGTTGTTTTGCCATCATTCTCTTGTTTCCTCTGTGTAAAAAGTCGGTCTGTGAGTTTATGAATGTTGTGGTTTTATAGTGATTACCTTCCGTGGCAACTTTCCGGGTTTTTCTTTTTATGGCTGTTTATCTATAGAAAAAACAAACGCATCCCCTGGTGAGGGCGCGGTACTGCATGAGCGCTGAGGCAGCCGTTGAGGACCGGCCGCGCACAGACTCAGTCGTTACGCAGTTGCGGTAAACCAAAACGACGATTTGCCAGCACCGGTAACACTTTTCTGGCATGCGCCAGACGATCTTTATCCAGCTCGGCAAACACCAGTGCCGGGGCCTCGGCTGCGCGGGCGATAGCCACACCCAACGGATCGACCACCATACTGTTGCCGATATTGCGCTCGCCACATTCACCCACGGCCACCATATAGGTGGTGTTTTCCAGTGCGCGTGCCGTGACCAGCACTTCCCAATGCATTTCTTTCAGCGGACCTTTCACCCACGCGGCAGGCAGCACCAGTACATCGGCACCGTCGAGCACCAGACGCCGCGCCAGTTCCGGGAAACGCACGTCATAACAGGTCATCAGGCCGACGTTAAACCCGGCGACATTCACCAGCGGCGGTATTTCGTCACCCGCCGTGACATTTTTTGATTCCTGAGAGGAGAACGCATCATAAAGATGCAACTTTTGATATTCAGAAATAATTTCGCCATTACGGATTGAAATCAGCACGTTATATGCACGACCATCCGGTGCAGGCGTATGCACGCTCATCATGGTGGTCATCTGATTGCCACGACTGGCCGCCAGCAACTGACTGACAAACGGGCCATCCAGAGGTTGTGCTGCTTTTAAAACCAAATCCGGATCGGTAATGTCACGCGCCAGAATGCCTTCCGGCAGCACCAGCAAATCCACGCCCGCTTCGACAGATTTCGCCATCAGCGAAAGACAGGTTTCGACGTTGGCTTCCCATTCACGGGAAACAGCAAACTGACCTAATGCAACTTTCATTTTTGACTCCCCCCGTCGCTTATTTGTGAAAGCGATCGGTTAAGTGTTACTGAGCAAAGTTCGGGAACAAATCTCCCGGCGTCAGGCGCCTGGCAGTCAGCCCCTGGGCATGTAATTCCTGCGCAAAATCGTCGATCATCTTTTCATTGGCGGCGTAACCGTTTGCATTCCAGTCCGCAGGTAAATCGACCACAGTGCGACGTAAATCATCCAGCAACCATGGCGTGGTATCGGCATATTTCGCGCGCTTATCCATCCAGACTTCATAAGAGCGATCGATGATTTCGCTCAGCGCCTGCGGTAACCACGGATGCTCCTCGGCCAGCGCAGGTTTGATTGCCAGCAGGTGGATGCCCGGGATGTACCCGACGCGGTTGAAATAGGCCAGTTCGGCGGCACGAAAATCCGGCTGGAACTGACGGAAACCGGAATCAGGCTTGAAGAATCCCTCAGGCATAAACGGTGTAAATACCGCATCCAGCCAGCCTTCCTGTAACAACTCCATCATAGGACGTTCTTCCGGCACGGCTTCGATGCGCCCTTCGCGGCCAAAACCGGCCAGACGGTCAACAATCGGGTGCGCTTCGGTCAGGCGGCCGACATACCAGTTCGCATCTTCAATGCCCACACCTTCAAGTGCCAGCAACGTGCGGGTCCAGGTATTGCCGGAATCCTGCCAGCCGGTCAGGCCAATACGTTTACCGGCCAGTTGATAAAGTTCGGTCAGCGGGCTGTCTTCACGGGTGATGATGCAGCGCTGACGGAAGCCGCGCATCAGAAAATGCGGTATCGCCAGTAAATCAGATTCGCCCCGCGCACGCCCTTGTGCATAACGGCTGAAAGACACTTCACCCGCATCGTATTTATCGCTGGTCCCCAGGTTATCAACTAAAGTGCCCACGCGGTCTATCTCGAGATTAAACCCTTCCGGTTTAAGATCGCCTAATGCCAGCGGCGTAAAATAATCCCAGTCACGAACCGCCAGCCTGATGGTAATCGTCACATCTTTCCCCTTAAGTGTCAGCATGGTTAATATGCAGAAAAACAACTGTGCGTTTACAAACCTGCCCGAAAACACACCAAATTCTTTTACTAAGGCCATCATCTTCACGGCAAGATGATTATTTTATCGCCTGCGTTGGCTAAGTTTGATACTAATGGCATAAATTAATATGTACAATAGAATCTTTGTTACTGAACAAAAGGCAAAAAAATGACAGAAAACTCTCTCGAAAAAACGCTGGATGCAGAATGGTTGGCGACGCAATTACAGGATCGTTCCATGCGGGGCATTGCGATTGAAACCGCAGCGATGATCCGATCCGGTGTGATCGAGATTGGTACGCATCTTCCCGCCGTGCGTGAACTCGCGCAGGCGCTGGGCGTCAGTCCGGCCACGGTTTCAGCCGCCTGGGGTCAGTTGCGACGTCAGAAAGTGATCGCCGGACGGGGGCGAAACGGCGTCTGGGTGTGCGGCGATATGCTGTCTCCACGACCGGCACGCTTCGAGAAAATCGGCAATTTTGGTGAGCATATTATTGCGGATCTGGCGCTGTCATCGCCGGATCCGGCACTGTTGCCTGACTTGCACGAAGCCATGCAGCGCGGTGTTGGCGCAGACAATCTGAACAGTTATCAGCGTGAGGCTATCGCGCCGTCGCTGCTTGAGGCCGCACGCCAGGACTGGCCTTATGACGCCCCCGCTTTTATGGCGGCGGATGGTGGATTTGACGGCATGAACCTGACGCTGCAAACCCTGCTGATGCAGGGTTCGGTGGTGGCAATTGAAGACCCGACTGCCACACGCCTGCTGGATATGCTGGACAATCTCGGTGCGCAGGTCATTCCGGTGAAGTGCGACGAATTCGGCCCCACGCCGGAATCACTCAGTCAGGCACTGCTGAAAAATCCTTCAGCCTTTATTTTTCAGCCACGTACCCATTCGCATTGTGGCCATGCGATTAACGCAGAACGTTATGCTGCGCTGGCCAACATTCTCAGCCAAAGTAACACACTGATTATTGAAGATGACGGGATCGGACAGTTGTCACGTTACGCGCCGCTGAGTATGGGCAGCAAACTGCCGGACCGCACGGTGCATGTCCGTTCTTATTCCAAAGCGTACGGCCCGGATTTGCGGCTGGCGGTGATTTCGGGATCGGTGGATTTAATCAAACAAATCAAATCATTCCGTAACTTTGGTGCCGGCTGGTCGAGCCGTATTTTGCAGGAAGCGCTGGCGTGGCTGATTAACGATCCGAAAACGCAGGAAGGGATTACGCAGGCTAAAAAAGTGTATGCGGAGCGACGCAAAGCCATGTCCGATGCGTTGCGCATTCGCGGCGTGAATATCCCCGACCGCGACGGACTGGCGATGTGGATCCCGGTGCCATCGGAACAGTTTGCGCTGGTAACGATGGCCGCGCGTGGTATTGCGGTTCTGCCCGGCGAACGCAGCCGCATCGGGCCGGGGCAATTTATCCGTATCAGCACCAGTCAGATGAAACCGGAGCAGGTTGATCTGATCGCCGACGCTATCGTGCTGGCGCTGGATGTCTGATCATTCAGAGTTTTTTCAGCAGATACTTTGGCGATTCCTCGTACTGCGCCCGCGCATAAAAAGTGTGGGCGCGTACACGGCGGGTATGGCTGTGAACTTCCATCCGGTCACACCCCCGGTCCGCTGCCAGACGTTCGGCCTCATCCAGCAATTTCTGGCCAATACCGCTGCCACGCGCGTGATCGCTGACGCACAAATAACTGATACGGCAAAATTCGCCAGCCAGCGCAATTTGCGGAATGAAATGCAACGAAATAAACCCGACAGCCTGACCTTCTGTTTCGGCCACTAACAGGCGGCTGTCCGGGTTCACGGCCATTTTTGCCACACGTTCAGCTATCGCTTCAGACCTGTTGGGATAATCCAAATCCCCCAGCAATTGCGCCAGAACTGGCGCATCCTGCACGGTACCTTCTCTGATTAACATCGCCTTTTCCTTTTCACAAACTGTTTCCGAAACGCGTCTACACAAGCGCCATCACACAATGTAAACTGAGCGCCTGCATTACTTTGCACTGTGGAGATGACATTCCTCCCAAACCGCCTTTACCGGCTGATGATGTCTGCGCAATCTCGCGAGAGGTTCGTAGCGTCATGCCCGGGCCTTTCTGAATTTCATCTATTTTTTAAGGTATCACTATGTTTAGCACCTTACTTGCAGTCTTTATTGGCGGTGGTATTGGCAGCGTTGTGCGCTGGTATGTCAGTCTCAAAATGAACGGAATGAGTCCGCTACTGCCCGCCGGCACCCTGACCGTGAATCTGGTCGGCGCCTTTATCATTGGCCTGGGCATCGCGATTTTCACCCGCCTGACCCATATCGACCCGGTATGGAAGCTGCTGATCACCACCGGCTTCTGCGGTGGCCTGACAACCTTCTCCACCTTCTCTCTGGAGGTGGTTTACATGCTACAGGATGGTCGCTTTGGTGCCGCCCTGCTGAACATGGCGCTGAATCTGGCCGGCTCACTGGCCATGACATTACTGGCGTTTATGCTGGTCAGCTGGTTCAGCGCACACTGATCCTATCCTCCGGCGATGCCTTTTTAATGACAAAAGGCATCGCTGTGATAAATCTGTGACGCGGGTTCACCTCCTCCCGCCGTATCTTAATGTTTCCTTCATCTTATCTGCAGATAATAGCGTCAGTTCACTCTGGTTTATCTTTGAGGTATGACATGTTTTCTGTGCCAAAAACGTCTTCTGAGTTCCTGGTTGTTGCCCTCTGTGTTCTGACAGTTGTGGCTTTTTTACAGGCATACTTTGCTTAACAGCCCCGCCTGACCCGCAGCCCCCCTTTCCCGTAAACGGCGCATTCCTTTGGATTGCGCCGTTTGCCTTTGTGCGTCACGCTTAATTGCGCTGAAACGAAACGCCACTTTTTATTTCATTCATAATACAAATATTTACCTGTTCCTCCTTATTGCCTATACTTGAGAATGATCGTTCGCAACCTACATCAGTCACATTACCGGGTATCTCATGCTTCACCCACAACAATGCACTAAAGATGCGCGCATCAGCGCCCGACGCGACCAGATTATTGCCGCCGCCCGCCTGTGTTTTCGCAAGCATGGTTTCCACGGTGCCGGTATGGCTGAAATCGCTAAAACTTCACAGCTCAGTGTGGGGCAGATATACCGCTACTTCGCCAATAAAGATGCGATCATCGAAGATATCGTGCGGCGAATAGTGATGAAAAAAATCAGGCTGATGACCGGCAACGCGCATAATTTGCAGCAGGTGGCTCATAACCTGGCGCACCGTCGGATTGGCAATTTAAGCGCGCCGTATAAAGAAGATCAGTGCATCGAACAAAAAGAGCAGGCCGAAATTGACCACGCGCTGATGCTGGAAGTCGCCGCAGAAGCGACCCGTAATCCGATCGTGGAAAAAATCTGGCGTGACTCCGAAAAACAGCTTTTTAACGAAGCAAAAACGCTCCTCAGTGTCACCTTCCCGCAATTTTCCGATGCTGAAATGACCGCAAAAGTCGAATCATTAGCGGTGATTTGCGAAGGCACGGCTTTTCGTCGCCTGACGACTGTTCACGCCGACGCTGAGATTCTGGAAGCCTTATACCATCGCTACTTCCGGAGCCTCTTCGAAACGGATTTAACCACCAGCAAACTGGAATAAACTTTTACCATGAGCGCTCACCTGCACGAAAAACGCCTCGGTTACGCCCTTGTTCTCGGCTCGCTTGCCGCACTCGGGCCGTTATGTACGGATTTATATTTACCGGCATTGCCGGAGATGGCTGGCGACCTGAATACGTCCACCGCCAGCGCGCAGTTAAGCCTGACCGCCGGTTTACTCGGCCTCGGTTTCGGCCAGTTACTCTTCGGCCCGCTGAGCGACCGCTATGGCCGTATGCGCCCGCTATTGTGGTCACTGGCGTTATTGCTGGCTGCCTCGGTCTGGTGTGCGGTGGCACAGGACATCAGTCAGCTGATTGTCGCTCGTCTGTTGCAAGGGATCGCCGGTGCCGGTGGCGCGGTATTGTCACGCGCGGTGGCAAGGGATTTGTATAACGGGCACGAACTGACACGGTTTTTTGCGTTGCTGATGCTGGTGAACGGGCTGGCACCGATCATCGCCCCGGTACTGGGCGGCGCAATGCTGCACTGGGTTAACTGGCGGGGAATATTCGGCGTACTGGCGTTTATTGCCATCTTACTGTTCAGCTTCTCCTCGCTAAAACTGCATGAAACCTTAACGCCCGAACGCCGTTCAGGGGGCGGTATTTTCAGCATGCTGGGCTCGGTATTCAGCCTGCTGAAACATCGTCCGTTTATGGGGCTGTGCCTGACACAGGGCTTTATTATGGCCGGGATGTTCGCGTATATCGGCGCGTCACCTTTTGTGCTGCAACAGATTTACCATCTCAGCCCGCAGATGTTCAGCCTGTGCTTTGCGATTAACGGCATCGGCCTGGTGATTTCCGCACAGGTGTCTACCCGTCTGAGCCGCCGCTTCGGCGAAATGGCGCTGGTCAAGGCCGGTTTGTGCATCGCCGCAGTGGCCTCGGTGGCGCTGGTGATTTCCGCCAGCCTGAATGCGCCACTCGTGATGTTACTGGTGCCGCTGTTCTTCTCGGTGATGGTGATAGGGATTATCAGCCCGAATGCAGGCTCGCTGGCGATGCAAAGTCAGGGGAAAAATGCAGGCAGCGCGTCTGCCCTGCTGGGCGTGTGTATGTTTGCGCTCGGGGCAGTTGCCGTACCGGTAACGGGTTTCGGCAGCCATCCGGCGTTGTCGATGGGGCTGACCATTCTCGGCTGCTACGCGATTGCTATCCTGATGTTCGTGACGCTGGTGCGTAAACCGGCATAAGGTTCTGGCGAACGACAGGCAAAAAAAAACCCGCTTCGGCGGGTTTTTCAATAAATCGGCTAAAGTCAGATAGCGATAACGTTAGCAGCCGACGGGCCTTTGGCACCATTGGTGATTTCGAACTCTACGCGTTGGCCTTCAGCAAGGGTTTTGAAACCGTTGCTGGAAATAGCAGAGAAATGAACGAAAACATCTTTGCTGCCATCTTCAGGGGTAATGAAACCAAAACCTTTAGATTCATTGAACCACTTAACGCTACCTTTAATCTTAGACATCAAACTTACCTTTACGTGAATGTTGGACACAAAATGTGTGTCAAACACAGTACAGCAACAGATTTGGCTTTTGTCCAGAATTCTGATGGCAATAAGCGATAAACCTCTCACTCTTCACCTTCTGCTGCTTTTTTCTGCTGCCAAAAAGCCCCTTAATAGCCTTATGACATCAACCGGTTAGAAGAATGAGTCATCATCATTGTTGAAATCATCAGTGTTGAAGTCATCATTTCCAAACCCCAAATCCGAATTGTCATTACGCAGCGACGCATCTTCCCATGACGGCTGATTGCTGTCGAAACCCTGACTGTTATCGAGGAAGCTGCTGTCGGCAGGATTGAGATCCTGCACTGGCGGTTCTTCGATGATATTGACGATTTCCTGCGGCTGGCTGTGATGGAACATGCCGGTCAGCATATCCGCCAGCACCACCCCACCCGCGACGCCCGCCGCCGTGCGCAATGCACTGCCCAGAAAACCCGGCTGCTGGGGTGCAGCTTGTGCCGGTGCCTGCTGTTGCGGCTGTTGGGCATATTGCTGTTGCTGAGGCTGACTTCCCCAGCCTTGTGTACCGGGAATGGGCTGGCTGCCCTGCGAAGCCTGGCGTTGCGGTTCAGGCTGAGACGTGCCACCGCCAAACAAGCCAGCCAGAAAACCGGTGCTTTGCGGTTTGGCCGTCTGCGCCTGTTGTTGCAACTGCTGAACCTGCTGTTGCAATTCTTGTACCTGCGCATTCAGTTTGGTCAGCGCCGCTTCCTGAATAATCATTGCCTGCGCCATGTAATACGGGGCAGATGGCTGCTGACGAATATGGGCCTGAATCACACGTTCAGCTTCCGCATCACGCGGTGCCGTGTTGGACTCAGCCTGTTGTAAGCGACTAAAAAGCCCGTCAATTAAACGCTGTTCTTCAGATTGCATAAATTCACCTTGTTGATATGTCGTACTGCGTCAGGAGCGACGCCGGTCGGCGTTATTCAGATACAGTAATACAGTTAGTTTTTTGTATAAATTAACGGAGTGTCAACAAATGTGACGGAGGTAAAGTTAGTGCAGAAAGCGCGCAGAGGGATTGAAAAACCGCCTGCGGGGCCACAGGCGGGGGAAATATCAGCACTTACTTTTTCGGTGTCCAGCCAAGGATGAAATCCTGATCCGGCAGGTTGGTATAGTTACGTACGATGTCGTGGTAAGTCTTCGCCGGGTCCAGATCTTTAAACTGTTGCGGATAAATAAACTTCGCCAGATATTCCATCCCGACAATGTTATACGGATGGTTGTAGAACTGGTGATAAATACCGTAAACGTGGCCCGCATTCACCGCAGGGATTTGCGCCACGCCGGTGCGTGAAAGCAACACTTTGGCTTCTTTATCCACATCCGCTTCATCCGCACCGTAGCCAAACGGCAGAATATGCGTCACAGAGCCACTTTTCGGACGTGCCGAACCGGTCATGATGTAAACGTCCGGCTTCATGCTGATCACCTGTTCCAGAGAAACGGTGCCTGATGCGCCCGGCAGGAGGCTGGAACCGATGTTATTGGCATCTACCGCCTGGATCAGTTTTCCCCATCCCGCATTACCGTGTGTGAAACAGCAGGAGTCGTCGCGACCGGCAATTGGCTCGATAAACACATTCGGCCTGGTTTTAATCGCCTCTGCGGCTTTCTGAATAGCCTGGAAATGCTGGTTATAGAACGTGGTGTAGGCGCGGGCGTTATCCTCCTTATTCATCACTTTGCCGAGCAGATCAATACTTGGCGCGGTGTTTTTTGCGGGATCCAGTTCGTAATCGACAAACAGTACAGGGATGTGCAACGCGGCGAGTTTATCCAGCACCCCGGCCTGCGCCAGTGAATCTTTCGCCCTCATCTGCGCAATCATCAGATCTGGTTTTTTAGCGATCACCGTTTCCAGATCCACCTGCCCTTTGTCGCTGAATCCCATATCGAGGATTTTCGCCGATTCAGGCCATTTGCTTTTCAGCATCTCCCAGGTACCGCTGTCAGTTTTCTTCAGCAGGTTATTCCAGGCCACCACATGCTGAAAAGGATTGGCTTTATCCAGCACCGCCAGCGCCAGAAGGTCGCGCCCGTCCTGCAAAATGACCCGTTGCGGCGCTTTATCGATGGTGACTTTCTGACCGGCTATGTCCGTGACCGTCAGCGGATACGTGGTAGCAAAACTGGCAAAGGAGGTCGCCATCAGACCGGCAACAGACAGCACGCGAGCAGTATTCTTTAACATGCGATTACCCGAAAATGAGAATAAATGAAAAATGATTTTGATAATTGTTATCAACAGAAGTCAAAATAATAAACAAGGAAAGGTGAAGGGGGCAACGTTTTTAAAGCGGACAGAGGGAGTTAAAACATGTCGAAATATTAACGGGATACCACAGAGGCATCCCGTTTTTTATCAGACTCTCGCGGGCAATATCAGCCGCTGGCTTTGTCACGGCCAATAAAGTGCAGCAGAAATTCGCTCACCATCACCCGTTTAAACGCGGACTGTTTTTTGTCAGCCGCGGCGCTGTGACCGCCGTCAGTATTCTCGTAAAAATAGACCTGCGGGATACCCAGCGCCTGCATTTTCGCGGCCATTTTACGTGCATGGTCAGGCCCGACGCGGTCATCGCTGGTCGCCGTTGAGAACAATACCGGCGGATATTTTTTTGCCGGATCGATATTGTGATACGGCGAAAACTCGCGGATAAACGCCCATTCTTCCGGTTTCTGCGGGTCGCCGTATTCAGCCATCCACGAAGCGCCAGCCGAGATTTGCGTGTACCGGTACATATCCAGCAGCGCCACTTCACACACGATGGCCCCGAATAATTCCGGGTAGCGTGTCAGCATATTGCCGACCAGTAAACCGCCGTTGCTGCCGCCCTGCACCGCCAGATGGGCCGGTGAGGTGATCTTGCTGGCAATCAGCGCCTTCGCCACGGACGCGAAATCTTCGTAAGCGCGCAGACGTTTTTCTTTCAGCGCCGCTTTATGCCATTCCGGCCCGTATTCGCCACCGCCACGGATATTTGCCACCACAAACACGCCGCCGCGATCCAGCCACGACACACCGCTGACCCCGAGATAATACGGCTCAAGGGAGACTTCGAAACCACCGTAGCCATAAAGCAGCGTCGGGTTCCTGCCGTCATACGCCACATCTTTGCGCGAGATGACAAAATACGGCACGCGGGTACCGTCGTCGGACACCGCGAAATGCTGGCTGACCTGATAACGGGTGGCATCAAAATGCGACGGATCTTGTTTCAGCAGTTCGGCTTCCACGTCCGCGCCACTATCCAGATTTCCGAGCGACAAACTGGCCGGTTGCAGGAAACCGCTGACACTCATGAAATATTCATTGGTCTCATCATCCACGCCCCACGCATTGATTTTGCTCAGCTCCGGCACTTTACCGAACGGCTCACGCTGCCAGTCGCCGTCTTTTGGCGTCAGCACTTCAAGCCGGTTGACGACATCACGCGTGATACTGAGGATGATATGATCACGGGTGTAGGAATAGCCGTTGAGCTGGTCACGGGTTGCCGTCACGCCGCTGAGAGAAGAATGCGCACCCGGCATAAACAGAGGTTTCAGCGTGCGATCGCCTGCCATAAAAGCGTCAAAATTCATGGTCAGCAACGAACCGGACGGCCAGCTTTCGCCGTTCACCTGCCATTCACTTGAAGGCTGGATCAGGATCCACTCGCGCCAGTTACTGAATTTGGCATCCGCCGGCAGATCGATTTTGATTAAGTTTTTGTCGTCATCAAGCAGGAACACTTCACGGTGATAGAAGTCGGTGACACGCACCACATAATTGCGCTCAAACCCTTTGGTGGCATCGCTATAACCCGCCGCCATCATGTCTGTCTTTTCTGCGCTGAACACCGTGACCGCTTCGCACAGCGGTGTACCACGCTGCCAGATTTTGACGATGCGCGGATAACCGGAACCGGTCATTGAGCCTTCACCAAAATCAGTGGCGACAAACAAATGGTCGCGGTCAATCCAGCTGATGCGGCTTTTCGCGACCGGCAAATAAAAACCGTCCGGCACAAAATCCTGAGTGATTAAATCAAACTCGCGCACTTCAGAGGCATCACCGCCATCCGGCGACAGCACTAACAACGCACGCCCGAAATCCGGTTTTAAATTCCAGAAACCGTGAAACACCCACTCCTTCCCTTCGGCTTTACCCAGCGCATCGATATCCAGCACGGTGTGCCATTGCGGTTCGGCTTTACGGAATTCATCAAGCGTGGTCTTGCGTAAAATGCCTTTCGGGTTCTTCGCGTCCTGCCAGAAGTTGTACCAGTCGTTGCCACATTTCCACACGCCGGGGATTTGATCCGGCGAATTCAGGCCTTCCAGCACTTTCTCCCGCAGCGGCTCAAAATCGTGACCCTGCGTAAACGCTGCCAGCGTGATGGCATTTTGCTCACGCGCCCATTCAAGGGCTTTTTCGTTGCGTAAACCTTCGAGCCAGATGAAATCATCCTGCGGGGGAGTGCCTGAGTCAGTTGTCATGTCATTCTGCTCCTTCAGTCAATACAGCCATTTTGAATGCTTTTACATCAACGCTTTTACTCTCAAAGATAAAGAGTATCGCTTCAGGAATTTATTGCACCAGGATGCCCTGAATCAGGCTGGCTTTGACAATCGTCACCTGTGAGATATTCAGCGCCTGCATAAAGCCCTCCACCAGCAGTAAATTGCTGACATCGGTCGCGCGGTATTCGCCGGTAAGTTCACTGTCCCCTTTCCATACCTGATTTTTCGACACGCGTTCTACATCAGCCAGACTGTAAGTATTGTTCGCCGGATGGATCTGGTCTTTCAGCGAAAAACCATGAACGCCGCCGATACCAATCACCCGGCGGGTTTGCGCATCCTGTTTGATTTGAGGACTGACGTGCGTCCTCGCGTAGAAATTCACGTAACGCAGCACCGTATTGCGCAGCGATCCAATCGGGTTCGGCGAGGCGGCTTTATCCAGTTCCTGATTTTTAAGCACGCTGATAATGAATTCTTTCAGGGTTACCGATGCCAGTTTGCCCTGATATATATCCGTCACTGGCTGACCATTTTGTTCGCGGATGGCGGTCATTTGCATCGAGCCGCCGCCGATATCCCAGACCAGCAGATCCTGATTGTTGATGGTGTTGTCATGCAGCGCCGCCTTCGCCGACAGGAAACCCAGCTCCGCCTCCTGCTCCTGAGAAATCACACGAAGCTGGATTTGTGTCTGCTGGTTGAAACGGTCAATGACCTGCTGACCGTTAGCCGCTGAACGAAACACTGCGGTGGCAACGCCGGTAATGCGCTGCGGATGAAAGCTGCGGGCTTTATCGACCATCTGTTTCAGCGCCGTCACGCCCTGTTGTTGCATGGCCTCGCTGATCTGGTTGTTGCCGGATTTGCCCAAATCCTCATTAAAGCCCAGCGGCTTTTGGTCTTCATACAGCACTTTTCCCGGCAGATGTCGGCAAATATCAACCTGCGCCACCTGAATTTTGGTGGTGCCGGATCCCATGTCAATTGCCCCGCGGGTTTCGATACAGTTTTCTGCCAGCACAGAAAATGTGCTCAACGCGAATAAGGTGCCCAGAAAACCCTTTACCCAATAATTCATCTCATCCTGCCCCTGAAAAATAAAAGAAAAGTAGAAAGCATCCAGAAATACCCGTTTTATGGCGGTGATTTCAAGTCTTTTAGTTTCCTTTTACGTTCTGAATAACCTTCCGAAAAATGCAGGATTGTCCTTAAATAATCCATTCTGCGATCTGCATGGTTTCGGCAATCCTTTTTTGTGAGTCACTTCAAGCAATGAAATAACAGGAACGCCTATAAAGAAATCATTACTTTGTCATGACAAAAAATGACAGGGATTTGAGGTAGAAAAGGGAAACGAAAATCAGGCAGCCACAGAAAAGGAGTGAATGTATGGAATGGAAGATCATCGACATCCTGAATATCCCGCAGACCGGACTGAAATATATCTGTATCCAGGCTTTTAAAAACCTGAAGCTGATTTTGTCCGTAGACAATGATTTTAAGCTGCAAACCGGCGACACCTTAGAGATCACGCCGGAGGGCTATTCACTGAACCGTCATCAGGCACAGAGCCTGAAAATTCACCGAATGATGCCGTATTGTCAGCAACGCTGGCAGTCGCTTTCCATTCAATAAATGGGTTTACACGCACGTCAGCCATAGAAAAGCCGGCATTCAACTGACCGGCTTTTTCTTTTGTTCACGTCGCTGGTCCGAAATGCCGTCGTGATCACCAAATTGTTGCTCAGGTACATCCACCCAGCGGTCTTTGCGCGTCGCTTCATATTCCTGATTCAGAGGGTAATAAATCCGGTTTTCCGGCTTATTTGCCTCCCCCACCACCAGCAGCCGCACTTCCTCATCGCTGTTATTAATGAAGGTGTGACAGATACCGGTGCCGTGCGGAAAGGCCACGGCATCGCCCGGTTTCAGCGGATGCAGATGGCCGTTAATCCACGCGTCAGGATACCCTTCCAGCACGTACACAAATTCATCTTCCGCACTTTCCGCATGGGCGTAACAGGTACGACGCCCCGGTAATAAACGTTCGTGATGAATACCAATTTTCGTCAGGCCAAGCGCTCTGCCGAGCGGTGCGCCAATCGACATCAGTTCATCATCGCCGGGATAATTGCCGTCGTCTGGACCTTCCAGCTCGGTCCAGTGTCGGATAAAATCAGGTCTTTCCTTGCTCATAAAATCTCCGGATAACATTGCCAATAGTCAATTTTAGTACAGCGAAGGCGACTTCTGCTGCATCGAGTACGGACTTTGCGTCTGCGCAATATTTTTAGGCAGACAGGCAAATCTTATGTGTACCTTCTCGCCGTCGTTGCTTTCACCCAGCGTCTGGAATTTGCCGCTACAAAAATCGAAGATCTTTTTGTAGGTATCCGCGCGACGCTGCCGCTCAAGGATTGAAAACACGGATGTCGTATAACTTGCTTCGCCCTGCGTAAACGACGGGTCAAAATTGGCCGGGCGATAAGTCGCATCGCCAACCGGTTTATCAATAGATGAACAGCCTGCCAGCAAACCTGCGGCGACGGCCGCAGCGACCCACATTATGGTGATATTTTTCATTACTCATCCCGGAAAACGTTAACGTTATTCAGTGTAGCTGAGCAGAAGTATCTGTCCTGCTCACGCTGCCAATACTGTTTTTGCCATTTTGTTTCACATTCACCAATGCCCGTTCGGCAGCCGCCAGCCACTGGTTATAATCTTCATGATTGCGGGATGTCGCCACGCCGATACTCAGCGAACACTGGAAACCGGAATCCTGCGATAAGCGGATTTCTGAGGTTTTCAGTAATAACCGGTAACCCACGGCATACGCTTCTTCTTCAGAAACCCCCGGCAGGATCACCACAAATTCATCGCCCCCCAGAATAGCCGGGAAATCATTTTGCCCGGTTTCCTGCCGTAAAATCGCTGACACCGAGCGCAACACATAATCCCCCGCTTCGCGCCCGAACAAATCATTCACCATTTTCAGGTCATCAACGCCCAGCACCATCAGGCAGGATAAATCATGTTTTGCGCGTTCAAACTCCAGCATCAGACGCCGGTCGAGTAACCGCCTGTTAGGCAAACCGAGAAAAGGATCCATCAGGGCGGCTTTTTCCAGCTCGTGTTGTTTATCCCGCAGCTTTCTGGAAATGGAATAATTCGCTGCACTGAAAGCAATAATATAAATCGTGGAAAGCGGCAACGTCAGCCACAACGTCCGGTCAGTGACGGTGAAATAAAACGTCATTCCCGACAACAGCCAGCAGACAATAAAACCTGCGCAATAAAACAGCGCAGCGCGGCGCAGCAACTGCCAGCCACCGGCAGAAAAACGGTCAGCGATGAGAATAGCCGTAATAATGGCCGACGGCAGCGGACAAACGCCCATCAGCGCAACCCAGGCTCCCCCCGCGATGGCATCAAATGCCAGATTCCGGAATTCCGCCTGATTAGGGTGATTTGAGCGTTGTGAAATCAGCATAGCGACATGCGGCCAGACAAAGGCATTCAGCGCCAGCAGGCTGATGGCGATCCAGGAAGCATTGCGTTCAAGAAGGACAGAAAACACAGGAAAAAAGCAGAGAAAAGTGCCAAGTATCCGCATTAAGTACATTCGCCGTAAGAAGCGCTCTGAGCGCTCACGGACGAGACTTTCACCTGGAGAATAATATGGCATACGGGAAACGGCTCTTGAGTTGATTTCTATTTATATTAGTCGAGTTACTTATCTCAGAGCTACTGAAAGCGATAATTTTAATGCGCCGAACAACGGGGGTTTTTAGCGTTAAATAAGACAGGTTAATGGTTAACCAGAGAATTTAGGATAAAAATTCGGAAATACAGAAATAACCGTATCGATTTTAGGCAGTCACAATATATTGCCACAAAAAAGGCGGCTTTTACGCCGCCCTTTTGAGCAAAGGTTATATAAATTCCACCGGGACAGATGATTACTTACTGTACTGCGCGTCCGTCACCTTTTCCATCCACTCAACCGGACTGCCGTTCAGGGACTCGGCAATCGCGATGTGCGTCATGGCATTCTCCGGGGTCGCGCCGTGCCAGTGTTTCACCCCTTCCGGGATCCACACGATATCGCCCACATTCATTTCGCGAATTTCGCCGCCCTCCTCCTGCAACCAGCCACGGCCTTGTGTGATGATCAACGTCTGACCCAGCGGATGTGTGTGCCAGGCGGTACGCGCACCCGGTTCAAAGGTCACGATCGCGCCACCGACACGGGCAGATGCAGTGCCGCTGAACGGCGAGTCGATACGCACCTTGCCGGTGAAGTAATTTTCCGGGCCGTTTTGTGAAGGAACAGAACCACTTTTGGTAATTTTCATTTTATCAGTCATTTCATTCTCCGCCTGAGGGACTGCTGCTGGAAAGTTCGTCATGTCATAAACAATAGCGCCGTTCGTTTATGACGACCAGAGGGCAAAATATGAAAGGAGCTATGAGATAAATTCATAAGTCAGCACGCGCGGCAGGACAGCGATATAAAAATAACAATAAAGATCACGATTTGATCACAATCATCTCTAAAAAACGGACACTTATTTCAGGAAGATAATTAATTGATTTTATTTAAATTTTGTCTCATTCTGTTCGCACTTTAAGAAATATTGTATTTTTTGCATTTGCAGCCCGCCTCAGAGCGGGCTTTTTTATGTCGGAGAGACGGTCAGGTAAACATTACGTCAGTTTCCGCACCACCTTGCAGGGGTTTCCACAGGCAACCACGCCCGCTGGCACCGGTCGCGTGACCACACTTCCTGCGCCAATCGTGCAACCATCGCCAAGGGTCACGCCGGGCAAAATCACGCATCCGCCGCCAATCCAGACATCGTTGCCAATAGTGACTGGCCGGGCGCTGCCAATATGTTCACGACGTAAATCAATATCCAGCGGATGCTGTGCGGTATAAATTTGCACATCAGGGCCGATAAAAACGTTATTCCCTATTGTGACCGGCGCGCAATCAAGTAACACAAAATTAAAATTGATGAAAACATTATTGCCGATTCGGGTATTTATGCCGTAATCAATGCGCATGCCTTTTTCAAAATGGACATTGCAGCCCACTTCCCCAAATATTTCCCTGATCAGGGCGTCTTTCTCCGCCGTCTGACGGGCGCTCAGCGCATTAAATCCATCCACTTTATCGCGGGTCTGATAACGAATTTCACGTAATTCGTTATCATTAATATGGTAATCCAGCCCGCTGGTCATTTTGAGTAAGTCGCGCATCAACTGTTCCCTGATATTGTTCACATCCACAATGAATCACCGGCGTGTTTACTGCCCGATATCGCGCAGTTTTTTTCCGGACATAAGGTTTCTTTCTATTTGCTCCAGCGTGACGTTTTTCGTTTCCGGTATCAGGATGAAAGTGATCACCACGAACATCACGTTCAGCGCGGTGTACAGCCAGAATGTCCCTGCTGCACCGATATTGTCCATCAGCGTCAGGAAAGTAGCGCCGATAATCATGTTCGAAATCCAGTTGGTGGTGGTCGAACAGGTGATACCAAAGTCACGGCTTTTCAGCGGCTGAATTTCAGAACACAGGATCCATACCACCGGCGCCGCACTCATGGCGTAACCGGCAATACACATCATGGTCATACCGACCGACAGCCAGGAAAGTGCGGCACCGGCCGTGCCCTGATTGAATTGCTGAAGACAATATCCCAGCACCAGCGTGCCGAGCGCAATCACGCTAAAGCCAATTTTCAGTGCCGGTTTACGTCCCGCTTTATCAACCATGCCGATGGCAATAAACGTCGCGAGCACAAACGTCAGACCGACAATAATCGTGGCGATCATCTGCTGGCGTGTACTGGTAAATCCCGCCAGATTAAAAATCTTCGGCGCGTAATACATGATGATATTCATGCCGGTAAACTGCTGCATCGCCTGCAACAACATGCCTAAGCCGACAGCCCGGCGCACATTACTGTTGGCTTTAAATAATTCCCATCCGCCCTGTTTCAGTTTCAGGCTTTCACGGATTTCATTCAGTTCCTGGCGGGCCTTTTCCGAGGTATCGCGCAGCATTCTCAGCACACGCTCGGCCTCAATATGCTGCCCTTTGGCGGCCAGCCAGCGCGGGCTGTTTGGTAAAAAACACACCGCAATCATCAGCACAAACGCCGGAATCGCCAGCACGCCCAGCATTGCGCGCCAGTCACCGCTGCTGCTGAATGCGGTATCAGAAAGGAAAGCCAGCAAAATGCCGATCGTCACCATCAGCTGATACATGGCAATCATCTTGCCGCGAATGGTTTCTGACGCCATTTCAGACAGATACAGCGGTGCGGTGTAGGACGCAATACCGACAGCAAAACCGAGGATCAGGCGCGACACCATCAGGATTTCAATGCTGGAAGCGAAGGCGGAGCCGAGAGAACCGAGAATAAACAACAGCGCTGCCGCCATAAGGCTGTATTTGCGTCCCAGCCGGAAAGAGAGCCAGCCATTGGCCAGCGCACCGAACGCTGCGCCGAGCATCATGATGCTGACAACCCATTCCTGCTGGCGGCTGCTCAGCACAAAATGCTCAGTAATAAAGGGAAGCGCACCAGAAATCACACCAATATCGAGACCGAATAACAGCCCCGCCATCGCCGCCGCAAAAGACACAAACAGGTTCATCACTTTGGTGTTTTTGAGCGAACTTTCAGTCAGTTTAACCACATCAGATGACGACATTTTTTTCTCCGGAAAGGGGGAATACAGCAACGGACATCAGAAAAAAATCATTCAGCCATTACGATAAGCACAAGTGCCCTGTGGGGTGAGAGCAGGAAAGGCACATATATACACAATCGTGCTGCACCGGACTTTCTGTGATCGGGATCACTGGGGAGAAGATGGCGGCGATATGGTGCAGGGGAATAAAAGTCAGGCAGAACCGATCGTTGCGAGATATCTTCCAAATCTGAATACAACTCCCTGTAAATGCATCCAGCCTGTTTCTTTGCTTCGGCAGCAGGAATAAAGTCTCCCCGCTGCGGCAAAATCCGCAGCCGGAATTAGCGTTCCGATACTTACACGGCGAAATTATGTGATAATTTCGTGCGCTTTGATTCACCCCAAATAATGGTGGCTCAGGCAGGGGCTTCGCAAGAAGCATCGGATTCGTGTAAGCCGGTACGCTAACCCTGTCTGAGCTGCCACCCGAGTTTAGCGTCTCAGGTGGTCGTCTTTAACTTTCTTACACGAGATTTCTATCATGACGAACACCGAAACTGCTTTCTCTGAAAACTCAATTACCGTCTTCCGCTCACTGATCGCCGAGCTGGATTTCAGCCATTTCGAAGATGCTCAGCTTTACGATCTCAGCGCGCTGGCATCGGACTCTGCCGAAGGATTGTGCCACGGCCTGCTGTGCCTGAGCGAAGGGCTGGAGAATGGTGAGATATTACCGCCGGAAGGTATCCCGCAGGTCAGCGCCTATCTCAAGGCGACCGCGCATTTATTACCCGTATTGTTTGAGCTGAGTGAACGGGCGAATGACAGCTTAGGGAAAGCGGGAAAAGTGAGTCCTGCCGCGATTAACTGACAGGTATCAGACATGAAAAGGCCCGCCGCACTGTTCTGGCGGGCTTTAAAGCACCCACTCTCCCCACATCCTTTAATCCGGAAAATTTTTTACTTTTCAGTTTGCACTGAGTCGTGTCTGGCGTCAGGATTTACCCTGATTCCCCATTGGCAGTGATAAAGGCTTATCGATAATGACGACTCAGACACCTAAAACGCCGGTTGCGGCAGGGACAATTTTTAGCGCAGCCGGTCTGCAATTTCTGAATAAACTCGCGCAAAACAACACCCGGGACTGGTTTAAGGCTAATCAGGACGAATACGAGAATACGCTGAGAACGCCCGCGCTGCGCTTTATCGAGCAAATGCAGCCAGAGATTATTGCCATTTCCCCGAGACTGACTGCTGTCGCGAAAAAAGTGGGGGGCAGCCTGATGCGCCCGCAGCGCGACAGCCGGTTCAGCAAAGATAAAACGCCGTATAAAACCAATGTCGGCATTCAGTTTCGTCATTTCCAGGGCAAAGATGTGCACGCACCCGGCCTCTATCTGCACATCGCCGAAGACGGTTGTTTTATTGCGGCAGGGATCTGGCACCCGGAATCAAAAGCGTTAAACGCGATTCGCGCCTGTATTGATGAGAACCCGAATGCCTATCAGAAAGCGCTCAAGACATTGCACGATAACGGGTTTGTGATGGACGGCGACAGTCTGAGTCGTCCGCCAAGAGGCTACGACAAAAACCACCCGCTGTTAGCTGAATTAAAACGCAAAGATTTTATCGCGATTAAAAACATCGCCTTTGAAGATCTGTGCAAGCCAGATGTTATTGATTTTTGCGCAGAGCAGTTCAGACATTGCGCGCCGTTGATGTCCTATCTGTGTTTTGCACTTGAGCTGGACTTCTGAAGCTGATGAGACGACAGGTTTACCCTGCCCGGTGAAGTGCGAAGCATTCTTGACACCTGAAACAGCCAAAATTATATTTTCACTGTCATGACAGCAACCGGCCAGAGGCCTCGTGGTTGAATGCGCTGGCCGGTTTGCTAAATCCCTTTCCCCTGACAGCATGTGTACTGTTGCGCTCAGGGCTGTGATGTTCTGCTCATTTCAACCCGGCTAGCGGACCGGGCTTTGGTGCGTGTAACCCACTACTCTCTAAGACCTTCTATCGCCTGACACAATGCATCATTAGGCTTACCTGTTATTGTCACAGCTGATTGTTGAACACGCTCTAAACGACTGGCAATTCTAGAGCGACTTATCTCTTCCCCATTCTGAGCAAGCATAAAGCAACATTCACCTACCATCCTGCACGCTTCTTCAAAAACGGGATTCAAAATCTCCATAAAACCTCCAAACGGACTAAAAAAACCCCGTAGAGTAGCTGAAGATTTCAGAAAAAATTTTTCCATTAGAAAAATTAACAATCATCTCTGAATGCGCATCAAAACGGTTTTAGCTGACAACAGATCGTCTGCCAGCCCCAGGCATTATTTTGCACTGACGAAAATCCCCCTGACAGGGTGAGTTCAATCGATAGCTGCAACTTGTTCAGCTTCGCACGCGGCAACGTTCAGCCGCGAACACTAGCCGATGATAAACGCAGTGCTGATTCGCTTTGCGTTGAATCAGAATCGCAGGCCGTTAAATCCGCCCGTAGAAGGTCATTCTGGCAGACTCAGACAACGAAATATCAGGCTGAGAATTGTAAGCCAAAACCACCAGCATGCGCGTGGTCTCCCCCTCCGTTGGAGTCACACGATGAATCGCATTCCGGCCGCGGAACAGCACCAAATCGCCTGCCTCAATGCCGAGTTTTTTCGGCTCAGTTTGCTTATCCAGTAATTTTTCCACGCCATCAAAATTCATGTCGCCAGCATCAGCGTCGCGTAAGTTCTCAACGTATTCAAACACACCGCCAGCCTGAGGTTTTTGAATCAGCAGGGTGATGGCAAAAGAGGAGTTATCGAAATGCCAGCCCAGCTCCTGGCCTTCGCTGGCGTAATGCAGGTTGATTGAAGAGAGTTTATCAGCGTAAGGATACAGTTGCGCCTCACCCAGCACCGCGCAAAGAAACGCACGAAACACTGGCGCGTTATACAGTGCGCGCAGTGCCGAATCCTGCGGGATCTCTTCATCGGTAATACAGCCCTTTGAGGAAACAATCTGCCGATTTCTTGGATGCGAATCTGGCAGCCCGGCATCAGGTTTCAATAGATAAACATTATGATTATTGCTGGTGTAATAGGCCAGATGGCGATTTTCATCCCCCTCACGCTTAATCGCTTTCAGCGCAGCAGGATTAAGAAAGTCATGCAAGACCAGGGCGCCCTTTTCATTCAGCGTCTGTTTACACTGAGAAAGAAAATTCGTATCCAATATCGGATTCGCCGCGAAATTTACGATCGTATCGAGTTCTTGCATCATTAATTCTCATGAATTATTCAGGGGGAAAATAGTCGCTTCTACTTTAACCAAGTCATTAATAGCTGGGAAATGAAAAATAGTGATCACATTATCGCCATGAATCCCCATTGGGGTAAGTTTGCAAGGGGTTTAGCCGCCTGATGTCTCTCCCTTTGACGCAACACGCAAATATCATATTAAACATTTCTATTGATAAAGATTCTCCTCATCCCTGCCGATATTTCTGATACAGGCGGCAACACCGCCTCTCATTCCAATGTGCGCCAGCGATAGCACGCCCCCTGCCGCTAATACAGTTTAGTCAACATGCTTTCCTCCCCCCTTATGAAAGGCGTACATATGAATTGCATCTTCAGCGTGATCTGGAACCACAGCCGTAATGCTTTTGTGGTCGTCAGTGAGCTGACCACTCGCCGTGGAAAACGCAGTGACGTCCGTGCGATTCAGGTCGATGATCATTCAACCCCATTCAACGGCGCGATCACGCCGCCACCGTTTGCCATTGCCCTTATCTCATTCATTGTTTCATTCATGCCTGTTATCAGCATGGCCGCAGATTTGCCCACTGGCGGTAATGTCGTTCTCGGCAGCGGCCAGATTGGCGCGGCGGCCGATCATCAACTGACGATCAACCAGTCCGGCCAAAAAATGGCAATTGACTGGCAGAGTTTTAATATTGGCAAAGACAACAAAGTGACCTTTGTTCAGCCCGGCGCTGATTCGGTTGCCCTGAACCGGGTGATCGGTGCTGACGGCTCGAAGATCATGGGCCAACTCAACGCCAATGGCCGGGTGTTCTTAATCAACCCCAATGGCGTGCTGTTTGGTCAGGGCGCCTCCGTCAGTGTCGGCGGGTTGGTGGCTTCGACACTCAATATCTCGAACCAGGATTTTGCTAACGGCAAGTACAGGTTCAGGGGGGATGGCAGCAACGCCAGCGTCATCAACCAGGGCACGATTAACGCTGCCGACGGGGGAGCCGTGGTGTTACTCGGCGGCACCGTCAGCAACCAGGGCGTGATTGTTGCGAAACAGGGTACCGTCGCATTGGCCGCCGGCAATGCGGTGACGCTGGACTTCGCAGGTGATGGCTTGCTTAACGTCCAGGTCGATGAAGCGACCAGAAATGCCTTGGTGGAAAACCGCCAGTTGATTCAGGCCGACGGTGGCCAGGTCATTATGACCGCGGCGGCCAGCAATGCGCTGCTCAGGACGGTGGTCAACAACACCGGTGTGATTGAAGCGCGAGGCTTGCAGAACAAGAACGGTAAGATTTCCCTCGGTGGCAGTGACAGCGGTCTGGTGCGCGTCGCCGGTACCCTGGATGCCTCTTCAACCCGGGGCACGGGCGGCGCGATTCAAATCACCGGCCAGAACATTGCGCTCACATCCGCCACTCTGAATGTCTCAGGTGCCAGCGGTGGCGGCAGCATCAAGATCGGCGGCGACGCTCAAGGCAAAGGCCCCCTGGCTAACGCACAAGGTGTCAGCGTGGATGCGGGCAGCAGCCTCAAGGCTGACGCCGGAACCACGGGAAAAGGCGGCAACATAGTCGTCTGGTCCAACGGAACGACCGTGGCCAAGGGCAATTTCTCGGCCAGGGGCGGCACGCAAAGCGGTGACGGAGGATCCGTAGAAACCTCCGGCCATCACGTTGACTTCACTGGCATCCAGGTGAACACCTCGGCAACCAAAGGCAAAACGGGTAACTGGCGGGTGGATCCTGAAGACCTGAACGTTGATGACGCTTCAGCAGCCACAATCAACGCCGCTCTCCTGAACACCGACGTCACCCTGCAAACCACCGGCACCCTCACCTCCACGGCAACAGGCCTCGGTGATATTTCCGTTAATTCAGCCCTGAGCTGGAGTTCACCAAACACCCTGACGCTGGACTCGTTCCACTCTATTGCGATCAATGCCAATGTCTCCGTCACCGGTGCAGGTGGTCTGGTGCTGGTGACGAATAACAACAGCAACGGTACCAGCAGTGGCAGCGGTGATCTCACGTTTGCCAAAGGCGTCTCGGCCAGTTTCACGGCACCGGAAGGCAGCGGGCAGCGTTTGAACATCAACGGTTCGGCTTACACGCTGGTTTACAGCATGGCCGACATCGACGGAATCGACGGGGATCCGGCTTCGTCTGGCGCAATTACAGACCAGACAGCGGCAGGCGGACTGGCAGGGCATTACGCCCTGGCCCGTAATCAGGATGCCAGTGGCGTCATATATACGAACGCACTCGTGGGGAGCAATTATGATTATGATTCGCCCTTCTCCGGCACCTTTGAAGGCCTGGGTCATACCCTATCGAATCTGACCATCACGGCTCCGGACGCAAACAACACGGGGCTGTTTGGCGACAATCAGGGGGCAACGGTTCGGGATCTGGGTGTAGTTAATGGCGCTATCAGCGGCGGATCTTACGTCGGCGGTATCGTCTCTATGAACCAGAGTTCCTCCTCTGTATTAAACAGCTATTTCAGCGGCACGGTGTCAACGTCATCCTCCGGCATAATGGTCGGGGGGATCGCCGGCTTTAATGGAAATAACTCGACGATTGCAAACAGCTATAGCATGGGCACGGTAACGGGCACCCGCTGGACAGGAGGAATAACGGGCTATAACGGCAGTGCCCTGGTGACAAACAGCCACAGCTCCAGCAACGTAAATGGCGGTAATGGTGACTACGTTGGCGGGGTCGTGGGCGCTAACGAAAGCGCCACTATCACTAACAGCTATAGCACCGGCAACGTGTCGGGCAATACACGTGTTGGCGGGGTGGCAGGCAACAGCTACCGGGGGTCAATTTCTGACAGCTACAATACGGGCAACATATCGGGCAACAGTTTTGTTGGCGGTATTGTTGGCCTTAACGATACTGCCAGCTCCCTCGCCAATAGCTACAATTTCGGCAATGTCCAGGCTGACTATAATGTGGGCGGGGTCGCAGGCTATAACGACAGCGCTATTTTCTCCAGTTATTCCACCGGTCAGGTGCGGGGGGCGACGGGCAGTAACGCTGGCGGTGCTATTGGCTACAATCAAGCCAATAGCACGGTGACAAACGTTTACTGGAATAGCGTCACCAGTGGCAACACTGTCGGGATTGGCGGCGGCGTCACTTCCGGGGTCACCGGTTTAACCCTCGCACAGTTACAGGGCGTATTACCTTCTTATTTCGATAATACCGTTTGGGGCACAGCCAGCGGTCTTTACCCCTATTTGAAATCCCAATATCCGAACGGCACACCGCAAGCCATTTCCGGCTTCGCTCAAAACAGCGATGCGGCTGGCCAGGTCTCCACCGTGATTAACGGCCTGGTGGTCGGTACCTCCTCCATCGGCGCCGGGGGTTACTACTACAGTCTGCTCGCGCCCGGCACCCTGGCGAACACTGATGTGTTCACCTATGCGCAAAGCGGCGGCAATCTGGCTAATACCTTCACGCAGGGTGTGACGGGGACGACCAGTAACATCAATCTGACGGCTGACACGCTGGTACTGACGGGCAATGAAAACTCTCTGTCCTCGCTGCTGACAGATTTGAACGCGGCCAGCGGCAACGCAGACAGCGCCCACAAGCTGTTTACCCTCGATGCCAGTGGTCTGAACGCCACCGGTAATGTGCAATTCACCCGGGCCGGGAGTTTCATTTTTGACCAATCCCTGAGCGCGGTCGGCAACAGCAACGTGAGCGTCGCAGGGGATTTGACCATCGCATTGGGCGAGCATGTCAGCGGGTCTGATGTGGTGTTATCCGCCACGGGTGCCTTTATTAACAACGCGGGCAGTCATGCCGTTACCGCCTCAACTGTCGGCGGACACCACTGGGTGATTTATTCCAATACCCCCGCCACCGGTACCTTTGCCGGACTGAACAGCAACAATACTGCTATCTGGAATGCCAGCATTAATACCCTTCCGGCGAGCTCCGTAACCGGTAACCGGTACGTGTTCCGCTATCAACCGACGGTCACCTACACCCCGGCAAATGTCAGCAAGACCTATGGTGATACGGCAGATGTCAGCTCTGCGTATACAACCTCTGGAGTAAGTGCCGGGGTTACAGGAGCATTTGCAGCCGATACCCTGGCTAACGTGGTAGCGGGCACTTTAGCGATATCTTCAACGGGAACAGCGGCTACTGCGGGTGCAGGCAGTTACGCCATCCTGGCAAGCCAGGGGACTTTAAGCGGTTTGCAGGGTTACCTGGTCGCACTTGCAAGCCACGGAAACTTAACTGTCAATGCCAGAAACATCACCGTAGCGGCCAGCAGTGGCAGCTCAACGTACGGCGCGACCCCTGTCCAGCCAGCCCTGAGCGCCATCGGCCTGGTCAACGGCCAGGATGTGTCGGTGCTGAGCGGTTTGAGCAGCACAGGCATTAGCGGCACCACCAACGTCGGCACCCATGTGGTGAGCGTGCGGGGCGTCCTGACCAATGGCAACTACAGCGTGACTCAAACATCCGATGGCCAATGGATCGTCGCTCCCCGCGCCCTGGCCGTTATTGCTAACAACCTTGGCAAAATCGTCAACACCAGCGACCCGGCACTGACCTGGTTCACCAATGGAAATCTGGTTAACGGTGATCACCTCAACGGCAATCTGACGCGCAGTGCTGGCGAAACAGCCGGTCAGTACAGGATTGAACAAGGCTCGCTAAACAACAGCAATTACGCCATCGCTTTCACTGACGGTACGTTCAACATCGGTGTAACGCCGCTAAACCAATTGCTCAGTTTGCTCAGTGCCCCCGAAAACGTAGCGGCGGTGACCACCCAACCTCTGCGTAAATTACCGACCCCCACCACGTCTCTGGCGGTGCAGTTGCCGTCCGACGGCCTCTATAGCGTAATTGAGCAAGGCTTGCGCCTTCCGGAAGGACTTTGATTTATGCGTATCCGTCTTACTCCCATTGCCCTGGCTCTCCTGACGTTAACTGCCAGTACGGCCCGGGCTGAAATTGTGCCGGACGCGGGTCAGTCAATCCGTGAGATCCAAACTAAACCGCCGGTTTTACCGCCGCGCCAGACGCTGGAACTGAACCTTCCCGACACGCCGGACACTCATCCGACTGCCCGCGGGCCAACGATGCAGGTTGCGCAATTCAGGTTGACAGGCAATCAGGCGATCAGCAGCGCCGATCTGCTGCCATTGCTGGCTGATCTGCAAAATCGCACGGTCAGCTTTGGTGAGTTGCAGGCTGCGGCCGGGCGTATCACCCTGTTTTATCGACAGAAAAATTACCCGCTGGCACGGGCTTATTTGCCGGCTCAGGACGTGGAGAATGGCGTCGTCACCATTGCCGTCCTCGAAGGTCATTTTGGCGAAGTGAAGCTTAATAACGCTTCGCGCATCAGCGACGGCACGTTGGCTGCGCCGCTCCGCGCGCTGAAAAACGGTGAAGCGGTGCGCGCCGGCCCTCTGGAACGCAGTCTGCTGTTGCTTCAGGAAATCCCCGGCGTTGAAGTCCGGTCCACGCTGAAACCCGGCACCGCCGTGGGTGCCAGCGACCTGGTGGTCGATGCACGCTCGGCGCCGATGGTTTCGGGTCAGGTGGATCTGGACAACTATGGCAACCGCTTCACCGGTGAATACCGTCTGGGCAGTACGCTGAACCTCGCCAGCCCGTCAGGCATGGGTGATCAGGCCAGCATACGGATCATGGGTTCTGATGAAGATCAGCATTACTTCCGGGCAGCGTATCAGTTACCGATCGGTCCGTGGGCGACGCAAGCCGGTGTCGCTTACTCGTACATGAATTATCAGTTAGCCAGGAACTTTGACAATCTTGATGCCTCGGGTAACGCGAAGATTGCCAGCGTGTTTGTGCAGCAGCCATTGATTCGCCTCCGGGATTTCAGCCTGACTGCGCAACTGCAATTCGATGACAAACGCTTAAGAGATGACATCGATCTTTACGACTATAAAAGTCACAAACAGTCGCATGTCGTGACTGCCAGTCTCAACGGCAACTCCCGCGACAATTTTTTGGGTGGCGGTTCGAATGCATTCTCGCTGGCCTGGAGCCAGGGCAACCTGACGCTGGATAACCCGCAAGACAAAGTGCTGGATGATCTCACAGCCAGGACTCGCGGCACCTTTCAGAAGATCAATCCTGGCATCGTGCGCCTGCAGCGCCTGACGGATCGGATCAGTCTTTATGGTCAGTTCCAGGGCCAATGGACTGACGGCAACCTTGATTCCTCTGAAAAAATCAGCCTCGGCGGCGCGTATGGCGTACGGGCTTATCCGGAAGGCGAAGCACAGGGTGACCAGGGATATGTGACCAGCGCCGAACTGCGATACGCACTGACCGAGATGGTGCAGTTGTTCACCTTCGTCGATCATGGCGAAGTACGGCTGAACAAAGACACCTGGGCTGACGGCGAAAATCACCGCAGCCTTTCTGCTACGGGTGTGGGCTCGACATTGTCTGCCGGCAACTGGCATCTGATGGCGGTCGCGGCATGGAAACTGGGTAATGCCGATGCACAAAGCGACACGGATCGCACGCCCCGGGTGTGGGCACAGGCTAGTCGTACATTTTGAGGGGATGTTTACGATGCCAACACATGTACCAACAGATAGTACTTGATGTCGGTTGATATAGGTAAAATCAGCTTGAACCATGAAGCGCTAAAACCTGCTAACTCACTGAATTTCATGCATAAAAATAGACGTCAGTTGACGTCTATTGAACCCTACAGGGTTCGAGCCTGTGACCTGCGGCTTAGAATCTCTAAGAACCGTGCAATAAATCATTAACTTACCGCATATAGCCCCGCTCACACGTCCCAACATGCAGAAAGATGACAAGCGTTGTTTCGATCGCTTTCAAACGTTCAGACAAAGTAGCGATAAGTTCTGCCTGGTCTTCATTGCGTTTCTTTAATACTTTTATCGCAGCGCCAGAATATGCGGCTGATACTCCAAGGGTGAGTTCACCCTACAGAAATAAATCGGGTTGCAGTCTGAAAATGAAATGAGAGAAGCTAATCCCTTTTGGTAAAAAAACCCTGCTGATACACTTACCGATTGATTCTTTTTGAAAATTTACTATTTATCGTCGAGGGCTACGTCTTGCTTTGGAATATCCTGACCTATTTTGGCGACAGCATGCTCATTTTGCCAACCGGAATAACCCTCGCTTTATTTATGTTATGGAAGGCTGACAACCCAGTCACAGCATTAATCTGGCTGATTATACTGGGTATTTCTGGCCTCGCGGTGAGCATCTCAAAGCTGTTGTTTCTCGCCTGGGGCATTGGCAGCAGTACATTTAATTTTACAGGCTTCAGCGGGCATACCACGATGTCAGCCACTTTATGGCCGGTCATGTTCTGGCTGATAGGCCAACGTTTTCAACCTGACGGACGCAGGCTGATGATTACTGCTGGGTATTTCATTGCCATTATGGTGGGTATCAGCCGGCTCGCACTGCATGCTCATTCCGTCAGCGAAGTGATCTCAGGATTTATTCTCGGCAGTCTTTGCAGCGTAATCTTTTTATATACACAACACGACCGCAACATGCGCTATTTCACATTCACTCCATTAGCTATTCTGCTTATTCTCCCTCTGTCACTGATGAGCTTTGGCAAGAAAGCACCCACACAGCAGCTTCTCGAACATATCGCTACGCAAATCACAGGCAAACAACCCTGGACGCGGGAAGAATATCGGCTTATGGCTGAGAAACCGGAAATCTCAAAAAGCGCGTGGAACTAAAGCAGAGATACTTACAATACCACTTGATTTGGGTATAACTGAGTTGACTTCGATAGAACCCGGGACAGAAAAATTCAGTAATTTCAGGGAATATAAAGGAGAAAAAGCGAATTCAGCAGAGGTGTGTTGACTTGAAATGGTACGCCCTACAGGGCTCGAACCTGTGACCTACGGCTTAGAAGGCCGTTGCTCTATCCAACTGAGCTAAGGGCGCATTGCTTGTCCCTTTCGGGAGCGTTGCGGGTTCGGATTATACGGGCAGACCGGGATGAGTCAATGGCTTTCGAACTCACTGCTTAATGCCTGAACAATTTGCCGATATTCCCGGACTGTCTTGCAACGTTATGTGATCAGTATCGGCTATTTTTCGGATTTCAGCGCGGCAGCAATCACGCGGGCAGACGCGTGATAAGCGACACCTTCGTAAGCCGTCAGTTCCGGTCGCAATGTTTGTACGATACCTTTTTTACCAATCACCGCTGGCTGGCCGATATAAACGCCCAATTGTTCATCGAGGGCAGACACCGGCCAGACACTGCGGGCGTCGGACAAAATGGCATCCACCAGCCGCGCTGTTGCAGTAGCGATGCCAAAACTGGTCCAGCCCTTGCCTTGCAGGATTTCCCAGCCACCGCCGCGCACAGCGTCGTTCATTGTTGCCCAGTCGACGTCACGGTCGCCTGCCAGTTCTGCCACCGGACAGCCGCCAAGTGTCACGGTGCTCCAGGCCACAAACTGTGATTCGCCGTGTTCGCCCATCACGTAGCCGGTGACGCTTTTCGGATCGAAACCGAAGAACTCACCGACCACGCGTTTCATGCGCGCGGTATCGAGCGAGGTGCCGGTGCCGAACACCTGTGCGTCAGGGAATCCGCTGGTCTGCTGAATAATCTGGGTAATGACATCGCACGGATTGGTGATATTGACGATCACGCCGCCAAAGCCGCTGGCAATCACGCGCGGGATCACTTCACGCACGGCGGCACGGGTCTCAGCGAGTTCTTCCAGACGATCTTCACGCAGCAAGGTTTTCGGGCCGACGGCGATGACCAGCACATCGGCATCATGCAGTTCGCTGTAGTCGTTGGCGATAACCTGCACGCGTGAGGTCGTCAGCGACGCCATATCCCGCAACTCCAGCGCCTGACTGGCCGCTTTAGGTTCGTTTTCATCCAGCAAGACAATCACGTCACACAGCCCCTGCGTGACCAGAGAGAATGCAAAGTCAGCGCCCACATGACCGGCACCGATGATCCCCACTTTGCGTGTCATTTGTTTCTTTCCTTATGATTTAAAAAGAGTCATACCTAAAATAGACACTTTTTTCGCCACTGTCGCAGGTTAAATTCTCATCCGCAGATAACAAGTTATTCGCATTCAACGCCTGACAGCGCCCGCGGCTTCTGACAAAATAGGCGCATCCCCCTGCATTTATTAATTAATGGATTTATTCCCTGATGGCAGCAAAGATTATTGACGGTAAAACGATTGCGCAGCAAGTCAGAAGCGAAGTTGCAGCGCGTGTTCAACAACGACTGGCTGAAGGAAAGCGTGCGCCCGGTCTGGCCGTGGTGCTGGTCGGTGAAAATCCGGCGTCACAGATTTATGTCGCCAGCAAACGCCGTTCTTGTGAAGAAGTCGGGTTCATCTCCCGCTCTTACGACCTGCCAGCCACCACCACTGAAGGTGAGTTGCTGGACCTGATCGAAAAACTGAATAACGACAGCGAAATCGACGGCATCCTGGTTCAGCTTCCGCTGCCTGCCGGTATCGATAACATCAAAGTGCTGGAACGTATTCATCCGGATAAAGACGTCGATGGCTTCCATCCTTATAACGTCGGCCGTCTGTGCCAGCGCGCGCCGACGCTGCGCCCTTGTACGCCGCGTGGCATTGTGACGCTGTTAGAACGTTACGGTATTGAAACCTTCGGCCTGAACGCCGTGGTGATTGGCGCATCCAACATTGTGGGCCGTCCGATGAGCATGGAATTACTGCTGGCCGGTTGCACCACCACCGTCACCCACCGTTTCACCAAAAATCTGCGCCATCATGTTGAGAATGCCGATCTGGTGGTTGTCGCTGTGGGTAAACCGGGCTTTATTCCCGGCGAATGGATTAAACCGGGCGCGATTGTCATTGATGTCGGTATTAACCGTCTGGAAAGTGGTAAAGTTGTCGGCGATGTGGAATATGATGCCGCCGCCGAGCGAGCTTCCTTTATCACACCGGTGCCGGGCGGTGTTGGCCCGATGACGGTCGCGACGCTGATTCAGAATACCTTGCAGGCGTGCGAGGAATATCATGACGTCAGCGCCAGTAAGTCTTAAACCCTTTGCACTACACAAAAAGTCAGGAATACATGGAAACTTTCTTTCTCGAAAAACACCCGCACGTTGAACTGTGCGATCTGCTCAAATTTATGGGCTGGTGTGACAGCGGCGGTACGGCGAAAGCAGTGATTGCCGAAGGCCAGGTTAAGGTCAACGGTAAAGTCGAAACCCGTAAGCGCTGCAAAATCGTTGCTGATATGAACGTCGAGTTCGCCAGCAACAAAGTCGTGGTGAAAGCGTCCGAATAATCTTTCCGGTAGCGTTGCACGACAAAAGAAAATGCCCTGCAAGCGAAAGCTCACAGGGCATTTTTTTATTTATCGGCAGAGTGACAGGCCGAAGGCAAATTACTGCTGCGTCACCCACAACACCGGCCATTCGCCACCGCTGCTGTAACCGTCACAACTGGGTTCAGAGGCAAATGCCGCCAGCCGGAACTGTTTACCATCAAACACCCAGCGTGAAGACACGCCACAATCACCGATGCCGCGCCCTTTATCGTAAGTCGAGAGCATACCGGTTTTCGGGTCGAAATCAGCGTTGATCAGTTCCGGCGAATCATCATCTTCGCCCAGTTTGAACGGCATATTCAGCGCCAGATTGTCCATTTTATAAGGCGCCTGACGCGAAACCAGGAAGCCCAGCGCATACAGGTTATACGCGCCCATGTCGCAGTTGACAGTCATCAGGGCTTTATCGTTGCTCAGCGCGAAAATATGCACTTCCCGTTCGGAAGGGTCGAGGCTGCAATCATTATTCTCAATGGTGGCGGCGGCGTTCTGCGTGATGGCCGAAATCTCAGTTTCGGATAATGCATGCGGTTCACTGAAACGCGGCAGAACCGGCGTGGCAGGAATGGGCGGCACGGTATTCGCCGGTTTCGCACCACGATTAATCCAGGCCGTTTTGGTGCCAACGCGCCCCTGCTGCGCATCAATGGCCAGCAACGCAGCTTTGATCCCTTTCAGTGAAACTTCCGGTTTAACGGGCTGAGCCGGGTCAGCTTTCACTGCCAGCTGAATACTGCTGCCTTCGCGGATCGCGGCAATAAAATCATTCACCACCAGACGGTTAGTGGTGGAAAGATGTTTTTTACTGACATCCCATTCACGGTGATTAAAACTCAGTGTCTTACCGTTCATCTGCAAGCGGCTGGCAACCGGCGCATCCGTCGTCTGCTCATCACTGTTACGCTGGTAATCAATGCTGACGGAGGATTTCCCTTCCGGCCCGGCTTCACGGGTGATTTTCATTACCAGTTCCTGCCCGTCCTGCGAATTACGCGCGACGCAGTGATTCAGGTTGTCACAGCTGACCTGCCAGTCGTTATAAATAGCCTGCAACGGCTCAGCCTGGGCGCTAAAAACCAGCATGGTGGCCAGCAGGCATAAAGGGGCGGTTATCCATCTGCACATTATAAGTTTCAGCTCTGTTCGAAATTATCTTTCTGATAATAGCGTAACCCTCGCCAGGAGACTGCCTTCAATGCAGCATTTTTTACCCGAAATTATAAAGAGATACTCCACCCGCAGGGTTTGCGGCAGACAATAATTTTTCATGACATACGAGAAGCCGCAATGGTGACGCAGGGAAACTTTCAGTACACTGGCTGAGCCAAAAACAAACAATAATGGCGAAAAGGATGAAGATCATTTCTCTGGGAGATACGGATGAAGTTATTGATTTTGATGATAACGCTGTTATCACTGCCGGCGCTGGCTGAAGAGCCTCCGGTGGTGTACGCCGGCACACTGGGTAAAACCAGCATTGTCGTCGAACTCGATTTAAATAAACCTGACGAAGTGACCGGACGGTATTTCTACCAAAAATACCGTCTGGATCTGCCGCTCAACGGAGCGCTGGATGGTCAGGAACTGAAATTACAGGAAGGTCTGGATGATTTCGACGATACACCGCGCCCTGAACTGACGCTGACCAAAGATGAAAACGGTGACTGGCAAGGCAACTGGACCAACCCGCAGGGCAAAACACTGCCGGTTAAGTTGCAACCCGCGCAGTTACCGGCAGCCGCCACGGACGACGGCTATCTCAGTTCGCTGATCCACACCGATCCGTACGAGTATTTGCGTTTATCCGCGCTGCAACTGAAAGCGGGCAAAAACGAAAACTTCATGGGCTATCAGCTGCAATGGTGGACGGAACCGCAATCAAAAATCAGTTTCTTTGAGATTGTCTCCGGTTATCCGGAAGCCAGTTTACCAGCCATTAACCAGAAGCTGCGCGCCCGTCTATGGCAGGAAGTCAGCGGCTGGCATGCCTGTATGCTCGGGGCAAGCCGTTTTGGTCAGGGAGAATATCAGCAAACGGTGACGCCGAAGTTCATGAGTCCCGATGTGGTCAGCATCAGCGTATTTACCTCTTATGACTGCGGCGGTGCGCATCCTGATTTCGGCGAAGCGCCGATCAACCTGAACGCCAAAACCGCAGAAACGCTGACGCTGGAAGATGTGATTTGGGTGGGCGATGGCGCACCGTTCCACTATCTGAATGCTGAAGATCGCGCCCTTACGGGTAAAAACGATGTGGATTTCGATACCTTCGCGCAGTACCGCGATAAGAAATGGGCGCCGTGGCTGGTGAAACAACTGACCGCGGCTTATCCGCAACAGATGAAAAAGCCGACGGAAGAAAGCGAAGACGATTGTGATTATTCAGACCCGTCGGTCTGGCAATTCCCGGCCTGGTATTTCACGCAAAAAGGGCTGTATTTTGATCCGACGTTTGCCCGTGTCATGCGTTCATGCGAAGGCCCGGAATGGTCCGTTCTGCCATGGTCTGCCATGAAAGGCCACGCGGGCAGCACCGCAATAAACCTGGAACACTGAAATAACAAAGGCACCCGCGGGTGCCTTTGCCTCAGATGCATTTTCGCCGGTCATCTTTACGCCAGCCAGCCCTGAATCTGCGCATATTGCAGCAACATAATGGTTTTACCATCTCTGATGCGCCCATCTTTGATCATCGCCAGCGCCTCGGTAAACGGCACCTCCAGCACATCAATGTCCTCGTCTTCCACGCCGCCACCGGCGTTCTGACGCTGCGACTCATCGTATTCTGCCGCGAAAAAATGCACGATTTCGGTCACGCTGCCCGGCGACATATAGGCTTCAAACAGTTTATCTACCTTGCCCACTGCAAAACCGGTTTCTTCAATGGCTTCTTTACGGATGCAATCTTCCGGCGAATCGTTGTCGAGCAAACCGGCGCAGGTTTCCAGCAACATACCGGTCGGGTTGCCATTGACGTAGGTCGGCATACGGAACTGTCTGATCAGCAGAACGGTTTTTTTAGGACGGTTATAAAGCAGAATAGTCGCGCCATTTCCCCGGTCATACACTTCACGGGATTGCGGCTGGCGTTCGCCATTACGTTTGATTAAATCGTAGGTGTATTTGCGAAGAACATACCAGTTATCAGAGAGTAACTGGTTTTGAACGTTTTCGATCCGGGATGACTTGTCATCAGATGACATAAAGCGTGCCTCCGCTCAGAGGGTGAGAGAAGCCAGACATCATAGCGGCATTACACCGCGCACGCCAGATTCAGCCGTGCTCAATTGCATTAAGCAGTTGTTCCCGATGGCGTTCAACCCACTTCGCATCCAGCGGCCCCCAGCCGGAAAGCTGATAATAACCGTCATTATTGCGCACACCCTGCTGCACAAATTCCAGTTCGACACCCATACCCGGTAGCGCTTTCAGTACGTCCTGCAAGGTGCGGCGCGGCCAGCCGGTGATTTCCATCAGTTTTGGTACGTTCGGTTTTTGTTCAGAGTCCAGCAACCAGCAAAGGTAGAGACGACGGGCGAAAACCGAATTTAACATCAAACTCATCTGAACGGCTCCAGTGTGGACATACGAATGCGTGTCATAAAAAAGCAGGCTGTCAAAGCGTAGACGGTATCAGCAAATCTGTCTGCGGGATAACCCTGTGTACAGGGAGGTTTTTTTTACATTATCTCCTTTATTTCTCCACGTTTTATGCGACATGAGAAGGTAAAGTGCACTGACGTAGAACTCCACTCTAACACTTGCTCAGTCCCGTCGGGACGGTTCCGCCTCTGAGACTGCCTATGAGAAAATAGCGCTCAGGGGATTTTTTTGTCAGATTACTGACGTTCTGTTTGTTTGCTGATGTTAGTTACTCACGCCAGAGTAACAACGAGGTTCCTGAAGCATGGCTAACTTTTTTATCGATCGCCCAATCTTTGCCTGGGTTTTAGCGATCATCATTTCCTTGTCCGGCGCACTCGCGATCTATTTTCTGCCGGTTGAACAGTATCCCGATCTGGCTCCGCCAAACGTCAGGATTTCTGCAACTTATCCCGGCGCATCAGCACAAACATTAGAAAATACCGTTACCCAGATTATCGAACAGAACATGACCGGCCTCGATAATCTGATGTACATGTCATCGCAAAGCAGTAACGACGGTAAGTCGCAGATAACCCTGAGCTTTACCGCCGGTACCGATCCCAACGAAGCGCTGCAACAGGTGCAAAACCAGTTGCAGCAGGCGCTGAAACGCCTGCCGCAGGACGTGCAGACGCAGGGTGTGACGGTGTCAAAAACCGGTGACACCAACCTGATGATGGTGGCGTTTGTCTCCACCGACGGCAGCATGGATAAGCAGGATATCGCCGACTATGTGGCGTCCAACATTCAGGATCCGCTGAGCCGCGTGCCCGGCGTCGGCAGCATTGATGCTTACGGTTCACAATACGCGATGCGCATCTGGCTGGATCCGGACAAGCTCAATAATTACCAGCTGACCACCGCCGATGTGGTCACCGCCATCAAAGCGCAGAACAGTCAGGTCGCTGTCGGTCAGCTCGGCGGCGCACCTTCGGTGGATTTTCAGGCCCTGAATGCCACCATTAATGCCCAGGCACAGTTACAGACGCCGGAACAGTTCCGCCAGATCACCCTGAAAGTGAATCAGGACGGTTCGCAGGTCAAACTTGGCGATGTTTCCACCATCGGTCTCGGCGCGGAAAACTACGCCCTGCTCAGCCGTTATAACGGACAGGCTGCGTCAGGGATGGGCGTTAAACTGGCGTCCGGTGCCAACGAACTGCAAACCGACAAAGCCGTCCGTGCGCGCCTTGATGAGCTTTCTCACTATTATCCGCACGGTCTGAAAGCCGAAATCGCTTACGAGACCACGCCGTTTGTTAAAGCGGCGATCACCGACGTGGTGAAAACGCTGTTTGAAGCGATCGTGCTGGTGTTCCTGGTGATGTATCTGTTCCTGCAAAACTTCCGCGCTACGCTGATCCCGACAATTGCCGTGCCGGTGGTCTTGCTGGGGACGTTCGCCGTGCTGCATCAGTTCGGTTACAGCATCAATACTCTGACGATGTTCGCGATGGTGCTCGCCATCGGCCTGCTGGTGGATGATGCCATCGTGGTGGTGGAAAACGTCGAGCGCGTGATGAGTGAAGAAGGCCTCAGCCCCAGAGAGGCCACGCGAAAATCGATGGGACAAATTCAGAGTGCGCTGGTCGGTATCACCATGGTGCTGTCGGCGGTGTTCGTGCCGATGGCATTCTTCGGCGGCACTACCGGCGCGATTTACCGTCAGTTCTCCATCACCATTGTCTCGGCGATGGTGCTGTCAGTGTTCGTCGCGCTGACGCTGACACCAGCGCTGTGCTCGACCATTCTCAAACCTGTCGCGCAGGGACATCATCACGGTAAACGCGGTTTCTTCGGCTGGTTTAACCGCATGTTTGACCGCAACGCACGTCGCTACGAAAACGGCGTGGCGAGGGTTCTGCGTAACAGCCTGCGTTATATGCTGGGATATGCCGCACTGGTCGCCTTGCTGGCAGTGATGTTTATCAAACTGCCCACCTCCTTCCTGCCGATGGAAGACCGTGGCGTGTTCACTGTTCAGGTTCAGTTGCCGCCGGGTTCAACGCTGCAGCAGACACAAAAAGTGGTGGAAAAGGTCGAAAAGTATTTCCTGACTGAAGATAAGAAAGACGTGCTTTCGGTGTTCTCAACCATCGGTGCTGGCCCCGGCGGTAACGGGCAAAACGTTGCGCGTATGTTCGTGCGCCTGACGCCCTGGGATGCACGCACCGGCGAAGGCGATTCTTCTTTTGCACTGATTGAACGGGCGACCAAAGCGTTTAACAAGATAACCGAAGCGCGCGTGATCGCCAGCAGCCCGCCCGCCATCAACGGTCTGGGCAGCGCCACCGGCTTTGATATGGAATTACAGGACCACGCCGGGCTTGGTCATGATGCGCTGATGGCGGCGCGCGATCAGTTGCTGGCCATGACATCCAAAGACAGCAACCTGACCCGCGTGCGTCACAACGGTCTGGATGACAGCCCGCAGTTGCAGATCGATATCGATCAGGTGAAAGCGCAGGCGCTGGGCGTGGCTATCTCTGATATCAACAGCACGCTGAGTACCGCGTGGGGCTCAACCTACGTCAATGACTTCGTTGACCGTGGCCGTGTGAAGAAAGTCTACGTGCAGGCCGCGGCACAATACCGCATGCTGCCGGACGATATTGACCGCTGGTATGTGCGAAACTCCGCCGGAACCATGGTTCCCTTCTCCGCTTTCGCCACGTCGAAATGGCTGACAGGTTCGCCGCGTCTTGAGCGTTACAACGGCTATTCCGCGCTGGAAATTGTCGGTGAACCGGCAACGGGCATCAGCAGCGGTACTGCGATGGATGACATGGAAAAACTGGTCGCGAAGTTGCCGGTGGGTATTGGTCTGGAATGGACCGGTCTGTCGTATCAGGAAAGACTGTCAGGTTCTCAGGCACCGGCGCTGTATGCGATTTCCCTGCTGGTGGTGTTCCTGTGTCTGGCGGCGTTGTACGAGAGCTGGTCCATTCCGTTCTCCGTCATGCTGGTGGTGCCGCTCGGCGTGCTCGGCGCGGTGATTGCCACCTGGCTGCGCGGGCTGGAAAACGATGTGTATTTCCAGGTCGGTATGCTGACCATCATCGGTTTGTCAGCGAAGAACGCCATTCTGATTGTCGAATTTGCCAATGACCTGAATGTTCGCGGGAAGGAACTGCTGGAGGCCACGCTCGAAGCCGCCAGAATGCGTCTGCGTCCGATTCTGATGACCTCGCTGGCATTTGTTTTCGGCGTTCTGCCGATGGCGACCAGCATGGGGGCCGGTTCAGGCAGCCAGCACGCCGTCGGTACCGGTGTGATCGGCGGGATGATTTCCGCCACGGTGCTGGCGATTTTCTTCGTACCGCTGTTCTTTGTATTGATTCGCCGTCGTTTCCCGGGCAAACACACTGCACCGGTAATTGCTGATATCGTGGAAACAGTCCCCGCCGAGCACCGGTAAAAACGCCGGATCGCAGGCAACAAAAAAGGCGTTAATTCACATTAACGCCTTTTTTATTCATGATTTACTGGCGGTGAGAATCGTCGCTAAATGCAACGTAATGGTCTTCCTGAACAAACGTTTTTTATAATGACGTGCTGCACTGAGAATAAATCTTTTCTTTGCTTTGTCGGTAACGATGTGGGCAATTACGCTTTCAACATACGGTCGATAAAGTCTTTCCAGTGACCTAATTCTTGCTCTAACATTTTACTCCCCTTGATTGGACGCTGGCAGTATACGTTTATTTTTTGACCATGCAAAAACTCCGTGACTAATTTTTAAGCGCGATCACAATCCCGCCCCGTCTGGATCCTGCCGGCGTTTTGCCTCATTATGTGTCCTTCTCTGACGCCACTTATCAGCGCAGCTAAAAAGCGCTTATTTTACTGACAGGTTACGTTTTTCTATGGCAACAACTTCAGCTCAAAACTCATTTATTCTCTACGGCATAAAAAATTGCGACACCGTTAAGAAAGCCCGCCGCTGGCTGGAAGAAAACGGTGTTGAATGCCAGTTTCATGATTATCGGGTCGAAGGGCTGGATGCCGCGTTGCTGCAGGATTTGTTAGATAAACAAGGCTGGGAAGCGATGCTCAATACCCGTGGCACTACCTGGCGTAAGCTCGATGAGGCCACGCGCGCAGCCTGTGATAACGAAGCCAGCGCCAAAGCGCTGATGCTCGAACATCCGGCTGTCATCAAACGTCCGTTTTTACTGGCGCCAGAAGGCCAGTCTCTGCTGGGATTCAAACCAGAAAGCTATCAGCAATTCCTTGCACAGGTGAAGTAACATGAGTTGTCCGGTTCTCGATTTAGCGCAACAGTTAATCCGCCGCCCTTCCCTCAGCCCGGACGATGCGGGTTGCCAGGAGATTATGATTGCCCGCCTTGAGGCCATTGGTTTTCACATTGAGCCGATGCATTTTGGCGATACCCTGAATTTCTGGGCGACACGTGGTGAAGGCAAAACCCTGGCCTTTGCCGGGCATACCGATGTGGTCCCTACCGGCGATCATAAGCTGTGGGTTACCGGCCCGTTTGAGCCAACGCTGCGCGACGGCATGCTGTATGGTCGCGGCGCGGCAGACATGAAAGGCTCACTGGCGGCGATGGTAGTGGCAGCAGAGCGGTTTGTCGCCGCCAATCCCCATCATCAGGGTCGTCTGGCTTTTCTCATCACTTCTGATGAAGAAGCCAGCGCCGTCAACGGCACCGTCAAAGTGGTCAACGCGCTGATGGCACGCAATGAGCGCCTTGATTACTGTCTGGTCGGCGAGCCTTCCAGCACCACGCGCGTCGGCGATATTGTGAAAAATGGCCGTCGCGGTTCCATGACCGCCAACCTGCATGTGCATGGCGTTCAGGGGCATGTGGCGTATCCGCATCTTGCGGATAATCCGGTACACCGCGCCATGCCCGCGCTGAATGAGCTGGTCGCCACCGTGTGGGATAATGGTAACGAATTCTTCCCGCCAACCAGCATGCAAATTGCCAATATCAACGCGGGCACCGGCAGCAACAACGTCATTCCGGGCGAACTTTATGTGCAGTTCAACTTCCGTTTCAGCACCGAGCTGACTGATGCCATCATCAAACAGCGCGTCGCCGAATTACTGGATCGCCATAACCTGCAATACACCCTGAACTGGGTGGTTTCCGGCCAGCCATTCCTGACATCACGCGGTGAGCTGGTGGATGCCGTAGTCAATGCGGTGCGCCATTACAGTGAAATCACGCCGGAACTGCAAACTACCGGTGGTACCTCTGACGGGCGTTTTATCGCGCTGATGGGGGCGCAGGTGGTTGAACTCGGGCCGGTCAACGCGACTATCCACAAAATCAATGAATGCGTACATGCCGCCGATCTGCAGGTGCTCAGCCGCATGTATCAGCGCATCATGGAACAATTAGTCGCATGATCACTCACGAGATGCTGACCGGACGCTCCGCTGCGCATCTGGTGATTATCGGCGACGGGCCGCATCGTTTGCAGAAGGAAGCGGCGCAGGCATTCGAAAAAATGCGTCTGGCAGCCCGTGAAGCCGGTTTTGACTTGCAACCGGCCAGCACCTTTCGTGATTTCGATCGGCAACTGGCTATCTGGAATGGCAAATTTCGCGGCGAGCGACCAGTATTAGATAAGAACAGTCAGCCGGTGGATGTCAGCGCGCTGACGACAGCAGAACGTTGCGAGCTGATTTTGCGCTGGTCTGCGCTGCCGGGTGCAAGCCGTCACCACTGGGGCAGTGACCTGGATGTCTACGATCCTTCATTGTTACCGGCAGGCAAGACGCTGCAACTGGAGCCGTGGGAATATGAAGAAGGCGGGTATTTTTATCCGCTGAACCAATGGATGTCAGCGCATATGACAGAATATGGTTTTTACCGGCCATATGCGGAAGATCGCGGCGGTGTGGCTGTCGAACCCTGGCATCTGAGTTACCGCCCGCTGGCGGCAGAATGTGAAAAACAGCTTACGCCGCAGGTGTTGATCAGTTCCTGGACCGGAAAAGACGTCGCTGCTGCAGACTGGTTAGCCGGGCAAATGGACACTCTTTTCCCGCGATTTATCGCCCTCTCACCCTTTTAAGGAGTACACCATGGAGTGGATTAAAGATTACTGGTGGATCGTTCTGATCATTCTGGTCGGCATGTTTATCAGCGGCATCAAAGAGCTGAACCGCGTTGATGTGAAAAAGTTCCTGAAAGATAAACCTGAGATCCCGCCGCATCGCGACAACAATGCCGAGTGGGATAAAGATGACGACTGGCCAAAGAAAAAGTAATCCCACCCCGGTAGCATCTCACTTTTAATCAATATTAGTCGGCGGATAATCTAGCGATTCTCCGCCGATTGACTTTACCTCCTGCCGTTATCATTCAACATGAAACTGATGCACGGAGAGAACAAGTCTTTGCAAACATTACCTATTACCCGGGCGGATCAGGCAGTGCCTGAACGCTTTGACGCGTCGAAATTTCTGGGTCTGGCTCCGTTTCTACGTATGAGCATCGCAGGCGAGGAATGGTCTGACATCGCGCAGATACTGATCACCCGTGCGCAACAGACCCCGGATGACGCCGTATTGTGGATGAACCTTTCCACTGTCATGCTGTGCCTGCAACGCACTGAACTGGGTTTGACGATTCAGAATCAGGCACTGGCGATGCAACAGGTCTATACCCTTTGCCCCGCGCTACAACCGGCGAAGTTACGCTTACTGATACTCATGGTGCCCGGCACGCTTTCCGCGAATGTGCCGCTGGATTGCCTGCTGGAAAACAGCGATATCGAGCTGATTTATTACTACATCACGCCCGAAGCCCCTTTTGAAGCCCCGATCCCTGAACACGATTTACTGATGGTCGGCATCAGCGCCACTACCGAAAATCTGTTCCTGTTGCAGCAACTGGAAGATGTCACGGAACATTGGCCGGTGCCGGTGATCAATGCGCCACAGCATATCCCGAGTTCTGAACGCCAAACCGCCAGCCGCCTGTTGCAAAACCAACCGGGTTTAGCCATTGCCCAGGCGCATGCGATGACGTTTGCGGCGTTATCTGCCGTCGCTGCCGGAGAAACCACGCTGCACGCTGCGCTGCCTGACAGCAGTTATCCGGTGATCCTGCGCCCTGCGGGTTCGCACGGCGGTCACGGTCTGGAAAAAATCACCGGTCAGGAAGAACTGGCTGATTATCTGACCCGCGTGCAGGTTGAAGATTATTTCCTGTCGCAGTTTATTGATTACAGCAATGAAGACGGTCAGTTCCGTAAGTACCGCATTTCGTTGATCGACGGCGTGCCGTATGCCTGTCATATGGCGATTTCATCCCACTGGATGGTGCATTACGTTAACGCCTTCATGTATGAAGATATCCAAAAGCGTGAAGAAGAAGCCGCATTCCTGAACAACTTCCACGAATTTGCCACCCGTCACCAGCAGGCGCTGAAAGCGATTTATGACACCACGCAGCTCGACTATCTCGGCATCGATTGCAGCGAAACACCGGACGGCGAATTGCTGGTGTTTGAAATTGATCCGGCGATGGTGGTGCACGCAATGGATCTGGAAGTGATGTTCCCGCACAAAAAAATCCACATGAATAAAGTTAAAACAGCATGCCGCGAGTTGCTGTTATCCCGTGCCTTTGCGCACACCGACACCTCTGCTGATGCGTTTAAAGGACAAGAATAAACATGATTTCACGTAACGCCCTGAACTTCTCCGGTGGCCCTGGCGCATTGCCGGAAACCGTTCTCACTCAGGTTGAAGCCGCGATAAAAGAAGTGCCGGAAGTCGGCCTGTCGATCCTCGGTATCAGCCACCGTTCAGACTGGTTTGCCGCCATTGTGCAGGAAACCGAAAACAACATCCGCACCCTGCTCGGCTTGTCGAAAGATTTCCATATCCTGTTCCTGCAGGGTGGCGCAACGCAGCAGTTTTCGATGGTGCCGATGACGCTGTTGCGCGGTCAGAAGCATGCGGCAGAATATCTGGATACCGGTTACTGGAGCAGTAAAGTCGTGACCGAAGCGCGTCGCGAAGGGCCGGTAAAAGTGCTGTGGAGCGGCGAATCGTGCGGATTCAACCGTCTGCCCTCTGACGAAGAACTGGCATTCTCGCCTGATGCGCCCTATCTGCATTATGTCTCGAACGAAACAGTGGAAGGGTTACAGTTTCAGCGCGTTTTGGGCCGCGACGACGTACCCCGCGTCTGCGATATGTCTTCCGATTTCCTGTCCAAACCGTGCGATGCCAATAAGTTTTCGGTCATCTACGCTCATGCGCAGAAAAACATCGGCCCGGCGGGCGTCACTATCGTGCTGGTGCACGATACCGTGGTGAAAGCGTCATCTGACGAATTGCCATCATTCCTGAATTACCGCCGCCAGGTGGAATCTCATTCCAACCTCAATACGCCGCCGGTATTTGCGATTTATGTGGTGCTGCTGGTCACCCGCTGGCTGCTTAACGACGTCGGCGGTCTGGAAAATATGGAACAAACCAACCGCCATAAAGCAGAACTGTTGTATGCAATGCTCGACAACAGCGACGGTTTCTACAATGGCTGGAGCAGCAAAGCCGACCGTTCACACATGAACGTTGCGTTTAAGTTGCCGGATGCGGATCTGGAGAAGAAATTCCTGGCCGAAAGCCAGGAAGCTGGCTTCTCAGGTCTGGCAGGGCACCGTGCGATTGGCGGCATCCGTGCCTCTATCTACAACGCCCTGTCACTGCCAGCGGCAGAGAAACTGACTAACTTCATGGATGATTTTATGCGTAAAAACCGCAAATAATCGCCTCAGTCAGACATTAAAAAAACGCCCCCGGTTGTGATGCAGCCGGGGGCGTTTTTCAATAAAAGTGGCAATGAAATCAGTGCTGATGCGACTTCGGTTCGTAATTTTGCAAATGCGCTATCGCCGTATTAATCATGTGCGAATCCAGCCCGTGTCCCATACCCGGCTGAAGATTGAGCGTACATTCACAACCCAACGATTTCAGACGTTCTGCCGCACTTTTCGACTGGAACGGATTAATCACCGGATCCTGTTCGCCATGAATGAAATGCACCACCGTACCGGCGGCAATCGGTTTTTGCGGAAGCGTTGAAAAACGCCCGCTGAACGCGATAATGCGCGACGCCAGATGCTCTTCCACTTTCGTCGACTCCAGCGCCATGATGGTGCCCTGCGAGAAGCCGACTAATGTGGTGTGTTCCGGGGTAACGCCGGTTTTTTGCTGCCAGTCACGGACAATCTGCACAAAAGCTGGCATTGCGGCATCCACTCGCGGCTGACGGTTTTGTTCGGTCACGCCCTGCACGGAAAACCACTGGAAGCCCCGGCCAAAATCACAAATATCCGGGCTGCCGACGCTTATCACCTGCGCGTGCGGGAATGAAACAGCGAAAAACTTACCGATTTCGCCCATAGAAATCGGGTTATCACCCACGCCATGAAATAATAAAATCAGCTGGTTAGCGATTTCTTCCGGCTGCTGGACGATAATTTGTTCTGAGCTCATTGCTCTCTCCCGTTGTCATTTAATGAGTTCACTATACGCCGCCCGCCGGTCAGTGAAATCGGGTTTTATTGAACGAGTCTTTCCATTTTTTGCAATGAAACCGCTGATTTATTCAGCCATTCCCGCGGCTTTCAGCGCCTGTCGTGTCTCCTCACGCCAGCGCGAAACCAGCGCTTTACGGCCGGAAAGCTTCAGCGACATGACGACTTGCGCGACACTTTGCCCCTGTTGCAGATGCGCACGCAACGCCGTCAGTGGCAAAGTGCTGTGCAACAGCACGCGACTGAGCGCCGGTAAACTGCTTTCCAGCGGACGATGGGCGAACACAAATCCGTTCAGCTCGCGCCAGTCGGCATCATCGGGTTGCGTATCCGCAGTGGTATCGAGCGGCAGGGTTAAATCCATCTGAGGCGCCAGCCAGCGCCAGTCACGGTCAAGCTGATGCACGGCTCTGTCCGCCAGTGCCTGCCCCGCCACGCTCAGCGGTAATATCGCCATTGCGGCATAACAGCCGCTGCTGGCTTCTTTCTGCATACTGACGCGCACCAGCCGGAATCCGGCCTGTTGCCACAAGGCCGCCAGATCCGTGGTGTAACCAAAACTGACGGACAGAAAATCCAGCCCCGCCAGCCGCGCCTGCTGTTTCTGCGCCGATAACAGATCACGGGCGATACCCCGACGGCGAAACGCGGGATGTACCGCAATCCGGCTGACACGCCGTGAACGCAATACGGCAGCCTCGGGGAAACCCGCGTGCGCGGCGAGAGACTGCGCCACCAGATTACCGCGCGGACGTCGCCTGCCCGCCCAGACTTCCTGCGCCAGTTCAGCACTCAGCCCGCCTTCATCCACCAGCCATAACGCGCCGGTCAGGGTGTTTTTCTGTCGCGACGCACTGAATGTCATGCCCGGCGCATCCAGCAAACGCCGCAGATCCAGCGGCGACGTGCGGTAATGTGCGCTGGTCAGCAGGCCGTAGAATTCCTCTAACAGCGCCGGTTCACTCAGCCAGTCGTCGGCATCAATGGAGAAAATTTCTGATGTGCCGCCAGTCTGTTCTGCTACAGGCAAATGCTCGTCAAACAACAATAACTGACTGATAAACGGCTCAAGCGTGTCGGATGATGACCAGCGGATCGGGGAATTCAGACGCAGGTCATGCCACCGCGGCAGGGATGCACAGAATTTAAGTAAGAACCCCCGTCCGGTGCCTTCATATCCCTGAACCGTAGTGGTCAGTAACACACGCGGAAAAGCCGCGATAATTTCCGAAAGCATCGGCGTCGGAATTGCTGCCGCTTCGTCGATAATCAGCCAGTCAATGTCCGTTACCGCACCTTCGCGGCATAATGAAAGCAACGCATCTGGTGCGATAAAGCGGGCAGACTCTGTTTGATGATTGAGAACCTGGCTGGCTGAGGCTTTCGCCGGTGCGGTCACCCAGCAAGTACCCGGCCACTGTCTGGCAAGCATTCCCGCCAGCGTCGATTTGCCACGGCCACGGGCAGCCGTCAGCACCCATACACCGGACTGAGCCTGCATCAGTTGTTGTAAAATCTGCGATTGTTCAGCGGTGGGCTGGCCGTCGGGTGGCAGCCAGTCGGGTGCTGCTGGCAGCGGGGGGATATCAAAAGGCTGATCCTGCTGGCAAACCGTAATGTTGCGATCTTGTTCGAGTAAAGACTGGAAACGGCGGATGAAACGCGGCGTCGGGATCGCCTGCGGTTGTTCGCTCCAGCGCAGGCTGTCCGCGTCCGGCGTGCCAGGCCAGGCGTTCCATTCCGGTATTAGCAGAATCAGCCAGCTTCCGGCTTTCAATGTGCCGGAAAATACCGCCAGCGCCTCGGTATTGAGGCCATAACGCGCATCAAACACACCGTGAAAAATGTCCTGTCCGAGCAGCGTCTGCGCCGCTGAAGGCGGGCAGGATGTGACGCCATCAGGCGGTGAATCACTCAGCCACAGCCAGTCACCGGCACTTTGAGCAGAGAACAGGACAGCCTGTTGTTCACACCACTGCGTCCCGCCACTGAATACCAGCAAACGCCGGACACCCCGCCGCTGCATCTGCTGCTGTAGCAACGTCGCAGACATGTCAGGTTTTCCCGACAATCATCGATAACAGACCGGCAGCAATCAGCGGCCCGACCGGTACGCCTTTAAACAACGCCACGCCCAGCACGGTGCCCACTAACAGGCCAGCCACCAGATGCGGCTGCGTACCCATCAGCGTCAGGCCACGTCCGCCAAGCCACGACACCAGCACACCCACCAGAATGGCGACAATAGATTTCCAGTGGAGGAAAGAATGCACAATGGTGCTGGCGCTGATTTTTCCGCTGGCAATCGGCGCCATCACGCCAATGGTCAGAATAATAATGCCGATAGTCAGGCCGTATTTTTCTATCCACGGAAAAAAACTGTTCAGTGGCGTAATACGCACCGTGAGGAGGAAGAACATTGCGATGGTGACGGCGCTGTTGTGGCTGATAATGCCCAGACCGGCGAAAACAAGTAAGATCAATAGGGTTGGATCGAGAAAAGCCATGGCATTCCCAGCGGTTCAACATGAAAATGAAAGAGAGGCCCGGGGAGCCTCTCTGGATCGGTCATTGATTATTGAACAGTTTTTAGCAGCAGACCAGCGCTTCCTGCCACTTAATCAGCGGCTGGCAAAGGTATTACACTGGTCCGGATTACCGGTATCAAAGCCGCGTTTGAACCAGGTATAACGCTGCTGGGAAGTACCGTGAGTGAAGCTGTCCGGCACCACGCGCCCCTGACCTTGCTGTTGCAACCGGTCATCGCCGATGGCCTGCGCGGCATCCAGCGCTTCTTTCAGATCGCCCTCTTCGAGAACATTTTGCTGCTGCATCGCGTGCCCCCAGACACCGGCGTAACAGTCAGCCTGTAATTCCATTTTCACCGACAACTGATTTACCACAGTCTGCGACGCGCCCTGCTGCATCTCGCGAACCTTGCGTTCGGTGCCCAGCAAGTTCTGCACATGGTGGCCGACTTCGTGCGCCACCACATAGCCCTGCGCAAAATCACCGCCCGCGCCGAGTTTGTTCTGCAATTCCTGATAGAACGACAGATCGATATACACCGTGCTGTCCGCCGGGCAATAGAACGGCCCCATCACTGACTGGCCGGTGCCACAACCGGTGCGGGTCGCGCCGCGATACATCACCAGTTTGGGTTCACGATAAGTCATGCCCTGCCGCTGGAAAATCTCTTTCCAGGTGTCTTCCGTCGAAGCGAGGATCACCGAGGTGAATTTTGCCTGCTCGTCATCTTTCGGGCTGATGGATTGTGACTGTGTTTGCTGCATGCCGCCGGACTGACCGCCGTCAATCAGCGGAGTGAGGTCGATACCGTAATACCCGGCCACCAGCACCACGATGATGATCACGATACCGCTTTTGCCACGGATCGGCAGGCGCATTCCTCCGCCGCCTAGACCGCCTCCGTTAGATCCCTGTCCGCGTCTGTCTTCTACATTGTCGCTTTCGCGACGCCCTTGCCAACGCATAGATACCTCCAACCTGTTTTTTTAAGACTAGCCAGCACACGCAGTTAATACCATCTGCGAAAGGACGTAAGTTTAGTGGCGGAGGAATTAAATGAAAGGAATCAGTGTTAAAACAGGAAAATTAAATGCAGGAAAGAGAACGGGTGACGGAGGCCATCACCCGTTTAGTGCATACCGCGTAAACGATTGCGCAGTCTGGCTAAAAAAATAACGTGCAGCTTAGTCCAGTTTCACACCGATACGGTGAGCGACTTCTTCGTAAGCTTCGATCAGGCCACCCAGGCTCTGGCGGTAACGGTCTTTGTCCATTTTGTTCAGGGTTTCTTTATCCCACAGGCGGCTGCCGTCTGGAGAGAACTCATCACCGAGCACCACTTCCCCGTTGAACAGACCGAATTCCAGTTTGAAGTCGACCAGGATCAGACCGGCATCATCAAACAGTTTGCTCAGCACGTCGTTGGCTTTGTAGCTCAGCTCTTTCATGCGCGCGAGGTTTTCTTCGTTCACCCAGCCAAACGTCTTGCAATACGATTCGTTGATCATCGGGTCGTGCATGGCGTCATTTTTGAGGAACAAATCGAACAACGGTGGGTTCAGTTCCAGACCTTCTTCAATGCCCAGACGTTTTACCAGCGAACCAGCAGCACGGTTACGGATCACGCATTCAACCGGGACCATATCCAGTTTTTTCACCAGCACTTCGGTGTCAGACAGCAGGCGTTCCATTTGAGTAGGAATACCGGCTTCTTCCAGCTTAGCCATGATGAAATGGTTAAATTTGTTGTTAACCATGCCTTTACGGTCGAACTGCTCAATACGCTGACCATCCAGTGCTGACGTATCGTTACGGAACTCCAGTACCAGAAGGTCCGGGTTTTCGGTGGTGTAGACGGTTTTCGCCTTGCCGCGATACAACTCAGCTAACTTTTGCATCTTTACTTACTCCAGTGGAAAAAACAGATGTAAAAAGGGGCCGGAGCCCCTTGGTATTATTTTGCGCTACTCTGGCTAAACGCGGCCTGCATGACCGCCACCATCGCATCGTTCTGCGACTGGCTGAGAGCATGTCCTTTCGGATCAAGGAACTGCAAACTACTACGGTTGTCGAGGTCGCCAACCTGAAGTTTGTAATCACCGGAAGTCAGCCCCGGATCTTTCGCACCCAGTGTCTGCCACGCATCGTCATTCAGCGGTTTGTAGGTCACAGACAATGTGCCTTGCGGACGGCTGCTGTCGGTCACTTTCATGCCGACTTTTGTCAGGGCATTTGGCAGGCGATCCCACACAACACCGTAGCTCTCACGAACAATCAGCACCGGCAGGCCGGTATCATCTGCACCGCTCTGAACATCAATCTCACCAACACGACGGTTGTCGAGGCGTGCCTGAGTATCCTGCTGCACTTTATCCAGGCTCGCCGTGATGGCGTTCATCATCTGGCTGTTGTAACGCTGGATTTCAGCAGAAGAGGTCACAGGTTTATCCTGTTGTTTCAGCTCAAGCGTTTTCACCGTCAGCGCTAACTGGTAACTCTGCTGTTTCACGCTGATCTGATAACGCCCCTGATACTGGAAGTCTTCATCCGCACGATTCCAGTCAACGAAATCGGTGGTCAGTGTCTGGTTAGCATCATCACGGTTGGCAATTTTGAAATTATTTTGCTCAACCGCTTTCACGACGTTATTCCACAGATCACGGTTCTGCGCGGTATTTTCCAGCAACACGGTGCTGCTGTTGCCAGAGAATTGCGTCTGGGAACCGCTCAGCAGCGCCAGTGGCTGGGATGGTGGACGGATGTCGAGTTGTTTGCCCACGGCGCCCTGCATTGATCCTGCCTGAACTTCATACGTTCCGTTCTGCACGGGAAGAATCATCCCGACCGGCGCTTTCAGCTCATGCAGACCTGACGCATCCAGGTAGGCTTCATCGCCACTTACCTGGCGTTTGTAACGTTGATCGCTTGAACAGGCGGCCAGCAGCATGATCAGGGAAACCCCGACCACTTTCGCTACGGCCGTTTTCTGCAATCGGGTCATCTGGAAACTGTTCTTGTCAAATAAAGAGGCCATCAAATCTTCCTAAGAGTTACAGCAAACCGGCGCTTTTTAATGCTTCTTCCACGACCGGACGGGCAGCATCTGTTAACGGCGTCATAGGCAGACGCATCGTATCGGTTGCCATCAAACCCAGTGCCTTACAGGCCCATTTCACCGGGATTGGGTTTGCTTCTACAAACAAATTCTGATGCAAAGGCATCAGGCGCTGATTCAGGCGACGCGCTTCGGCAAAGTTGCCAAGCGCTGCCAGCTCACAAAGTTGGGCCATTTCACGGGCAGCTACGTTAGCCGTGACGGAAATAACGCCCTTACCACCGAGTTGCATAAAGTCCAGACCGCTGGCGTCATCGCCGCTCAGCAAAATGAAATCTTCATCATCAACCAGCACTTGGATCTGACTAACCCGACTTAAGTTCCCTGTTGCTTCTTTAACAGCAACAATATTCTTCAATTTTGCTAAACGCGCGATAGTCTGCGGCAACATATCGCAGCCGGTACGTGAAGGCACGTTGTAGAGAATTTGCGGCAAAGAGGTATTTTCAGCGATGGCTTTGAAGTGCTGATACAGACCTTCCTGCGTCGGACGGTTGTAATAAGGGGTGACGGTCAGGCAACCAACAACGCCACTTTTTTCAAAACGTTGCGTAAGAGAAATCGCTTCAGCAGTCGCGTTTGCGCCCGTGCCTGCGATAACAGGGATGCGTCCATCAGCCAGTTCCAGCGTCTGTAAGACCACGTCACCGTGCTCTTCATGGCTCAACGTGGCCGACTCGCCGGTCGTGCCAACGGAAACGATCGCCGCAGTACCACTGGACACATGATAATCAATCAGTTTTTTCAGACTCGCGCGATCGACAGCACCTTTGGTGTCCATCGGCGTAACCAGTGCAACAATACTTCCCGTAAACATTGACCTTCCCCTCCACAAACAGGTCACTCATGGTACTTTTGACACCACTGCAAAAGCAAGCAATCAACGAGCGGTAACCGCTTGTCCGGCGGTTTTTTTTATGTTTACCTTGGGAATACTCCCAAGCACGACAGGAAGACCTATTTTGCCGCAGCCACAACAACATTATCTCGTGATCACCGCCTTAGGCGCTGATCGTCCGGGTATCGTCAACACCATTACCCGTCAGGTCAGCAGCTGCGGCTGTAATATTGAAGACAGCCGTCTGGCGATGCTCGGTGATGAGTTTACGTTTATCATGCTGCTTTCCGGAAGCTGGAACGCGATTACACTGATCGAATCCACCCTGCCGCAAAAAGGCGCAGAGCTGGAATTATTGATCGTGATGAAGCGAACCAGTGCACATGAACGCCAGCCAATGCCTGCTACGGTCTGGGTGAAAGTGGAGGTGAAAGACTCTCCGCATCTGATCGAACGTTTTACCGATTTATTCGATACGCATCAGATGAATATCGCCGAACTTGCCTCAAAAACGCGCCCGGCAGATGCCGCCACGCCGGCGCAGTTATCGATTCAAATAACGGCGCACAGCGCAGCCAATACCGATGCGGCAATTATTGAGCAGGCGTTTCATCAGCTATGTACAGAACTGAAAGCGCAAGGCAGTATTAACGTGGTTAGTTATTCTGAGAATGAAGATAAACTGCAGTAATCGCTAAGAGATATGGAGAAAGACAATGAGCCCACTGAAAGCCGGTGACCCTGCGCCGCAATTTAGTTTGCCCGACCAAGACGGTGAACAAATTAATCTGGCCGACTTCCAGGGACAGAAAGTCCTGGTCTATTTCTATCCTAAAGCCATGACGCCGGGTTGTACCGTACAAGCCTGCGGACTGCGCGATAACATGGATCAGTTAAAAAATGCCGGAGTGGAAGTGCTGGGGATCAGCACCGATAAACCGGAAAAACTGTCGCGTTTTGCTGAGAAAGAGTTGCTGAACTTCACCTTGTTGTCCGATGAAGATCATCAGGTCTGTGAGCAGTTTGGCGTCTGGGGTGAAAAATCCTTTATGGGGAAAACCTACGACGGCATCCATCGCATCAGCTTCCTGCTCGACGGCAATGGCAAAGTCGAGAAAGTGTTCGACGATTTCAAAACCACCAATCACCATGACATCGTCATGGCCTACCTCAACGGTAAATAGCCGACACGGTCAGATTGTGGAGACAAAAAAAGCGCAGACGCGCTTTTTTTATTGGGTGCGGTAAGCAGAAAAAATCAGACCGTTTCGTTGAGTGATTCATCCGGCCAGACGTGAACCACGGCTTTGACCAGCGTCGCCAGCGGTATGGCAAAGAACACCCCCCAGAATCCCCACAGACCGCCAAACACCACGACAGAAAGAATAATCACCAGCGGATGCAGGTTAACGGCTTCAGAGAACAACAGCGGCACGATCACATTACCGTCCAGCCCCTGCACCACCAGATAGGCGACGAAAAGCGTCCAGAAATCCGCGCCCAGCCCCCACTGGAACATCGCGACAATCACCACCGGAATGGTCACCAGCATCGCGCCGATATACGGGATCAGAACGGATACGCCGACCAGCACCGCCAGCAGCAGCGAATAATGCAAATCCATCACCCAGAACACCAGATACGTGGCCACTCCGACGATAATCATTTCGAGCACTTTGCCGCGAATATAGTTGGTGACCTGCTGATTCATCTCCACCCAAACCTGTCCGGCCAGCCCGCGATCGCGGGGCAGAACGCGACGCACGGCACTCAGCATCTGCTCTTTATCTTTGAGCAGAAAGAACACCATCATCGGCACCAGAATCAGATAAATTGCCAGCGTCAGTAAACCGACCAGCGAGGCCAGTGAATATTTCACTACTGACTCACCCAGCCCGGATAATTTGCTGCGCATGTTTTCCGCCATCATATCGATGATGCCCGCATCCACCAGCGCCGGATAACGCTTCGGCAATGTTGCGGCGAAATCATAAAAGCGGTTCAGCATGCTCGGTAAATCGGTCATCAGGTTCACCCCCTGCTGCCAGGTCACCGGGGCAATGACAAACATACCGAGCAGCAAAATACCGGCAAAAATAATCAGCACCACGCTGACCGACAGCGTGCGGGAAAGCCCGACATGTTGCAGACGCACCGTCGGCCATTCCAGCAAATAGGCGAGTACGATCGCCACCAGAAGCGGCGCAAGGATACCATTGAGAAAATAGAGGATGCAGAATCCTGCGACCAGAATCGCCAGCAGCGCGATAGCCTGCGGGTCGGTAAAGCGACGGCGGTACCACTGTAATAACATATCCAACATTAAGAAAACGCTCCTGTAATTTCGGGTCTGGCATCTACGCGCTGTTCGTTCCCTGCGCGCTCAGACACAAGTAACTATTTAAAAAATTCGTTGTCACACGACTGTAGCTTCGGAGTGTTTTAAACTCTCACGCGGATAGCTACTATAGAGACCAGCGCAGAGAAAAGCGCAAGAAAATAATGGTCTGACTGACTGTCCGCAGAAGAAAGGCTCGCAAAGCTCATCGGTATCGCGGTTAACTTATTGGGAAGCAAATGTTTATGGTCATGCGGTTGAAAAAAAGGGTGATTGCCCTGTGTCTGGGCAGCCTGCTGGCGGGTTCCATACCGCCCGCCGGTGCGGATGACAGTTCATTCTGGTCAACCCCCGTGAGCCCCGTAAAAAGCCCTAACTCGCCGTTAGCCCCGCCGGTGAGCGACCAATTACCGGACATCGGCACGACTGCAGGCGGTACACTCAGTATTAATCAGGAATTACAGATGGGCGATTTTTATGTCCGTCAGATGCGCGCCAGCACGCCGCTGATTAACGATCCGCTGCTCAATCAGTACATCAACGAACTGGGGCAACGGCTGGTGGCGCATGCCTATTCCGTCCGCACGCCATTCCATTTTTTCATCGTCAATAACGATGAGCTGAACGCCTTTGCCTTCTTTGGCGGCAATGTGGTGCTTCACTCATCACTGTTCCGTTATACCGATAACGAAAGCCAGCTGGCGTCGGTCATGGCGCACGAAATTTCCCACGTGACCCAGCGCCATCTGGCGCGTGCGATGGAAGACCAGCAACGTAACGCGCCGCTCACCTGGGTGGGGGCGCTGGGGTCAATTCTACTGGCGATGGCCAGTCCGCAAATGGGCATGGCGGCGCTGACCGGTACACTAGCAGGCACGCAGCAAGGCATGATCAGCTTCACGCAGGGCAATGAGCAGGAAGCCGACCGTATCGGCATTCAGGTCTTACAGCGTTCGGGGTTTGATCCGCAGGCGATGCCCGCCTTCCTGCAAAAACTGGCAGATCAGGCGAGCTACTCAACCCGTCCGCCGGAAATGTTGCTGACGCACCCGTTGCCCGACAGCCGTCTGGCCGATATCCGTAACCGCGCCAACCAGATGCCGCACCCGATTGTGCAATCTTCACAAGATTATACCCTGGCGAAAGTACGCATATTGGGGATGTACGGTTCAGAGAGCTTCCCGCTGAGTGACGACTATCTGCTGAAACTGAGCAATGGCAATATCCGCGAGCAACTGGCGGCAAAATACGGCCATGCACTGCAATTTTATAAAGCAAAAAAATATGATCAGGCGCGGACGATCCTTGAACCGCTGCTGGCTCAGAATCCGGGCAACGAATGGTTACTCGATTTAGCCACCGATAATGATATCGACAGCAAACGTGCGCCGCAGGCGATAGCGCGTCTGGAGCAGGCCGGTGCGGCCAGCAGTGCCAACGCCGTGCTGCAACTCAATCTGGCCAATGCTTATCTCGAAGGTGCGAAGCCGGCCAATGCCATGAAAATCCTCAACCGCTATACTTTCAATTATCCGGGTGATCCGAATGGTTGGGATTTGTTGTCTCAGGCCGCCGCAGCACAGGGTTTACGTGCGCAGGAACTGGCTGCCCGTGCGGAAAGCGTGGCATTAGTCGGACGTCTGGATCAGGCGATTGAAATGCTGAGCAATGCCAGCGCATTACAAAAATTAGGCAGTCTGGAACAGGCCCGTTATGACGCACGAATCGACCAGCTTCGTCAGTTGCAGCAACGATTCCGTCAGTATCAGAAAGGCTGATTTCAGTGCCAGAATGGAGAAACTTTTATGCAACACGATGTCGCAATCTATCATAACCCGGCATGCTCGAAGAGCCGTGAAACCCTGAAATTGCTGGAAGCAGAAGGCATTGAACCGCAAGTGATTTTGTATCTGGAAACGCAGCCGTCAGTGGATAAGCTGAAAGAATTGATCGACCTGCTGGGTTTCAGCTCTGCACGTGAACTGATGCGTAAGGGTGAGCAGATTTATAAAGACATGAATCTGAAGGATACCAGTCTGAGCGAGGACGCGCTGTTACAGGCGATGGCCGATCATCCGCGGCTGATTGAACGTCCGATTGTGGTGGCCAACGGCAAAGCGCGTTTAGGGCGTCCGCCGGAACAGGTCAAAGAGATTTTATAACCCCGCGCTTTCAGTTCGGGTTCAGTGCTAACGAACCCGGACATCCCTTCCTGTCACAACCCGAGAATTTCTTTCACGAACGGGATCGTCAGTTTCCGCTGCGCCGTAATCGAAGCGCGATCGAGCTGATCCAGGGTCATAAACAACGTACGCATTTCCCGATCCAGACGTTTGAGCAGGAAACGGCCCACGTCTTCCGGCAGTTCAAACCCGCGCAGTTTAGCGCGTAGCTGCAATGCCTGAAGTTTTTCTTCATCGGAAAGCGGCTGAAGTTTGTAGATTTGCCCCCAGTCGAGACGGGAAGCCAGATCCGGCAGGCTGAGATTGAGCTGACGCGGAGGTCGATCGCCGGTAATAAACAGGCGCGTACGGCCGGTTTCAAGAATGCGGTTATAGAGATGGAAAACAGCCGCTTCCCATTCATCATCACCGGCAATGCCTTCGATATTATCGATGCACACCAGCGCCAGGTGCTCCATACCGTCCAGCACTTCAGGCACGAAATACGCGCGTTTGTCTAATGGCACATAACCGACGGCTTCACCGCGCTGTGATAATTCGGCGCAGGCTGCATGCAGCAAGTGGCTGCGGCCGCCGCCCTCGCGTGACCAGAAATAAATATAAGTGCCGTGTTCCTGATGCAATGCGCTCTGAATGGCAGAAAGCAGAGAGGGGTTTTCCCCCGGATAAAAACTGGCAAAGGTTTCATCATCGGGAAGATAAAGTGGCAAAGAAAGCTGTGCCGGCGTATTCAGAAGCACCTCAACCAAAGCGGTATAATGACCGCAGATGTTGTCACGTCAATAAAAGGAACTGCCGAATTCTAGCAAGGATCCGTTGTGAAATGAACTGTGCCGGGTGCAACCGCTTGCGATCCGAGCACCTGACCGGCTGGCAATACACCCGCCGGTCAGGGATTCACTTAAAAACGTGCAGATCAGACCGGCGGATTTTCCCGCTCATCTTCAACATCAATGATCTGTTCTTCGCCACGGAAAATCTCGATAACTTTGAACAGCAGACTCAGGAAAATGCCCACGATCGTTGCCAGCGCCATGCCTTTCAGCTCCGCTGCACCAATGTGGATTTTCGCGCCGCTGACACCGATGATCAGGATCACTGCGGTCAGGATCAGGTTTTGTGCTTTATTGTAATCCACTTTCGATTCAATCAGCACGCGGATACCGGATGCACCAATCACACCATAAAGCAGCAATGAAACGCCGCCCATCACCGGTACCGGCACAGCCTGGATGGCTGCCGCCAGTTTGCCGATACAGGAAAGCAGAATAGCCAGAATGGCCGCGCCGCCAATAACCCAGGTGCTGTATACCTTGGTGATGGCCATGACGCCGATGTTTTCACCGTACGTGGTATTTGGCGTTGAGCCGAAGAAACCGGACAACACGGTCGACAAACCGTTTGCCAGCATCGAACGGTGCAGGCCCGGATCACGCAGTAAATCTTTCTTCACAATGTTTGCCGTCACAACCAGATGCCCGACGTGTTCGGCAATAACCACCAGCGCCGCAGGCAGGATCGTGAGGATGGCGACCCATTCAAAACGTGGCGTATAGAAGGTTGGCAGCGCGAACCAGTGCGCATTCTCGATCGTTGAGACATCCACCACCCCCATAAAGAACGACAGTGCATAACCCACCAGCACGCCGATCAGGATCGGGATAATCGCCAGGAAACCACGGAACAGCACGGACCCCAGAATGGTCACAGACAGTGTCACCAGCGAAATGGTAATGGTGGTGGAATCCACCGCCGCGCCCTCGGCAGGTAACAGACCCGCCATATTCGCCGCCACGCCCGCCAGTTCCAGTCCGATGACGGCAACGATTGCGCCCATCGCCGCAGGCGGGAATATCACGTTAATCCAGCCAATTCCGGCTTTCTTAACAATCAGCGCCACCAGGCAGAACAACAGCCCGCAGGCAATAAAACCACCGAGCGCCACCTCATACCCCATCGGTAACAGCAACAGCACCGGGGAAATAAACGCGAAGCTCGAGCCAAGGTAAGCCGGTATTTTCCCTTTACAGACAAATAAATACAGCAAAGTCCCTATGCCATTGAACAGCAGCACCGTTGCCGGGTTGATCTTAAACAGAATGGGCACCAGGACGGTGGCACCAAACATGGCAAACAGATGCTGGAAACTCAGGGGAATCGTCTGCAGCAATGGCGGACGTTCGCTTACCCCGATGACACGACGGGTCATGAATGTGATCCTCTCAATGGTGTGATGTTGTATATGACGAGCAAAAAAAAGCCGACTGATTAGTCGGCTAAACGCTTATTTATTTCGTACCAAATATCTTGTCGCCCGCATCGCCGAGCCCCGGGATGATGTAGCCTTTATCGTTGAGTCCCTGATCCACCGAGGCGGTGTACAACTCAACGTCCGGGTGTGCGGCTTCGAGAGCGGCGATCCCTTCAGGCGCGGCAACCAGCACCAGCACTTTAATGCTCTGGCAGCCGGCTTTTTTCAGCAGGTCGATGGTGGCAATCATAGACCCCCCCGTCGCCAGCATCGGATCAACCACCAGTGCCAGACGTTCTTCAATGTTAGAAACCAGTTTCTGAAAATACGGCACAGGCTTGAGGGTTTCTTCATCACGGTACACGCCGACCACACTGATACGCGCACTCGGAACGTGTTCCAGTACGCCTTCCATCATGCCCAGACCGGCACGCAGGATAGGCACTACGGTAATTTTCTTGCCTTTAATCTGATCGATTTCAACCGGGCCATTCCAGCCTTCGATCGTCACTTTTTCAGTTTCTAAATCAGCAGTCGCTTCATACGTCAGCAGACTTCCCACCTCAGAAGCCAGTTCGCGAAAACGTTTCGTGCTGATGTCGTTTTCACGCATCAGGCCCAGCTTGTGTTTCACCAGCGGGTGTTTCACCTCGACGATCTTCATTATTTATTCTCCTAAGGTGGTTGAGCTGCAAAAAAAATCGCGAGATTATAACGCCATTTTTTTTGAACGCCATACCAAATAGCCTGATCTGGATCATCAGTAACCCGGTTAGAGTATAGACAGCCTAAAACTCATCATCGAATAAGGCGCTCGCAAACGTTTGCTTCCACTGTTAGAATTGCCCCGCTTTATTCTTCAACCACCAACCCAAACCGCCGTGGGGACTTCGCAGTGACCGACAAAACCTCTCTCAGCTATAAAGACGCAGGCGTAGATATCGATGCCGGTAACGCATTGGTAGACCGCATTAAAGGTGTAGTAAAACAGACTCGCCGCCCTGAAGTGATGGGTGGACTGGGCGGTTTTGGTGCCCTCTGCGCGCTGCCGCAAAAATATCGTGAACCCGTACTGGTTTCGGGTACCGACGGCGTTGGCACCAAGCTGCGTCTGGCGATGGATTTGAAACGCCATGATACTATCGGTATCGATCTGGTCGCGATGTGCGTCAACGATTTAATCGTTCAGGGCGCTGAACCGCTGTTCTTCCTCGACTATTACGCCACCGGCAAACTGGACGTCGATACTGCCGCCAGCGTAATCACCGGTATCGCAGAAGGCTGTAAACAGTCTGGCTGTGCGTTAGTCGGTGGTGAAACCGCTGAAATGCCGGGCATGTATCACGGCGAAGATTACGACGTGGCAGGCTTCTGCGTGGGTGTGGTGGAAAAATCAGAAATCATCGACGGCAGCAAAGTGGCTGACGGGGATGTGCTGATCGGCCTGGCCGCCAGTGGCCCGCATTCCAACGGTTATTCTCTGGTGCGCAAAATTCTGGAAGTCAGTAAGACTGACCCGGAAACTACCGATCTGGCAGGCAAACCGCTGGCCGATCACCTGCTCGCACCAACCAAAATTTACGTGAAATCGATTCTGAACCTGATCGAAAACGTGGATGTTCACGGCATCGTCCATCTGACCGGTGGCGGCTTCTGGGAAAATATCCCACGTGTATTGCCGGACAACACACAGGTGATTATCGACGAATCAAGCTGGCAGTGGCCGGATGTCTTCACCTGGCTGCAAACCGCCGGTAATGTCAGCCGTCACGAAATGTACCGCACCTTTAACTGTGGTGTGGGCATGCTGGTGGCACTTCCGGCAGAACTGGCCGATCAGGCGATTGCATTACTGAACGATAATGGCGAAAAAGCGTGGAAAATTGGCTACATTAAAGCCTCTGACTCCGCTGAACGCGTGGTTATTGAATAAAACCAGTAAATCAACTGACTGAAGACGGGTAGCAAAATGAAAAGGATTGTGGTTCTGGTATCGGGCGAGGGGAGCAATTTACAGGCCCTGATTGATGCCTGCCAGCAGGGACGAATTAACGCAACACTCAGTGCGGTCTTCAGCAATAAAGCAGCTGCATACGGGCTTGAAAGAGCCCGTTTAGCCGGTATTCCCGCGCATGCACTGGATGTTAAGGCTTACCGGGACCGGGCGGAATTTGACGTTGCACTGGCGGATGCCATTGACACTTTCCAGCCTGATCTGGTGGTACTTGCCGGTTATATGCGTATTCTGACCGCTGAATTCGTCCAGCGCTTTGCCGGACGCATGATCAACATCCACCCTTCCCTGCTGCCAAAATATCCGGGTCTGCACACCCACCGTCAGGCCATTGAAAATCAGGATGCGGAACACGGTACGTCCGTGCATTTTGTGACTGAAGAACTCGATGGCGGTCCGGTGATTTTACAGGCCAAAGTCCCGGTGTTTGCTGACGATACAGAAGAAGAGCTGATTGCCCGCATACAAACGCAGGAACACAGCATTTATCCGCTGGTCGTCAGCTGGTTCGTTGACGGACGTTTGTCGCTGCAAAAGGGTCAGGCGCTGCTGGATAACAATCCGCTTTCTGAACGCGGATATGCAGAAGATTAATCTACCACTGCATCATGATTTCACTATAAACCGGCCATGCGCCGGTTTTTTATTTTCCGTCATTTGACATTTGTTTACATTTCGTCCGATATAATGCACATCCCGGCGCACGTTTAAACGTCGTTTGTGCGCCGACCTTCATCGGGAACACGGTTGTTTCCGATTTCATATTTACGAAGGTTACCCTCATAAAACGGCTTTTATAGTTGAGGAACACCCCATGTTTAGCCATAACAGCGTCAGATTACGTCCACTGGAAAAGGACGACCTGTCGTTTGTTCATCGTCTTGATAATAACGCCAGCATCATGCGTTACTGGTTTGAAGAACCTTACGAGGCTTTCGTCGAACTGACCGACTTGTATCACAAGCATATTCACGACCAAAGCGAACGCCGCTTTATTATTGAATACGAAAGCGGACCGGTCGGCCTGGTCGAGCTGGTGGAAATTAATCATATTCACCGCCGCGCGGAATTTCAGATCATCATCGATCCGCAGCATCAGGGCAAAGGCTTTGCCGGTGACGCTGTCCGTCTGGCGATGGATTATGCCTTCTCCGTTCTTAACCTCTACAAACTGTATTTAATCGTGGATAAAGAAAATAAAAAGGCGATCCACATTTACAGCAAATTAGGCTTCGAGCTTGAAGGTGAACTGAAACAGGAATTCTTTGTGAACGGCGAATATCGCAGCGCCATCCGCATGTGTATTTTCCAGCCGCAGTTTCTGGCGAAATACAAAACCAAGCCTGTTCAGGTCAAACCGGAATCCCTGATTGGCGCCAGCGCGGTTTAATTCCACCGCGACATAAATCGGTAAAAGAATGACCGGTGAAGGATACAAATGTCCTTCATCGGTAACACTTTTCTCTCTTTTGACTCCCCGTTAAAGACTCTCCTGAAATCATCCCTTGTTATGTTGGACTTTCCTGTCAATCTTTCGCAATATTGATAGTAGACACTAGGCCCCTCTCACAGATGACTTCCTGCTGCGCTGGCTGCTTAAAAGGCGGGCAACACGAAGAATATGTTGAGCTACATTGCGGTGTTTTCAGGCAAATTTGCCTGTATGGGCCAGGTTGCAAGCTAAATGAACGGAGTGAAAATGGGTCAGGAAAAGCTTTATATCGAGAAAGAACTAAGCTGGCTGTCCTTCAATGAGCGCGTGTTGCAGGAAGCGGCTGACAAAAGCAATCCCCTGATCGAACGGATGCGTTTTTTAGGGATCTACTCCAATAACCTGGATGAGTTTTATAAAGTCCGTTTTGCCGATTTAAAACGACGGATCCTCATCAGTGAAGAACAAGGTTTTCTGGGCGCGTCCCGTCATTTGCTGAAAAAAATTCAGGCGAAGGTGCTGCGCATTGATCAGGAATTCGACAGTCTTTACAACGATTTGCTTCTGGAAATGGCGCGTAATCAGATCTTCCTGATTAACGAACGCCAGGTTTCTGAAAACCAGCAAGCCTGGCTGCGTCAGTACTTCAAACATCAGCTGCGCCAGTACATCACACCGATTCTGATTAACCACGATACCAATCTGGTGCAATTCCTCAAAGACGATTACACCTATCTGGCAGTAGAAATTATCCGTGGCGAAGAGATCCATTATGCGCTGCTGGAAATCCCGTCCGATAAAGTGCCACGTTTCGTTAACCTGCCGCCGGAAGCACCACGCCGTCGTAAGCCGATGATCCTGCTGGATAACATCCTGCGTTATTGTCTGGATGATATTTTCAAAGGCTTCTTCGATTACGATGCACTGAACGCGTACTCCATGAAAATGACCCGTGACGCCGAATATGATCTGGTCACGGAAATGGAATCGAGCCTGCTTGAGCTGATGTCATCAAGCCTGAAACAGCGTCTGACCGCCGAACCGGTACGTTTCGTTTATCAGCGCGATATGCCGGATGAAATGGTCGAACTGCTGCGCGGTAAACTTGGCATCTCCAATTATGATTCGGTGATTGCCGGTGGACGTTATCACAATTTTAAAGATTTCATCGGCTTCCCGAACGTCGGCAAAGCCAATCTGGTCAACCGTCCGCTGCCACGTCTGCGCCATTTGTGGTTCGATAAATTCCGCAACGGCTTTGCAGCGATCCGCGAGCAAGACGTGCTGCTGTATTATCCGTACCACACGTTTGAGCACGTACTGGAACTGTTGCGTCAGGCATCGTTCGATCCGAACGTGCTGTCGATAAAAATCAATATTTACCGCGTGGCGAAAGATTCCCGCATTATCGAATCGATGATCCACGCCGCGCACAACGGTAAGAAAGTCACTGTTGTCGTCGAACTGCAGGCGCGCTTCGATGAAGAAGCCAATATTCACTGGGCGAAACGTCTGACTGAAGCCGGTGTGCACGTTATTTTCTCTGCGCCGGGCCTTAAAATACACGCAAAACTCTTTCTTATTTCCCGACGCGAAGGCGACGAAATTGTCCGCTATGCTCATATCGGGACCGGTAACTTTAACGAGAAAACGGCGCGCCTTTATACCGACTATTCACTGCTCACCGCCGATGCGAGGATCACCAACGAGGTTCGCCGCGTCTTCAACTTTATTGAAAACCCTTACCGCCCGGTGTCGTTCGAGCATCTGATGGTGTCACCGCAAAACTCGCGTGACATGCTTTACCGTTTGATCGACCGTGAAATTGCCAACGTTCAGGCGGGCGGAACAGGCGGAATTACGCTAAAAATCAATAATCTGGTGGATAAAGGGCTGATAGACCGCCTCTACGTCGCGTCTAACGTCGGGGTGAAAATCCGTCTGCTGATCCGCGGGATGTGTTCTCTGGTGCCGAATTTACCCGGCTTTAGCGAAAACATTCAGGTTACCAGCATCATTGACCGCTATCTGGAACACGATCGCGTGTATGTCTTTGAAAATGGCGGCGATTCCAAAGTCTTCCTGTCTTCAGCCGACTGGATGACGCGTAATATTGATTATCGTATTGAAGTGGCCGTCGCCCTGCTCGATCCGCGTTTGAAACAGCGCGTTCTGGATATCCTTGAGCTGCTGTTTAGTGACACAGTAAAAGCCAGAGTGATTGATAAAGAACTGAGCAACCGGTATGTTCCACGCGGAAATCGCCGCAAAGTCCGTGCGCAACTGGCGATTTATGAATATCTGAAAGAGCTGGAACAACAAAGTCAGCAAGCCTGAACCCCTGGAGCGTTACACAACTATGCCCCTTAAAAGCAGCCCACTGAATGCCAAGCCACAGGAAATTGCGGCGATTGATCTCGGGTCGAACAGTTTCCATATGGTCATTGCACGCGTCGTTAACGGCGCGCTGCAGGTCCTGGGACGCCTGAAACAGCGCGTCCATCTGGCCGATGGTCTCGACAGTAAAAATGTGCTCAGTGAAGAAGCCATTCAACGCGGGCTGGATTGCCTGGCTTTATTCGCCGAACGCCTGCAGGGTTTTCCGGAAAATAACGTCACTATCGTCGGTACACATACGCTGCGTCAGGCAGTGAACGCCGAGGAATTTCTCAAGCGTGCCAAAGAAGTCATCCCCTACCCGATTGAAATTATTTCCGGGCAGGAAGAAGCACGACTTATTTTTATGGGTGTTGAACATACGCAGCCTGAAAAAGGCCGCAAGCTGGTGGTCGATATCGGTGGCGGTTCAACAGAACTGGTCATCGGAGAGGACTTCGAGCCGTTGCTGGCCGAAAGCCGCCGTATGGGCTGTGTCAGTTTTGCGCAGATGTTTTTCCCCAATGGCGAAATCAGCCGCAGTAACTTCAAACGTGCCCAGCTCGCTGCTGCGCAAAAGCTGGAAACCCTGGCGTGGCAGTACCGCCTGCAGGGCTGGCAGTATGCTTTGGGTGCCTCCGGCAGTATTAAAGCGGCACACGAAGTGCTGGTCGCGATGGGCGAAAAAGACGGCTTAATTACCCCTGAACGGCTGGAAATGCTGTCCGAAGCGGTACTGAACTTTAAACATTTCAGTGCCCTGGATTTACCAGGCTTATCGGAAGACAGGCAATCGGTGTTCGTGCCGGGGCTTGCCATTCTGCGCGGTGTGTTCGATGCGCTGGCGATCAAAGAGCTGCGTCTTTCTGACGGCGCACTGCGTGAAGGTGTGCTGTATGAAATGGAAGGCCGTTTCCGTCATCAGGATATCCGTACCCGTACTGCCAAAAGTCTGGCTGAGCATTACAACATTGACCGTGAACAGGCGCGCCGTGTGCTGGATACCACAGAGCAATTGTATGCCCAGTGGCTGGCGCAAAATACCAAACTGGTGCAGCCACAGCTGGAATCACTGTTGAAATTCAGCGCCATGTTGCATGAAGTCGGTCTGAGCATTAACCACACCGGCATGCACCGCCATTCCTCGTATATCCTGCAAAATACCAACTTGCCGGGTTTCAATCAGGAACAGCAAACGCTGCTGGCCACACTGGTCCGCTTCCACCGAAAAGCCATCAAGCTGGAAGAACTGCCGCGCCTGAATCTGTTCAAGAAGAAACACTACATTCCGCTGATCCAGCTTCTGCGTCTAGGGGCGTTGCTCAACAATCAGCGTCAGTCAACGACAACGCCTGAATCCCTGCGGTTATCTACCGATGATAATCACTGGACGCTGCGTTTCCCGGCCGGATATCTGGCTCAGAACAACCTTGTTCAGCTGGATTTCGAAAGAGAACAGAGTTACTGGGATGACGTGACAGGCTGGAAACTGATGCTTGAGGAAGAAGACGGTATTGTGAAAAACTAACCGTTCCGCTGCAATAAAAGAGCCCTCTGGCATCTGATGCGCAGAGGGCTTTTTCTTTCCGGACATCGCTCAATGTCAGACGTTCGGGAATTCCAGTAGTTTGTTTAACGGTTGCGGTTTACCCACCAGATAACCCTGCATGTAATCCACACCCAGCTCGTGCAGCGCGATTTTCTGTTCTTCAGTTTCCACATACTCTGCCACAATCGACAGATGCTTCATGCGCGCCACCTGACAGATTGACTGCACAATGTAGGCGTCCAGCGAATCAGTGAGCATATTGCGCACGAAGCTGCCGTCAATTTTCAGGATATCGGCCTGAATAGCCTTCAGACGACCGTAACTGGCGTAGCCCGTACCGAAGTCATCAATCGCAATGCGGCAACCGTAGGAACGCAATTCCCGCATCGCCAGGTCGGCATATTTCATGTTCTGCAGCAGATGGGATTCGGTTACTTCCAGCACGATCTGGAACGGTTCTACCTCATATTCCAGCATCAGCGTTTTAAAATCGCGGCTAAAGGTCGGGCGGCACAGCGTCGAGGGCGTGAAATTCACCGCAAAGCGCAGACTCGGCAAACGAACACGGTTCTGATTAATAAACATCAGTGTATGTTTCAGCACCCACATATCCAGCTGATACGACAAACCGAACTCATGCACCACCGGCAGGAATTTATCCGGTGTGATCAGCGTTCCTTCTGCGCTGTCAGACAGACGCAGCAGGATTTCATGATAACTGTCGCCACGCACCCCGAAGATCGGTTGCGCCATCAGCACAAAGCGATCGTCATCCAGTGCCCGCTGAATTTTATGCAGCATGTCGACTTTTTCTCTGATCTCCAGTTGTACCTGACTGTGGTCGTTTTTATTGGATTCCGGCTGCCCGGTGGTCAGGGAAACTTCAGCAATACCGCTCAGTTCGCCCAGCAAAATCGGCAGATGTTCCACTGGCGAATACACGGTACAGTACGATAAGCCTATATTGGGATGCAGCGGCAAGCCGTTCCAGATCAGGCGGAAATCTTCCAGATAGTCATGCAAATTCTGCAATTTTTTATCCGAATCTTCGCAGTTAAGCCGCAAGACCAGATCATAACCCGGTAAATGATAAACCCGCTCACCCGGTTGCAGATAAGGCTTCAGCCCGTGCGCCAGTTGCTGTTTAAACTGGATACGCAACTGCATGCCGTAGTTACGGCTCAGCACGTCCATATCGGAAACACGGATAAAACACAGCATGGAACGCGGATAGCTCGCCAGATCGCGGTTGAAGGCACGCAGGTTTGGCAGACCAAACACCGGATCCTGCAATGCGGCGGCGCTGGATTTTTTCATCAGCAGACGCTGACGTGAGGCGATGGCCGCCATCAGCAACAACGTCATCGTATAGACCAACATCAGGGCGGACACGAACACCAGATTATGAACAAAGCCGTGTTCGGAGATAAACCCCTGATAAAATTCAAATAACACAGTCAGGGTGACGGTCCAGACGATACTGATAAAGTAATAACCGTAGCGCCAGGCTCCAAACAGCAATACCGGAAACAGTAGCGTCAGCGTGTAATCGCTGAGTAAAATCTTCATGAACGGTTCACTCAGCCCCGGCAGGCACAACAACGTGACCATGACCCCCAGAACCGCAAACCACAGCATAATCTCAGCAAACTTCACGCCTGGTGCCATTTCCTGACGCAACCTCGTGCAGACCACACGTAAATAATGCGGCTTGCGGATAATGCGTATCACCAGATAAATCACATGCGAGTTAAGCAGAATACCAAGGACCATCCCCTGTAAATTGACCAGGGTCCTGAGCGTGAAAAAGTCCCGCGTCGCCATGCCGAGATAATCGGGCAGCAATCCGCTTTCAATCACAATTTGCAGCACGATGACTAAGAATAATGTCAGGAAAATCAGCAACCAGCCTACCCGGGCTTTCGCCAGATTCATCAGACCGAGCGGTGCGGACCAGCGACTTCCCGCCTGCCAGCGATAGCCCAGCCAGGCCAGAGACAGCGCGGCGAAATAAATCACCGTCATCAGCATCCCCATCTCGAAGCCAATCCGCAGGTAATAGCGCAGGAAAAGCGTCAGGACGATGCCCGGCAATGCGGCCCAGTCAAATACCATCAGTAACGCGACGCAGGTCGCCATCGGCATATAAATGAGATAAGTACGGCCATCCGGCAGGGAAATCATCGGAGAAAGCCACGAGGTCACCGGGATCAGCACCAGAGCAAAAATCGCAGGAAGGCCCCACCATTTATGGCGCATGTCTTGCCAGGAAAATTTTTTACGCATCAAGTCCATCTAAGTTTTGCGCATGAACTTCATGCTGCAGTGAAGGGTTCAGGGTGTAATAGACATCAGACAGACAGTCCGATGACGATGGCCACAGGTTCCGTCCTCAATTATCGTTGTAAAAACGTCATCTCACAGAAAAAACGCAGAAGAAAAAAGAATACAGCGGAGGTCGGGATATAAATTTTAAAATATGGCTGGATTCTAATGTGACTTATCTTAAATCCCTTGATGCATATCAATAAACACAATCTTTGTGATTTGACAAAAATTCATCTCAGACAAATTCATCGCGTGATGCATGAAATAAAATTTTTTGGCAATTTCATGCGATCCTTCTTAAGGAGAACGAAAAGTCTTAGGTTTGATGGATTTATACCCCTTTAAACCGCGCGTTTGCCCTTAATCCGATTATCTGGCTGCCTGTTTAGATGTGTTATATATTGTAAACGTTATCATTTGCACACCTTCATTCCTTCACCGGAGCAACGATTTACTTAAGCGATTAAATTATGTCTCGAAAAACCAACATCAGAATGACGAAAATCGTTTTAGCGATAAGCTTCATTATTTTGTTCGGGCGTCTGGTCTACTCCGCTATCGGTGCGTATTCACATCATCAGAATCAAAAACAAACCCGGACCGATACGCAAACTGTGGAGTTACAGGAACAGACTCCGGCAAAAACCTGTACCGGCACGCTGAAAACCTGTCGTTACTCAAAGGACTAAGGATCACAAATGTCTGGTGGAAAACCAAAGAATTACGGCCAGAAACTGGCTGAAAGCCGCAGCAGGATCCTCGATCTCCTTCTGAACACCGATGACCTCGCCGACAGTATTCTGGGCGAGGAACCTGATGTTGATGACGCCACCCGCGCACAACTGATGGACAACACCGCCGAGCTGACCTCGCGGGTACAAAGTCTTCACGCGGCGGACGTTGCGGACGTACTGGAAGCACTGCCGATCCGTGAACGTCTGGCGCTGTGGCGGCTGGTCGAACCCGCTGCACGCGGTAAAGCGCTGGTGGAAGTCTCAGAAACCGTCTGGGACAGTCTGATCGAAGAAATGAGCGATAAGGATTTGCTCAAAACCATGTCACTGCTGGATGTGGACGATCAGGTTTATCTGGCGGAATATCTGCCCCGCGACCTGATTGGCCGCGTACTGACCTCACTGGATCCCCGCCAGCGAGAGAAAGTTCGCGAAGTGATGAAATTCAGCAAAGAATGTGTTGGCCGTATCATGGATTTCGAGTTGCTGACCGTTCGCCCGGATGTCTCACTGGGCACCGTTCAGCGCTTTCTCCGCTCACGTAAGTCAATCCCGCAGGCAACCGATAAAGTCTTTATTACTGACCGGAAAAATACGCTGCTTGGCGAATTGCCGCTGACCACGATTTTATTGAACGCGCCGCATACGCTGGTTTCCGACGTGATGATCACCGATCTCACCAGTTTTGAACCGGAGGACAAAGCCGAAGACGCCGCCAGCGCGTTCGAACGTTATGACCTGATCACCGCAGCCGTCGTGGATAAAAAAGGTAAACTGATGGGCCGCCTGACGGTGGAAGAAATCGTCGATTTCGTCAATAACGACACCGACAGCAACTTACGCCGCATGGGTGGCTTAAGCCCTGAAGAAGACGTTTTCTCGCCGGTAACCAAAGCCGTGCGTAACCGCTGGGCGTGGCTGGCCATCAATCTGTGTACGGCGTTTGTGGCTTCCCGTGTGATCGGCCTGTTTGAACACACGATTTCGCAGCTCGTTGCGCTGGCCGCGCTGATGCCCATTGTCGCCGGTATCGGCGGAAATACCGGCAATCAGACCATCACCATGATTGTCCGAGGGCTGGCGCTGCACCATGTTCAGCTCGGCAATCTGAAATTCCTGATGTTCAGGGAGCTGGGCGTGGCACTGATCAACGGCCTCGTCTGGGGCGGATTAATGGGGATTGTCACCTGGCTGCTCTATGGCAACTGGGAGATGGGCGCGGTGATGACGCTGGCGATGGTGCTAAATTTACTGCTGGCCGCGCTGATGGGTGTCGTCATCCCCCTCACCATGGTACGCCTGGGCCGCGACCCTGCGGTCGGATCCAGTGTGATGATTACCGCGCTGACAGACACTGGCGGATTCTTCATTTTCCTCGGCCTTGCCACCATTTTCCTGCTTTAACGAAATGAATTCCGGCTTTCTGGCCGGAAAATTCGTTATCTATTACAGCGTAATGTAGAATTTATATTAATCATTAGCGCTGATTTTCCGGTACTCATTAACCCCTGCCGCAGTTCGCCCTGCGGTAGTGCATTGATAACATTAATCAATAAGTATCACTGCGACTGCCTGCAACGCTCCGTCAGCCAGAAAAAGGTTTTCACCGTGGAAAATAGCAAGCCGCCCTCAACTGGGGCTAATCGGGCAAACTGGACATCCTGCTTACTTTTAGGCATCTCAACCTGCCTGCTGGCCTTTGCCTGTTTGAGTATCATTCAGAAGTCGTCCAGCCTCGCCGGATTGTGGCTACCGACAGCATTGCTGATCCCTGTTTTATTCCACCATCGCTATCGCGACTGGATCCCGCTGCTGTGCGCCGCCGCACTGGGCATCGCGGCATCACATACGATCCTCGGTACGCCCTTCTTTCGCTATCTGCCTTATCTGCTCAACAACCTTATTGAGGCTTCTCTGTGTGCGGATTTATTGCGCAGAATATTGCCGGCGCAGGATCCGCTTTCGGGGCTGAGTTCCTGGATGAAATTCCTTTTCGTCGCGGTGATCTTCTGCCCGCTGGTCAGCGCGTTAATCATGCTGTTGTTTATTCTGCATGTTCATTCTCCGGCAGAATTACAAAGTCGCTTTACCACCTGGTTTATGTCAGAAGCCGTGGCGATCCTCGCGCTCACGCCGCTGGGGCTTATCTACCATCGCGGCTACCTGGTTAAACTGATCACCTCGCCGCGTCTTTTCGGACTGCTTCTGACGTTGATCCTGACGCTGGCGGCCGGTTTTCTGGCCCTGAAATGGCTGCCTTACACTTTCGCCTTTATCACCATTCCGCTGTTATCGGCCGCCATCCGTTTACCCCGTATGGAATCGTTCATCATTTTCCTCTCGATGACACTGATGATTGCGTTACTGCATACCAGCGGCATTATTTCCGTTCAGCCGCACCTGGCGGATCAGCTCCCTCAGGGATTGATTTTCCTGCCGCTGCTATTGATTCTGATGCCTGCGAATGCCATGGCGATGGCAATGCATGCGTTGCGTACTGAAAAATCTCACATCACGCAAAGTGAAAATCGCTTCCGAAACGCCATGGAATATTCCGCAATTGGCATGACGCTGGTATCACCGGAAGGCAAGCTGCTGCAGGTGAACAAAGCCCTGTGTCATCTGCTGGGTTATGAGGCGGAATATCTGACCACCCTGACGTTCCAGGAAATTACCTATCATGAAGATCTGGGCAAAGACCTGGCGCTGTTGCAGCAATTGCTGAACGATGACATCCAGAGTTACACCCTGGAGAAACGTTATCTGCGCCGCAGCGGAGAAGTTATCTGGGCATTCCTCGCCGTATCTCTGGTACGTGATGAACACCATAATCCGATGTATTTCATTTCTCAGATTGAAGATATCAACGAGCTTAAACACACCGAAATGACTAACAAACGCCTTTCGGAAGCGCTGCATGAAGAAAAAGAGCTGCTGCATATCACGCTGAATTCGATCAATGAAGCGGTGATCTCCACCGACCGGAATATGAATATCACTTTCATGAATCCGGTCGCAGAGAAAATGACTGGCTGGACAGAACAGCAGGCGCAGGGGCAACCGGTAGGCCGCATCGTGCGCATCAGCAAAGGAGCGGGAGGGCCGCTTATCGACGATCTTTTGCAGTTTGATATCAATGAAAATCTGCACTCTTCCGTTGAGCGTTCGCTGGTTCTGCACGGCCATCACACGGCTTTGTTTGATGTTCAGCTGGCAGTGTCACCGCTGCGCCCCCTGAAAGACGAACCGATTGGCATTGTGCTGGTGCTACAGGACGTCAGTAAATCCCGCGAACTGATGCGAAAACTCAGTTACAGCGCCTCTCACGATTTACTCACCGGGTTGTCGAATCGTGGCAGTTTCGAATCGAGCCTGAAAAAAGCGCTGAATCTGACTGCAACGCAACGTCAGCCTCACGGTCTGGCGTTTATCGATCTGGATCATTTTAAAGCGATTAACGACACCGCCGGACATGCTGCAGGGGATGAACTGCTGCGCCAGATCAGCGCACTGATGCAGGAGAACATCCGCAACAGCGACCGGCTGGCAAGGCTGGGCGGCGATGAATTTGCGCTGATCTTATTTGATTGTCCTCAGGAAGAAGGGCTGGCAACGCTGCAGCATCTGGTGGACAAAATCAACGATTTCAAATTTATCTGGGAAGGAAATGCCTACCGGATCGGAGCCAGCGCAGGAATGACGCAAATAAACGATGCGAACATCACCGGCAGCGAATACATGGCGCAAGCGGATATGGCCTGCTACATTGCCAAACACAACGGACGCGGGCGGGTTTATAAATATGAACCGGCGCAAAAAACGGCCACTGCACATACCAGCGGTGCCATCCCCCCTGAAGACCATCAGTCTGGCACAGAAGTGTCACGTTAATCCCCGCCTACGGCGTGCCCGGCTGCCACTCATTATTGAACCACAAATGCAGCGTGGCGTAGGTGCGCCAAGGTTTCCAGACTTCGGCATAGCGGGCTATCTTCGCGGGCGTCATGCCCGGAAAACGCTGTTTAATCAGATAGTCACCGCCGAGAAAAATATCAGGCGCAGACCAGGCGCGCATTGCCACATAACTGGCAGTCCAGTTGCCAATCCCCGGCATCGCCTGCAGCTGTTTTATTCCGTCCTGCACATCGGTGATGTCATCCAGCGGCAAACGCCCCTCATCCACTGCCTGCGCAATATTAATCAGACACGCTGCACGTTTGGCCTGCACACCAATACCCCGTAAATCGTCTACCGTTAACTGCCCGATGGCCGCTGCAGACGGAAACAAATGCGTCAGCGCGGCAAACGGCGTACGCACCGGTTCGCCCCATTTTTCAGTCAGCCGCGTCGCCAGTGTCGCCGCCATTTTCACGCTCACCAATTGCCCGAGGATCGCGCGCACCGTCAGTTCAAAACGGTTGACGCAGCCCGGCAGGCGTAATCCCGGCGCATTGTCAGCCAGTCCCCCCAGCCCCTCGGCGATAAGCGTGGGTTGCGCGTCCAGATCCAGCAACCGCCGCACCCGGGCAACTATGTTCTCCGTGACCGGCGAAAGCGACGCCGACACTTCCAGCTCAACGCCATTTCGCTCAGGCAACGGACGCAACCGCAACCAGCCGGTCAGCCGTTCGCCGTGGTGCATCACCGCCAGCGTACGCTGGTAATATTCGCCATCCTGCTGTTCAACACCCTGCAATGCACGCGCGCCGAGAAATGCCGTCATCCATTGCCAGTCATACGGAGGCTGATAGGTCAGAAACAGGGTTGTCACAGCATGATCCTTATAAAAATGGCCCCCGGTTGGGAGCCATAATTCAGCATTAAGAACAAAAGAATAGACTATTTTCTACGCCAGGTGGTCCCTGCTGCGCCGTCTTCTAAAACGATACCCATTTCATTGAGACGATCACGCGCTTTATCCGCCATGCCCCAGTCTTTGCTGGCGCGGGCATCGTTACGCTGTTTAATCAACGCTTCGATTTCAGCCACTTCGTCATCGTTATCCGCCTGAGCACCGGATTTCAGGAACTGCTCCGGATCCTGCTCCAGCAGGCCAAGTACACCTGCCAGTTGCCGCAGTTCCGCTGCCAGACCGTTGGCCGCAGACAGGTCTTCCGTTTTCAGACGGTTGATGTCACGTGCCATATCGAACAACACGGAATAAGCTTCCGGTGTGTTGAAATCATCGTCCATAGCCGCACGGAAGCGCGTAACGAAAGCCTCACCACCGGCTGGCGTTGCAGCGGCGTCAGTGCCACGCAGTGCGGTGTACAGACGCTCCATTGAGGTACGCGCCAGTTTCAGGTTCTCTTCGCTGTAGTTTAGCTGGCTGCGATAGTGACCCGACATCAGGAAGTAACGCACGCTTTCAGCGTCATAATATTTCAGCACATCGCGCACGGTGAAGAAGTTATCCAGTGATTTGGACATCTTTTCGCGGTCGATCATCACCATGCCGGAGTGCATCCAGGTATTCACATACGGGCCGTCATGGGCACAGCTTGACTGCGCAATTTCGTTCTCGTGGTGCGGGAACATCAGGTCAGAACCGCCACCGTGAATATCGAAATGCGCACCGAGCTGTTTGCAGTTCATCGCAGAACATTCGATATGCCAGCCCGGGCGACCTTCGCCCCACGGAGATGTCCAGCTCGGTTCGCCCGGCTTGGACATTTTCCACAGTACGAAATCCATCGGATTGCGTTTCACGTTGGCTTCGACTTCGACGCGCGCACCCGCCTGTAACTGATCCAGATCCTGACGGGACAACAGTCCGTAATCCGGATCACTTTCCACCCAGAACATCACATCACCGTTCGACGCGACATAGGCGTGGTCACGGTCAATCAGCTTCTGCACGATATCGATAATTTCGTGAATGTGCTGCGTGGCGCGCGGTTCGGAGTCCGGCGGCAGAATGTTCAGTGAAGCAAAATCAGCATGCATCTCGGCGATCATACGGTCGGTCAGCGCCATAAACGTTTCGCCATTTTCAGCGGCACGTTTAATGATTTTATCGTCGATATCGGTGATATTGCGCACGTATTTCAGGTCATAACCGAGGTAACGCAGGTAACGCGACACCACGTCGAAAGACACAAAGGTGCGACCGTGGCCGATATGACACAGGTCGTAAACAGTGATCCCACACACGTACATCCCGACTTTACCGGCATGAATTGGCTTGAATTCCTCTTTTTGGCGACTCAGGGTATTAAAAATCTTCAGCATCAGGCTATTCCGTGTGTTGGGCGTAGAAAATGACGTTGGCGCGTTTAAGCGACACTAACGCGTATAATATAACGAAAATGATTTCACCGAAACGGCATAAGGCCGCCGGACGGGCTTTAGTCGTCACAAAGCCGCTGCTGACGGCAACTTTTGAGTTATGGTATAAGAAAAGGCTATAGTAGCCGCTCTTACTAAGAGCACACATCAACATTAGCAGGATGATAATTATGGTCACTTTCCACACCAACCACGGCGACATCGTCATTAAAACTTTCGCTGACAAAGCGCCAGCCACGGTTGAAAACTTCCTGAACTATTGCCGTAAAGGCTTCTACGACAACACAATTTTCCACCGTGTGATTAACGGTTTCATGATCCAGGGCGGCGGTTTTGAGCCAGGCATGAACCAGAAAAACACCGATGCGCCTATCAATAACGAAGCAGACAACGGCCTGAAAAACACCAAAGGCACGCTGGCGATGGCGCGTACCAACGATCCGCATTCCGCCACGGCACAGTTCTTCATCAACGTAACTGACAACGACTTCCTGAACCACAGTGGCAAAAACGCACAGGGTTGGGGCTACTGCGTATTCGCAGAAGTGGTTGAAGGTCAGGACGTGGTTGACGCGATCAAAGCCGTCAAAACCGGCCGCAGCGGTATGCACCAGGACGTTCCAAAAGAAGATGTTGTGATCAAAAGCGTCACAGTCAGCGAATAATCAACGTCGGGATGACCACGTTTTTTATCGCAGATATCCATCTTTGCGCACAGGAACCGGCAATCACTGCCGGTTTTCTGCGTTTTCTACGTGAAGATGCGCCGCAGGCCGACGCCCTGTACATTCTCGGTGACCTGTTCGAAGCCTGGATTGGCGACGACGATCCGCAGCCGCTTCACGCTGAAATCTCGGCGGCACTGAATCAGTTACACCAGCAAGGTGTGCCCTGCTTCTTCATTCACGGCAACCGCGATTTTCTGCTCGGCAGACGTTTCGCCCGCGAGAGCCTGATGACGTTGCTGCCGGAGAAAAAAGTGCTGGAACTGTACGGACGCCGCGTCCTGATCCTGCACGGCGATACACTGTGCACCGACGATGTCGCGTATCAGAACTTCCGCAAAAAAGTCCACAACCCGCTGATCCAGAAACTTTTCCTGATGCTGCCGCTGAAATGGCGACTGGCGATTGCCGCCAGAATGCGCGCCAACAGCAAGGCGTCAAACCAGGGCAAATCACTGGAAATTATGGATGTGAACCCGCAGGCGGTGGTCAGCGAAATGCAGATGGCAGGCGTGGAGTGGATGATTCACGGTCACACCCATCGTCCGGCAATTCACGATGTGCCGCTGGAAAATAAAACCGGCCACCGCGTGGTACTCGGCGCATGGCACGAAGAAGGCTCGATGGTGAAAGTCACCGCCGATAACGTCGAGCTGATCAGCTTCCCGTTTTGAGTCACCTCAAAGTTACCCAAAATAATTTGAGTTGCTGGAAGGCGACAAGCTCATGAATCCCTGGGAGCTTAGCTGACTAAGTGACCGGGGTGAATGAGCGCAGTCAACGCATCAGCAGCCCGAAGTATGAAGGGTAACGGGTACGCCTGAATGGAAGCGGAATTGTTCGTCCGGCGTGAGGATCAGTTCCGCTTCAATTCTGCCAAACTCCTCTACCCGCTCACTGATATCCGTTCCGGCATATTGCTCCGCCAGCGCCAGATAATCGGCAAAATGCCGTGATTCTGAACGCAGCAATGAGGTGTAAAAACGCGACAAGGTTTCGTCGAGATGCGGCGCAATTTTGGCAAAACGCTCACAGGATCGCGCTTCTATGTACGCCCCGATAATCAGCCGGTCGACCAGAATATTCAGATCATCGTGATGACGGGTATGTTTGATCATACCGCTGGCGTAGCGCGAGGGGGAAAGCTGGGTATAAGTAATATTGCGCTTTTGCATGATTTCCACCACTTGTTCGAAGTGATGAAGCTCTTCACGCGCCAGACGCGCCGCACAAAACAGCAGCTCGGTGCGATCCAGATATTTGGTCATCAGGCTCATCGCCGTGGCCGCCGCCTTCTTTTCACAGTTAGCGTGGTCGATCAGCATCACCGTCTGATTTTCCAGCGCCACATCCACCCACAGAGCGGGTGTTTCACAGTGAAGAAAATCATAAATCGGTGCCAGTAAAGCCTGCGTCATAAATCAGTTTCCAATGAAGTTTGTCATTAATATATTGGTTTGGATTATACAAATCTGCCGCCAACTTCTCATCAAAAATGCGCCGTTTTCCGGCGACGCAACCGTTTTCCTCCCTCACGGAGCGTGCTATCATTTGCGCCCTCGCAGTTTCTATTTCCGAATCACAGGAGCTTTACAGACATGTCATCCAACGTTACCCCGGCAAAAATCGCCATCGTTATGGGGTCTAAAAGTGACTGGGCGACCATGCAGTTCGCCGCCGACGTCCTCACAACGCTGAATATTCCTTTCCATGTCGATATCGTCTCCGCTCACCGTACGCCGGACAAATTGTTTACTTTCGCTGAGCAGGCTTCCGCTAACGGTTTTGATGTGATCATCGCGGGTGCCGGTGGCGCAGCGCATTTACCGGGCATGCTGGCGGCGAAAACGCTGGTGCCGGTGCTGGGCGTGCCGGTGCAAAGTGCTGCACTCAGTGGCATCGACAGTCTCTATTCCATTGTGCAAATGCCGCGTGGTATTCCGGTCGGTACGCTGGCGATCGGTAAAGCCGGTGCCGCAAACGCCGCATTGCTGGCGGCACAGATTCTTGCACTGCACGATGCTGAGATTGCCAAAAACCTGGCCGCGTGGCGCACCGCACAAACTGACGAAGTGCTGAATAACCCCGACCCGCGGGAGGAAGCATGAAACCGGTTTGCGTACTCGGAAACGGCCAGTTAGGCCGAATGCTGCGTCAGGCCGGTGAACCGCTGGGCATCGCCGTCTATCCTGTCGGCCTTGATGCTGAACCGGAAGCCGTGCCGTATCAGCAAAGCGTGATCACCGCTGAAATCGAACGCTGGCCGGAAACGGCACTGACCCGCGAACTGGCGACGCACAATGCGTTCGTTAACCGCGACATTTTCCCGCGTCTGGCCGATCGCCTGACGCAAAAACAGTTGCTCGACCAGCTCGGTCTGGCGACTGCGCCGTGGCAATTGCTGGCCGATGCCGCCGAATGGCCGCAGGTATTCTCCCGGCTTGGCCAACTGGCGATTGTGAAACGTCGCGTCGGCGGGTACGACGGCCGGGGTCAGTGGCGTCTGCGTTCTGGTGAAGAAAATACCCTGCCGCAGGATTGCTATGGCGAATGCATCGTTGAGCAGGGTATCAACTTCTCCGGTGAAGTTTCGCTGGTGGGCGCGCGAGGTCACGATGGTAAAACCGTGTTTTATCCGCTGACCCATAACCTGCATCAGGACGGCATTCTGCGCACCAGTGTTGTGCTGCCGCAGCCGGATGCCGCCCTGCAACAGCAGGCAGAAAACATGCTGTCAGCGATCATGAACGAACTGAATTATGTCGGTGTGATGGCAATGGAGTGTTTCGTGGTCAGCGAAGGTTTGCTGATCAATGAGCTGGCACCGCGTGTGCATAACAGCGGGCACTGGACACAGAACGGCGCCTCTTACAGTCAGTTTGAAATGCATCTGCGCGCCATCCTTGGTCTGCCGCTGCCGAAACCGGTGGTGAGCACACCGTCAGTGATGGTGAATCTGATTGGCACGGATGTGTCAGAAAAATGGCTGAGCCTGCCGCTGGTCAATCTGCACTGGTACGAGAAAGACGTGCGTCCGGGTCGTAAAGTCGGACACCTGAATCTCAACGACGCCAGCGCCAGCCTGCTGAAAGACAATCTCAACGCACTGGTCCCGATGCTGCCGGAAGAATACGCCAGCGGGATTGAATGGGCAGTTGAAAAGCTTTGATTTGATCGGCTCCCTCCCCTGCGAAGGGGAGGGTTGGGGTGGGGTATTAAGGTCAAAATCTCATAGTTAAAGTGTGCTTTGACAAACAGTTAGCCATTAAAACCCCCTCCCTGCCTCCCCCTTCGCAGGGGGAGGAGTTTAGAAACTACGAGTCGTATTGCCGGAACAACGCCCGCCCCCGCAGCAACCGCACACCCAGCCAACCGCCGCAAACCGACAGCAGCACCGCGCTGACCACCGGTACCGCAATCCACATCAGATAATTCGGTTCCCATGGGAAATCGAAAACCTGGCGTTGCAGTAGCCACAATGCAGCTTCCGCGCCGATGGCGGCGGCGATCCCCGCCACCAGCCCGAGCACGGCAAATTCACACCACAATGTCCGGTGCAGCATTTTTTTGCTGGCACCCAGCGTGCGGTAAACAATCAGCTCCTGACGGCGCTGACGCATGCCGACCTGAATTTGCGCCAGCAGCAGCAATCCGCCGCACAGCATCACCAGGATCACCATCACTTCCAGCGCCCGACTCACCTGCTGTAATACCTGGCCGACCTGACGCAGGATCGAGCCGATATCCAGCAAACTCAGCGTCGGGAACTGACGGTTAAGCTGCGTGATGGTGCTGACATCACCGTGATAACGGAAGCTGGTCAGCCAGCTTTGCGGTTGTGCATCCAGCGCACCCGGCGGGAAGATGAAGTAGAAATTCGGCTTCAGGCTGTCCCAATCCACTTTACGCAGGCTGGTGATTTTGGCGCTGAATTCCTGCGTATCACCGCTGAACGTGACGGTATCGCCCAGCTTCAGTCCCAGACGCCCCGCCAGCCCTTCATCTACCGACACTTCACCGGCTTTCGGCGGTCCGTTGCCTGCAACCAGCGGATTGTGATCCGGCAGTCCCTGCATCCAGGTCAGATTCAGTTCACGGTTGACCGCCTCTCCCCCTGCGTCATCCGGTTTGATGATATCAGTGGCAACTTTGTCGTTAATCTTCGTCAGACGTACCCGCACAATCGGGTAGAAGGTTTCCGGTTGCGCGTTATGCTGATGCAGGAAATCCGTCACCTGCGGGATTTGGTCTTTGGTGATATTAAGCAGAAAGTAATTCGGGCTGTCCGGCGGCAGTTGTTGCTCCCAGCGATCCAGTAAATCCCCGCGCATCACCAGCAGCAACGCCAGCAACATAAATGACATCGAGAATGCCGCCAGTTGGCTGAGCGTCACCCACGGCTGACGCAGCAGACGGTTGACCGCCAGACGCAGCGGTAACTGACGGAATGTCAGCTTGCGTAACAGCAGCAGCGCCCCCCAGCCAATCAGACCAAGCAGCAGCGAAAGTACCAGTACGCCCGCCAGTAATGACCAGAGCAGCGCACTGCCGCCCATCAGCGCTGCCAGCAAACCCACCACTACCACAACCATCACCGGCAGGAAATAACGCAGCGGCCAGACATTTGCCACCACATCATGGCGCAGCACCCGCAGTGGCTGGGTCGCAAGCAACTGGCGATACGGACGAATGCCGATCAACAGCGAGATCACCACCATCGCGCCCATCGACCACACCCACGGCCAGCCACCGGCAGGCGGTAATTCTGCAGGCAAAACCGGCGCCAGCACTTTCATCAGGATGGCTTCAAATGCCAGACCAACCACACTGCCGCACAACCCCGCCAGCGCCAGCACCGCCAGCCACTGACCGATAATCAGTTTTTGCAGCGCCTTTTTCCCGGCACCCAGCGTTTTCAGTACCGCAACCAGATCATAACGGCTGCGGCAGTAATGCCCCATCGACACGGCAATCGCGGCGATTGACAGCATCAGGGTCAGCAGTGCCGACAGCGTGAGGAATTGCTGAGAGCGCTGTAATGATTTGCCCAGCGCCCCGTCGGAATCCTCCATCCCGCTCCAGCGTTGATCAGGCTTAAGCAGCCCTTTTATCGCTTCGCCGTAACTTTGAATCGCTTGCGGCGAACCGGCAAACATATAGCGATAGGTCAGACGACTGCCCGGCTGAACAGCCCCGGTTTTCGGCACGTCTTCCAGATTCATGATCACCCGGGGCGCAGTCTGGAACGGGTTAAAGCCCGAATCCGGCTCCTGAACAATCACACCGGCAATTTTCAGCGTGGTATCTCCGACATCCAGATTGTCGCCGACTTTTACGTTCAGCAGTGCCAGCAGGCGCGGCGCGACCAGCACCGTTCCCGGTTCAGGTTTCAGTCCTGCCGGTTCGGTTTGTAACGCGCCATACAGCGGATATGCCAGATCGGTGGCTTTCACCGCCGCCAGTTGCGGCGTTTCGCCGGCAAACGTCATGGTCATAAAAGAGAGCTGACGGCTGACTTTCAGCCCCTGCGACTGTGCATCCTGCAACCAGGCTTCCGTAATCGGATGCGCGGAACGCAGGACGCGATCCCCGGCGATAAACTCACGGCTTTGTTGACTCAGCCCTTTGTCCATGCGGTCGCTGATACTGCCAAGCGCCAGCACACAGGCCACTGCCAGGGTCAGCGCCAGCCAGACGATCAGCAGCGAAGGCGAACGCCATTCCCGCCAGAACCAGCGCCAGATCATGCTTCCTCCCATAATTTCCCGTCGCGCAGACGCAACCGCCGCTGACAGCGCGCCGCCAGCTGTTCGTCATGCGTGACCAGAATCAGCGTCGTCGCCGCATCGCGGTTCAGTGAAAACAGCAAATCGACAATACGCTCGCCGGTCACGCGATCCAGATTGCCGGTCGGCTCATCGGCAAACAATAATTTCGGCTTGCCGATGAATGCCCGCGCCAGCGCCACACGCTGTTGTTCGCCGCCGGAAAGCTGCGCCGGAAGATGATGCAGACGCCCGCCCAGCCCGAGACTTTCCAGTAACTGCACGGCCTGCTGACGACTGCTGCTGTCGCTTTCACCGCGCAACAACGCAGGAAGCTGGACGTTTTCCAGTGCGTTGAGTGTCGGCACCAGCATGAAAGACTGGAACACGAAACCGACATTTTTTGCCCGCAGCGCCGCGCGCCCTTCCTCATTGAGTTCGCTGAGGGATTTGCCCAGTAATTTCACATCACCCCGGGTGCCATCATCCAGCCCGGCAAGAATGCCCAGCAAGGTGGATTTACCGGAACCGGATTCGCCAATCAGGGCAATTGTCTGGGCAGGTTTGACAACCAGCTCCACACCGGACAGGATGGTGAGCTGACCTTCACCCTGACCGACGTGCTTACTTAGATGATGAACTTCAAGAACATTTTCCGCTGGCATCTCCCCTTCCTTATGTTGTTAGGATTATTGAGTTTTCGCGCCGTTGCTGCTGATAACTTGCTGATTATTGGCGACAGTTTGAGTGCAGTCTATCGCCTTCCGGTAGCCGAATCCTGGCCGACATTACTGAATAACACATGGCAAAAAGAAGGTGGCAAGCCCACCATAATCAACGCCAGTATCAGCGGCGATACCGCTGAACAAGGGCTGGCACGCCTGCCATCCTTGCTGCAACAACATCACCCCCGCTGGGTGCTGATTGAACTGGGCGCCAACGACGGATTGCGGGGTTTCCCGCCACAAACCCTTTCCCGGACGCTGCAACAGGTGATTGAACAGGTAAAACAGAGCAATGCCCAACCGTTGCTGATGCAAATCCGTCTGCCACCCAATTATGGCCGCCGCTACGGCGACGCGTTCTACGCCATTTATCCGGCGCTGGCAAAGCAGGAAAACATCCCGCTGGTGCCGTTCTTTATGGAGCAGGTCGCCGTGAAACCTGAATGGATGCAGGACGACGGTTTACATCCTGCGCTGGCAGCACAATCCTTTATTGCCGGATGGATGTCAGAAAAACTCACGCCGCTGCTGACGCATTAGGGTTAAAATACGACGAATAAAAATAATACCGGGACGTGAGTAAAACCAAGACGTTACCTTTTTCACCCGACTCCCTAGTAAATCACAGTCATAAAAAATAGGGACACCTCACAGGTAAAGTTATGCAAAAAGCAGTATTAATCACCGGTTGTTCCAGCGGTATCGGGCTGGTTGCCGCACAGGATTTGCGCGCACGCGGTTATCGGGTACTGGCGGCATGTCGGAAAACGCAGGATATCGACACGCTGCAGCAGATGGGGTTTGAAACTATTCAGTGCGATCTTGATGATAAACAGAGCGTCGAACTTGCGGCCGCCGAGGTCATTGCGCTGACAGGCAACCGTCTGTATGGCTTGTTTAATAATGCGGGTTACGGCGTTTATGGCCCGCTCAGCAGCATCAGCCGTGAGCAGTTCGAACAACAATTTTCCACCAATTTATTTGGTACACATCAGCTGACGCAGCTTCTGTTACCCGCCATGTTGCCACACGGCGAAGGCCGTATTATCCAGACCAGCTCGGTGATGGGGCTGATTACTACGCCGCGCCGGGGCGTGTATGCTGCCAGTAAATTTGCACTGGAGGCCTGGTCCGACACACTGCGCATGGAGCTGCACGGCACCGGTATTCAGGTCAGCCTGATTGAACCCGGCCCGCTGAGCAGTAATTTCACCGCCAATGTGAGTCAGTCGCAGACCGACCAGCCGGTCGAAAATCCGGGTATTGCCCGTCGTTTTACACTCAAGCCGGAGGCGGTTTTGCCCAAACTGCACCATGCTTTAGAACATCCGCGCGCGCGCCTGCGTTATCCGGTCACACTGGTCGCCCATGCACTGACGGTGCTGAAACGCCTGTTGCCCGCGCGCATGCTGGACAAAATATTACGCGGAAACAGCTAAGTAAAAGCGATTCGGGGTTGAAGCGGCAAGAGTCGCCCCCATTTGTTCTTAAATACTTTAATTTTCTATACCCTAAATAATTCGAGTTGCGGGAAGGCGGCAAGCTCACGAAGACCCGGGAGCTTAGATAACTAAGTGACCGGGCTGAATGAGCGCAGCCAACGCATCAGCAGCTCGAAGTATGACGGGTAGCGGAGAGACAGAATTCATGCTTGCACAACCTACAGTAATCGATATCAACGAAACCAACCTGCACCAGACGCTGGAACAATCCATGTCTGTGCCGGTGATGTTCTATTTCTGGTCTGAACGCAGCCAGCATTGCCTGCAACTGGGTCCGGTTCTCGACAAACTGGCCGTCGAATACGCCGGTCAGCTAATCCTGGCAAAAGTGGACTGCGATGCCGAGCAGATGATCGCCCAGCAGTTTGGTCTGCGCTCGATCCCTGCCGTTTATCTGTTCAAAGACGGTCAGCCGGTCGATGGTTTCCAGGGTCCGCAGCCGGAAGAAGTGATCCGCGAACTGCTGCAGAAAGTGTTGCCGAAAGAAGAAGAGCTGAAACTGGCTCAGGCGCAGGAAATGTTGCAAGCGGGCGATGTGAATGGTGCCCTGCCGTTGCTGAAAGAAGCATGGCAGTTGAGCAATCAGCGCAGTGACATCGGTTTGTTGCTGGCGGAAACACAAATTAATCTGCACCGTACTGACGATGCCGAAGCCGTGCTGGCGACCATTCCGTTACAGGATAAAGATTCCCGTTATCAGGGGCTGATTGCGCAGATCGAGTTACTGAAACAGGCCGCCGATACGCCGGAAATTCAGCAACTTCAGCAGGCGTTGTCGCAGGATCCTGAGAATGCCGAGCTGGTGGTCAAACTCAGCCTGCAACTTCATCAGGTCGGGCGTAATGAAGAAGCGCTGGAACTGCTGATGGCTCCGCTGAAGAAAGACTTAGGGGCGGCGAACGGTGCGGCACGTAAAACGCTGATGGATATTATGGCAGCACTCGGCACCGGCGATGCGCTGGCCGCCAAATACCGCCGCCAATTATATTCCCTGCTCTATTGATTCATCCGGTTTCACCGTAAAACGCCCTGCGCACGTCACTTCTCCGGACGTGCGTTTTTTTTAGCATTTCCCCCGTCTTTTATCCTCTGAACTATCCTTTTATTAATACGATGACTTAACGATTTGTGCGACAATTGAACACGCGCCTGACCGGTCGGTGAGTGCGCCAGGGACATGTTTTTATTCGATTATTCCCCCGTGAATAGTCAGAACACAGTTTTACAGGAGTTTCATACTATGTTTGACCTTATTCCCATCCCTATCCTTATTCTGATCGTACTGGCGCTGCTGATGGTGTACGCCGGGATCAAGATCGTGCCCCAGGGCTACCAGTGGACCGTCGAACGTTTTGGCCGCTATACCAAAACCCTGATGCCGGGGCTGAACCTGGTGGTGCCGTTTGTCGACCGCATCGGTCGCAAAATCAATATGATGGAACAGGTACTGGATATTCCTTCTCAGGAAGTGATTTCCCGCGATAACGCCAATGTTGCCATCGATGCGGTGTGTTTCATTCAGGTGATTGACCCGGCGCGCGCCGCCTATGAAGTCAGCAATCTGGAGCAGGCGATCGTTAACCTGACGATGACCAACTTCCGTACCGTTCTCGGCTCGATGGAACTGGACGAAATGTTGTCACAACGCGACAACATCAACGCACGTTTGCTGCATATCGTCGATGAAGCTACCAATCCGTGGGGCGTGAAAATCACCCGTATCGAGATCCGTGATGTGCGCCCACCGGCTGAACTGATCTCTGCGATGAACGCACAGATGAAAGCCGAACGTACAAAACGTGCCGACATTCTGGAAGCCGAAGGTGTACGTCAGTCCGCCATTTTACGTGCTGAAGGTGAAAAACAGTCGCAAATTCTGAAAGCCGAAGGTGAGCGTCAGTCAGCATTCCTGCAGGCAGAAGCGCGTGAACGTGCGGCGGAAGCGGAAGCCCAGGCCACCAAAATGGTGTCCGAGGCGATTGCGGCCGGTGATGTGCGGGCGATTAACTACTTCGTGGCACAAAAATATACCGATGCCCTGACGAAAATCGGTTCTGCCAATAACAGCAAAATCATCATGATGCCGCTGGATGCCACCAGTCTGATGGGCTCCATTGGCGGAATTGCTGAGTTGCTGAAAGAAACCAAAGGCGGCAAATAATGCTGCATGATTTCATGGCAAATCCGCACGTATTCTGGCTGTCTCTGGGTGGCCTGTTACTGGCAGCTGAGCTGGTGGGTGCGAGTGGTTACTTGCTGTGGAGCGGCGTGGCGGCGGCCCTGGTGGGTGCTGTCACGTGGATCCTGCCGCTGCCGTGGGCATGGCAGGGCACGGCATTTGCCCTGCTGACCATTCTGGCGGCGTGGCTGTGGTGGAAGTGGCTGAACCAGCGGGTGGATAAATCTTCCGGCAATGCCGCACTCAATCAGCGAGGCCAGCAATTAGTGGGCACTTACGCTACGGTGCTGGAACCGGTAACTAACCAGTTCACACGGGTACAAATCGGTGACAGCAGCTGGCGTGCGATCTGCAGCTCCCCTCTGAACGTCGGGGACAAAGTCGTTATCACCGGCGTGGAAGGGGCGACGCTGCGCGTAGAACCCGATGCGCGTTAATGTTTGTTATGACAGCAGCCGCTGAGATTATCGATGATCGGGCAATCCGCACCCTCGTCGCCGGGGCAGGATTCCGCCAGCGTCAGTAAGCGCTCACGCATCACTTTCAGTTCTTCAATGTGCCGCGCAATTTCGGCGGCCTTTTCTAATGTCCGCGCTTTTACGTCAGCACTGTGCCTGTCAGGATTGTGGAATAATGCCACCAGCTCCTGACACTCTTCCAGCGTAAAACCAACCTGCCGCGCCTGGCGCAACAACGTCAGTTCTTCGATATGTTTTTGTGCATAGCTGCGGTAGCCGTTTTCACTGCGAGCCGGTGCGGTGACCAGCCCTTTCTCTTCATAAAAACGAATCGCTTTGCTGGTCAGCCCGGTTTTTTTCGCCACATCACTGATGTTCATTTTGCCTCCTTGACCTTACCCTTGCTGGAAGGTTTATGCTCTATAACTAGTGAAATTTGACAATCAGGTCAAGGCAAAAAGGAAATTCATCATGACGACTACCGTATTATCCCTGCAAGGCTTGTCCTGCGGGCACTGTGTCGCTTCAACGCGGAAAGCGCTGGAAGCGGTTGAAGGCACCACCTCTGTAGAAGTCTCTCTGGATAAAGCCATCGTCAAAGGCGATGCCAGCAGCCAGAGCCTGATCGACGCCGTAGTGAACGCCGGTTACGACGCGCAGGTTGCAGGAGATACATCCCCAAAATCTGAGCCGCTGACCGATAAGGCGAGTGTTTTGCCGGAACCCCTGTCAGCGGCTGCGTCACCTGTTCCGGCTGAGACTCACGCCCCGCAAGCCGCTGATGACAGCGTGCAATTATTGCTCAGCGGCATGAGCTGCGCCAGTTGTGTCAGTAAAGTGCAACGGGCGCTGGAAGGCGTGAATGGTGTCGAGCAGGCACGGGTCAATCTGGCGGAACGCAGTGCGCTGGTCAGCGGCAAAGCTGATCAAAACGCACTGATTGCCGCCGTTGAACGTGCCGGTTATGGCGCTGAAATTATTATCGACGAAACCGAACGCCGTGAGCGCCAGCAACAAACCTCACGCAAAAGCATGATCCGCTTTAGCTGGCAGGCAGCGCTCGGCCTGGCTGCCGGTATCCCGATGATGTTATGGGGATTGCTCGGCGGCGAAATGATGGTCACCGCCGGTAATCAGACCGGCTGGCTGATTATCGGCCTGCTGACATTGCTGATTATGATTGTCGCTGGCGGGCATTTTTACCGCAGTGCATGGAAAAACCTGATGCACGGCAGCGCGAATATGGACACGCTGGTGTCACTCGGTACCGGCGCAGCGTGGATTTTCTCCTTCGCTGTCAGCCTGTGGCCGGACGAGTTCCCGATGCAGGCGCGCCATCTTTACTATGAAGCCAGCGTGATGATTATTGGCCTGATTAATCTGGGTCACGCGCTGGAACAACGCGGACGTCAGCGTTCATCAAAAGCACTCGAACGCTTGCTGGACCTGACCCCACCGACCGCACGCGTTGTCACCGCAGAAGGCGAAAAAACCCTGCCGCTGGCTGAAATACAGCAAGGCATGACGCTGCGGCTCACCACCGGTGATCGTGTGCCGGTTGACGGTGAAATTCAAAGCGGCGAAGCCTGGATGGATGAAGCTATGCTGACCGGCGAACCCATCCCACAGCAGAAATCCCAGGGTGAAAAAGTGCATGCGGGGACGCTGGTCAAAGACGGCAGCGTGCTGTTCCGCGCTGACGCTATCGGCAGCCAGACGACCCTTTCGCGGATCATCAAACTGGTGCGCGAAGCCCAGAGCAGCAAGCCTGAAATCGGTAAGCTGGCAGATAAAATATCTTCTGTCTTCGTGCCCGCCGTAGTGCTGATTGCTTTGTTCAGTGGCGCAATCTGGTACTTCTTTGGTCCGCAGCCACAACTGATGTATACGCTGGTGATCGTCACTACCGTGCTGATTATCGCCTGTCCTTGTGCGCTGGGATTAGCGACGCCGATGTCGGTTACCGCGGGCGTCGGCCGTGCGGCGGAATTCGGCGTACTGGTGCGTGATGCCGATGCGCTGCAAAAAGCCAGTACCCTCACCACGCTGGTATTTGATAAAACCGGGACGCTGACGGAAGGCCAGCCGAAAGTGACGGATACATACACCTTTGGCGGTATCCGTGAACAGCAGGCGCTGCGCTTTGCCGCCGCGCTGGAAAAAGGCTCGCACCACCCGCTGGCGCAGGCGATTGTTGAAAAAGCTGGCGGGCTGGACATTCCTGACGTGCTGAATTTCCGTACCCTTGGCGGTCTGGGTTTACGCGGCGATGTTGACGGTACGGCGTTATTACTGGGTAATCAGGCGCTGATGCAGGAAAATGGCGTGGATACCGTGGATGCCAACACTCTGCTGGAAAGCATGGCAGGCGAAGGCGCAACGCCGGTATTGCTGGCGGCAAACGGACAACTGGCGGCGCTGTTCGCACTGCGTGACCCATTACGTGAAGACAGCGTCAGCGCCTTACAACGTCTGCATCAGCTTGGGTATCAGCTGGTGATGCTGACCGGCGACAATCCGCGTACCGCTCAGGCAATTGCCGCACAAGCAGGAATCGATAAAGTGATTGCCGGTGTGCGTCCCGAAGGCAAAGCCGATGCCATTAAAGCGTTGCAGGACAAAGGCCAGCAGGTCGCCATGATCGGCGACGGCATTAATGATGCCCCGGCACTGGCGCAGGCCGATGTCGGGATTGCGATGGGCGGAGGCAGCGATGTGGCGATCGAAACAGCGGCCATTACCCTGATGCGTCCGAGTCTGCACGGTGTCGCCGATGCGCTGGCGATGTCTCAGGCGACGCTGCGTAACATGAAGCAGAACCTGCTGGGCGCTTTTATCTATAACGTGATTGGCATTCCCGTTGCGGCTGGTGTGCTTTATCCGCTGACCGGTACCTTGCTCAGCCCGGTCGTGGCAGGTGCAGCGATGGCACTGTCATCCATTACCGTCGTCGCTAACGCAAATCGCCTGTTGCACTTTAAGCCGAAAAAACAAGACGTTTCCCCTGTTCGCTAAAACGATGACGCGTTAGCATGGTCTCTCATTTTTCGGGAGACCATGCACTATGGCGCATTTTTTCAACCGGGTATTAAGCGGGTTCCGCAAGTTGTTTCCCGTCGAGTATTCTTATCCCGCCATTGATATTCAGCTTCCCGGCAACCGCTCCCTGCATCTGGTCGGCAGCATTCATATGGGCACGCAGGACATGCACCCCCTGCCCGCCCCCCTGTTGCGCCGCCTGCAAAAAGCCGATGCACTGATTGTCGAAGCCGATATCAGCGGCACGGAATCTCCCTTCAGCATGACCGGCGAATTTCCGCCACTGGCCGAACGTCTGCCCGAATCCCAGTATCTGCACGTCGAACGTTTATGCGAAGAACTGGGCGTATCCATGTGGACGCTCAATCCGCTGCCCTCGTGGCAGGTGGCACTGATGTTGCAGGCCACGCAGGCGCAGCGCCTCGGGTTGCGCGGAAATTACGGCATTGATTATCAGCTGTTGCAGACCGCCAAAAAGCAGGGGACGAAAATCATCGAGCTGGAAGGTCCGCAGGAACAGTTCGAATTATTGCAGCAGTTGCCAGATGGCGGACTCACGCTGCTGGAAGATACCCTGACGCACTGGCACACCAATGCCCGCTTGCTGCAAACCATGATCAGCTGGTGGCTGGATACCAAACCGGGGCTGGCGACAGAGCAACTGCCTAACACTTTCAGCAGCGATTTGTACGATATCCTGATGAATCAGCGAAACATTCGCTGGAAACAACTGTTGCTGGATCTCCCGGCGGGAAACTATGTGGTCGCAGTAGGTGCGCTGCATTTGTATGGCGAAGGGAATCTGCCGGAATTACTCGCAAAGAAGAGATAGCCTGAAGGATGACGGAGATTAAAAAAATGGCCGATATTTCTATCGGCCAGTCAAAGAGGAATTTCATTTTATTAGTTATAGCTTCAGTGTCAGCCTTTACAGGCGCAACACCGGCTGGCACAGGGTAGCAATCTGTGTTGGGTCTTGGCAATAACCATTCATTGCTCTACTATTTCTCCTTCGCTTATTAAGTGCACTTTATTGTTTAATTTCATCAGATTGAACAGGTGATGAAATTTCGAACAACAACATAAAATAAAACAGAGGAGACAGGCTATGACCCCTGCCGTATTACTCCTGGAAAAGAATAAAGTCAGCTTCACCCTTCATCCGTATGAACACAGCAGCGATGAAACCAATTTTGGCGATGAAGCCGTAAAAAAACTCGGTCTGGACGCCCGTCAGGTTTATAAAACCCTGCTGGTTTCGTTGAATGGTGATGCTAAAAATCTGGCCGTGGCGGTCACGCCGGTGGCATCCCAGCTGGACTTAAAAAAAGTCGCGAAAGCGCTGGGGGCGAAAAAAGCCGATATGGCGGATCCTATGATTGCACAACGCGTTACCGGTTATCTGGTCGGTGGCATCAGTCCGCTCGGACAGAAAAAGCTGCTGCCCACGGTGATCGACAGCCCGGCGCAGACGTTCAATACCATTTATGTTTCAGGCGGTAAACGCGGCCTTGATATTGAACTGGCGGCAGGCGATCTTTGTCGCTTACTGAAAGGTCAGTTTGCTGAGATCGCGAAAATCAGCTGACAGGCCGGTACTCTGCACCTCTACAATAAGAAGGCCTCCTCTGCTATGACAGACACGACGTCAACGCCAGCCAGCCCGCAGAAAGACGCAGTCAAAAAGACTGCGTTTTCTATTCTGGCGGCGATCAGCGTTTCTCACCTGCTTAATGACATGATCCAGTCGCTGATACTGGCGATTTATCCGTTGCTGCAAAACGAGTTTTCCCTGAGCTTCACACAGATCGGGCTGATCACGCTGACGTATCAGATCACCGCATCACTGTTGCAGCCGCTGATCGGCTATTACACCGACAAACATCCGCAACCCTATTCTTTGCCGGTCGGCATGGGCTTTACGCTCTCCGGGCTGCTGCTGCTGGCTGTGGCGCAGAGTTTCCCTGTCGTGCTGCTGGCGGCGGCGCTGGTCGGGACGGGTTCTTCGGTTTTCCACCCTGAGTCTTCGCGCGTGGCACGCATGGCTTCCGGCGGTCGTCACGGGCTGGCGCAATCGCTGTTCCAGGTGGGCGGTAATTTCGGCGCTTCCCTCGGCCCGCTGCTGGCTGCACTGATTATTGCGCCTTACGGTAAAGGCAATGTTGCGTGGTTCTCACTGGCTGCGCTGCTCGGCATTGTGGTGTTACTGCAAATCAGTAAATGGTATCGCCAGCAAAACCTGATCGCCAAAACGCGCGGGCCGGTGAAAAGTCATGTGACCCTGTTGCCACGTAAAACGGTGGCGATGTCACTGGGTATTTTGCTGATCCTGATATTTTCCAAGTACTTCTACCTGACCAGCCTGAGCAGCTATTACACCTTTTACCTGATCCATAAATTTGGTGTATCGGTGCAAAGCGCACAAATCCATCTGTTTGTTTTTCTGTTTGCAGTGGCTGCGGGCACCATTATCGGCGGGCCGGTGGGTGATAAGATTGGGCGCAAATACGTCATTTGGGCTTCAATTCTCGGCGTCGCGCCATTTACACTACTTTTGCCGCACGCCAGTCTGATGTGGACCAGCGTACTGAGCGTGATTATCGGCGTGATCCTCGCCTCGGCATTTTCGGCGATTCTGGTGTTTGCGCAGGAGCTGATGCCAGGGAAAGTCGGCATGGTGTCGGGCCTGTTCTTTGGGCTGGCCTTTGGTATGGGCGGGCTGGGCGCCGCGGTGCTCGGCTATGTGGCCGATAAAACCAGTATCGAACTGGTGTATCAGATTTGTGCCTTCCTGCCGTTGCTCGGGATCCTGACAGCATTCCTGCCAAATATAGAACGCAAATAGCCTTTAACCTTTCCTTCCCGGCTGCCGATAGTTAAATATCGGCAGCGTCTGAACCCTTATTCCCTTGATATCTGCCTGATAAAACCCATTTAAATCCCGCGTTGGAATTTTTTTTATCGTCTGCTGATGATTTTAAATAAAAAAGGCCAAAATTCCCCAACGTGAAAACGATTTTTACCATAAACTTAGAAACAATCAGCAACATATTTGCTTTATGCATAACCAGAAGGAGTCTGAATGCATCATTCTACGCCTCTCATCACTACCATCGTTGGCGGTCTGGTCTTAGCGTTCCTGTTAGGAATGCTCGCCAACCGCCTGCGAATTTCTCCTCTGGTTGGCTATCTCGCCGCTGGCGTGCTGGCCGGTCCGTTTACACCGGGCTTCGTTGCAGACACTTCACTGGCACCGGAGCTGGCAGAAATCGGCGTCATCCTGCTGATGTTTGGCGTAGGTTTGCATTTTTCTCTGAAAGATTTACTCGCCGTAAAGTCGATAGCCATTCCCGGCGCTGTAGCGCAAATCGCGGTTGCAACACTGCTTGGAATGGGATTATCAAGCCTGATGGGCTGGGATCTGGCCACCGGACTGGTGTTCGGGCTGTGTCTGTCCACCGCCAGTACCGTGGTGTTGCTGCGGGCGCTGGAAGAACGGCAACTGATTGAAAGCCAGCGCGGCCAAATCGCCATCGGCTGGCTGATTGTTGAAGACCTGGTGATGGTGCTGACGCTGGTTCTGCTGCCTGCGTTCAGCGGCATGCTGGAAAGCCATCACTCCAGCCCGGTAGAACTGCTCACCGGGCTTGCCGTGACGATTGGTAAAGTGATCGCGTTTATGGTGCTGATGATGGTGGTGGGCCGCCGTGTAGTGCCGTGGATCCTCGCCAAAACCGCCAGCACCGGTTCACGTGAACTGTTTACGCTGTCAGTTCTGGCACTGGCGCTGGGCATCGCTTACGGCGCCGTGGAATTCTTTGATGTGTCGTTCGCGCTGGGCGCGTTCTTCGCCGGTATGGTGCTCAATGAATCCGAACTCAGCCAGCGTGCGGCGCACGACACGTTACCACTGCGCGATGCCTTCGCGGTGCTGTTCTTCGTCTCGGTTGGCATGCTATTCGACCCGATGATTCTGGTGCGTGAACCGCTGACCGTGATCGCCACGCTGGCGATTATCGTGTTCGGTAAATCCATTGCCGCATTCCTGCTGGTGAAGATGTTCGGGCATTCCAAACGCACCGCGCTGACGATTTCCGTCAGTCTGGCGCAGATCGGCGAATTCGCCTTTATTCTCGCCGGTCTGGGGATTTCGCTGGGACTGCTGTCTGAACATGGCCGTAATCTGGTGCTGGCGGGGGCAATTCTGTCGATTATGTTTAACCCGCTGCTGTTCACGCTGCTGGAAAAATATCTGGCGAAAACGGAAACCATCGAAGACCAGAGCGTTGAAGAAGCGGTTGAAGACGAGAAGCAAATCCCGTTCGATTTGTGCAATCACGCACTGCTGGTGGGTTACGGACGCGTCGGCAGTCTGCTCGGCGAGAAACTTCAGGCTGCGGGGATCCCGCTGGTGGTGATTGAAAATTCGCGTCCGCGTGTCGAGGCGCTGCGTGACCAGGGCATTAGTACGGTGCTGGGCAATGCCGCCAATCAGGAAGTGATGGATCTGGCGCGTCTCGACTGCGCCCGCTGGCTGCTGGTGACCATTCCCAACGGTTATGAAGCCGGTGAAATCGTCGCATCAGCCCGCGTCAAGCGGCCAAATATCGAAATTATCGCCCGTGCGCATTATGACGATGAAGTCACCTATATCCTGGAACGCGGTGCGGATCGCGTGGTGATGGGCGAGCGGGAAATCGCCAACAGCATGCTGGGTATGCTGCAAATCGATATTATGACCGAAGACGAAAAGCGTCCGTTTTGCCCGATCTGATCATCTGTTAGTGATTAAAAAAATAAGGGCGCAGTTCATCACTGCGCCTGTTTAAGTGGCTTTATAAAAAATGGCTTCTATCTCAACGCCCTTCTGATTTTCATCAAAATGTTGACAGCCGCCTGACTCCCTAGCGCTCCCAGTAACTCTCTTCCAGGCTGTCTTCACGTTCCGGCAGGCCACGCGTCAGACGCGGCGAGTGCTGGTTCAGCACCTGATAACTCACACGGTTGGCGTATTTACACACCTGCGCCAGCGAGGAATAGGTCAGATACTCGCGGGAATGTTTGCTGGAATTCGGCACAGAAGTCCGGTGGAAACCGTTGGCGGCGATATCATGCAGCAGCGCCGATAATGCCCCGTCACCCGCTCCGTTGGTGTTCATGATTTTCTCCGGCCCGCCCATATACGGCGCGATGTGGGAATAAATCTTCAACGGTTGCTGACAACAGTCACGACGCATCGCGCGGCTGAATTCGTACTGATTGAATTCGGCAATCGCCCCCGGCAGCAGCGGATGCTGGGTGGTGCGCTTGAACTCGTCTTCGGTATAACTCGCCATAAACAGGCCGTTCGGCCCGGCGGTACACAGCACCAGATCGACCCAGTCCAGCGCCTTATCCGCTGCCATCAGCGGATCTTTCAGGCCAGTCAGCGCAAAACCTTCATCTTCGTTCATCGCCAGAATCGACACGTTATCACGGATGAAATCACGCCATGCCTGCGGATCTTCGGCGATAACGTATTGTGTGCCCAATGTTAAGACCACCGGCACATGGTACTTCTTCGCGTACTCAATCGCCTGCATGGTGGCTTCCGGCATCGGTTCGCCCGGCTTGCTGCGCAGCAAATACGAGGTCAGTAACAGCGCGGAGGCTCCTGCTATCACATCTTCCGGCACATTTTCCGCACGCAGACCGTTCATTTTGCCCGGACTGATGGCAAAGGTGCGCTCGCCGGTATCGCTGATCAGCGTAAAGCAACGACCTATCGCGCCATCCACGCCCTGCAGGAAGTTAAGATCTACGCGGCTGGAGGTGTTGCAAAGATAACGGTAAGCATAATCGCCAATTTTAACGTTATTACACATCACGCCGAGCAGCACAGAACGGTCATCGGCCAGCACGGAATAGTTGTGCAGTGTGTTACCGACAGTACCGCCCGCAAACTGGTGCGTGATCAGGGCGTTGCTCATCAGTTCCTGATACAGCGTTTCCGACATCTCATCATCAAGAATATTGGATTCACCGAGCGTCAGCCCGTAGCGGGCAACAAAATTCTCATCAACACGCGCTTCGATATCGACCATCGTCTGGTCAATGCCGGCGATGTACGAGGCACCGGCTTCTGACTCCGGCTGCATTGCCTGCAACATAGAATCACGCAATAAAGGGTCGCGTGCGCTGACCGGAAAATAGTGTTTGGACTTACGTTTACCAGGAAATTTCATGCATTATTCTCGGGAGATTCAAAAAACTCAGGCTTCAGTCAGAAGTGCTGAGTGACCAGCTGTTGCAGCAAATCAATATGTTCCGGCTGGTCGTTTAAGGCGTCAATATATTCGAAGCGCTCGCCGCCTGCATGAATAAAAATCTCGCGGTTCTCGCCTTTGATTTCCTCCAGTGTCTCCAGACAGTCTGCCGCAAAGCCCGGGCAGAGGATCTGAATATGCTTAACTCCCTGAGCCGGAAGGCCTTTCAGCGTTTCATCGGTGTAAGGCGTCAGCCATGGTTCGCGACCAAAGCGAGACTGGAAGGTCAGCATAATTTTGCCCGCAGGCAGTTGCAGCGCATCGGTCAGCGCCTGCACGGTATCGCGGCAACGCTGTTCGTAGTCATCACCCTGCGCGACAAAACGCTTTGGAATGCCGTGGAAGGACAACACCAGACGGTCCGGTTCGCCATGCTGAGCGAACGAACGTTCGATGCTGGCTTTCAGCGCGGAAATATAAGCCGGATGCGTGGCGTAATCACGGATAAAGCTCATTGAAGGCAGGCGACGCTGCGATTTCAGCACACGCGCCACGCCGTCAAATACCGCGGCGCTGGTCGAGCAGGAATATTGCGGATACAGCGGCAGCACCACCATTTTGGTCACGCCCTGCGCCAGCAGTTTTTCAATCGGTTCTTTCATGCCCGGCTTGCCGTAACTCATCGCCAGTTCAACCGGCGTACCCGGCAGGCGTTCTGCCAGCGCTTTCTGCTGACGACGGCTGTAAACCATCAGCGGTGAGCCCTCTTCCATCCACACGGCTTTATACAGTTTGGACACGCGCGGGGAACGCAGCGGCAGGATCACCAAATTCAGGATCGGCCACCACAGCCAGCGGGGGGTATCAACCACACGGATATCACTCAAAAATTCAGCCAGATATTTTCTAACGGCCTGCGGGGTCGGAGCTTCCGGCGTCCCGAGGTTGACCAGGAGAACACCGAATTTGGTCTGCGTCATGCTGAATTTCCTAAATTGAAGGCACTGAAGCCAGTGCGAAAAGTTATGGGCGCCACCGTTTATTTGTGATGCGGCAAAGAGGCGCAGGTCATTGTAACGAAAACAAAGACGATGGGAACAACGGCAGAAACTATCAATGCGAATTGTTATTATTAATCCCCGTCACGCTCGCTTGCCGCCGCTCGAATTATTTTGGGTATTGGAAATGGAGACCCTAAAAAAACAAACGGGGCGACCGTAGTCACCCCGTGATAGTGCGCAGAACAGACGATCAGCTCAGAATAGCAGCCAGTTCGTCACGCACTGCAGAGACCTGTTGTGTACCGTCAATTTTGACGTACCTGGTATTGCCCGCTTCAGCTTCTTTGCTGTAGTAGGACACCAGCGGCTCAGTCAGCTCATGGTATTCCACCAGACGTTTACGCACGGTTTCTTCCTGATCATCTTTACGGGTGATCAGTTCTTCGCCGGTGACATCGTCTTTACCTTCCACTTTAGGTGGATTGTAATGGATGTGGTACACGCGGCCAGAGCCAGGGTGTACGCGACGACCTACGATGCGATCGACGATCAGTTCGTCAGGCACGTCGAATTCCAGCACGTAATCCACTTTGATGCCCGCGTCTTTCATGGCATCAGCCTGCGGAATGGTACGAGGGAAACCGTCTAACAGGAAACCGTTGCGGCAATCTTCCTGCTGAATACGTTCTTTCACCAGTGCGATAACCAGTTCGTCGGTTACCAGTTTACCGGCATCCATAATCTCTTTTGCTTTCTTGCCGAGTTCACTTCCGGCCTTCACAGCGGCGCGCAACATATCACCGGTAGAAATTTGCGGAATACCAAATTTCTCCATGATGAATTGAGCCTGAGTACCCTTACCTGCGCCCGGAGCGCCCAGCAGAATGATACGCATTGCGTAAATCCCCTTGCATGTAATTTTTATGAATCTCGAAAAACGGTCAACCATACCATTCTGAGCACTTTTGCTCAAGGAACAAGCCCTGCTGAAATTGGGGTTAAGCCTGCGCCATCCGTCGTTCCACCCGCCAGTTTGCGGGACCACGACCAGCGAGAACATCACGCTACCGGCATGATTGCTGAACTTTACTCACAGGCTTTCAGGGAATGGAAACGGGAAGAAGCAAAGCAATAAAAAAGGGTGTCGCTTTCACGACACCCTTTTCGTTTTACGCCAGCTGATTACGCCTGTAACAGCGTATTCATGCGACGGATGAACAGGTTTGGATCTTCCAGCGTGCCGCGTTCTGCGAACAGCGCCTGATCCAGCAGCAGCTCAATCCACTCGCTGAACTGATCTTCATCAGCCACATCAGAAGCACGTTTCACCAGCGCGTGTTCCGGGTTCAGCTCAAAGATGTATTTCACTTCCGGCGCATCCTGACCGGCAGCGGCAAACAGTTTTGCCATCTGCGTGGTCATTTCGTCGGCACCGGTGGTAACGATGGCTGGCGTGTCAGTCAGACGGTGCGTCAGACGCACTTCTTTCACACGATCGCCCAGCAGCGTTTTCACGCGCTCAACGAACGGCTCCAGCGCTTTTTCGGCTTCTTTCTGCTCTTCGCTTTCGTCAGCCAGTTTGTCCAGTGTGTCGTCGGCCTTGCTGACGGACTGGAAGACTTTGCCATCAAAATCAGTCAGATAGCTCATCATCCATTCGTCGATACGGTCAGACAGCAACAGGACTTCAATGCCTTTTTTGCGGAACAATTCCAGATGCGGGCTGCTCTTCGCGGCCGCATAGCTGTCGGCAGTGATGTAATAAATTTTGTCCTGGCCTTCAACCATCGACGCTACATACTCTTCCAGCGACAACGTCTGCTCGCTGCTGTCGTTGCGGGTGCTGGCGAAACGCAGCAGTTTGGCGATCGCTTCTTTGTTCGCACCGTCTTCTGCCGGACCTTCTTTCAATACCAGACCAAACTGTTTCCAGAATTGCAGGTATTTTTCGTTGTCGTCTTTCGCCAGTTTTTCCAGCATTTGCAGAACACGTTTGGTCAGCGCACTGCGCAGGTTCTGGGTGATGCGGCTGTCCTGCAGAATTTCACGGGACACGTTCAGCGGCAGATCGTTGGAATCTATCAGACCACGAACAAAACGCAGGTAGTTCGGCATGAACTGCTCGGCTTCGTCCATGATAAACACGCGCTGAACATACAGTTTCAGGCCGTGTTTATGGTCGCGGTTCCACATATCCCACGGTGCCTGTGAAGGGATGTACAGCAGGCTGGTGTATTCCTGCTTACCTTCAACGCGGTTGTGGCTCCAGCTCAGCGGATCGCTGAAATCATGAGAAATGTGTTTGTAGAATTCTTTATATTCGTCGTCGGTGACTTCCGCTTTACCGCGGGTCCACAGGGCCTGTGCCTTGTTGATTTGTTCCCAGGTGACGGTGTCGTCTTCTTCGTTACGGGTTTCGACTTCAACCGGCAACGCAATATGGTCGGAATATTTACTGATGATGGAGCGCACGCGCCAGTCATCCAGGAATTCGTCCTGATCTTCGCGCAAATGCAGGGTAATTTCAGTCCCGCGATCGGCTTTCTCGATATCCGCCAGGGTGTACTCACCTTCACCGGCAGATTCCCAGAATACGCCTTCGTCAGCGCTGGCACCGGCTGCGCGGGTGCGCACGGTGACTTTGTCTGCCACGATAAAGGCAGAGTAGAAGCCCACACCAAACTGACCAATCAACTGGCTGTCTTTCGCCTGCTCAGAACCGACAGATTGCAGGAACGCTTTGGTGCCGGATTTGGCGATGGTACCGAGGTTATCGATAACTTCGTCACGGCTCATGCCGATACCGTTATCACTCAGCGTCAGGGTGCGTTTTTCTTTATCAAATGCCAGACGGACATGCAGCTCGCCATCACCTTCATAAAGTTCAGGCGCAGACAATGCGCGGAAACGCAGTTTATCAGCGGCATCTGAGGCGTTGGAAATCAGCTCGCGCAGGAAAATTTCTTTGTTTGAATACAGGGAATGGATCATCAGATGAAGCAGTTGTTTTACTTCAGACTGGAATCCGCGTGTCTCTTGTCCTTTCATACTCATCAAATTACCTCAATCCAGATACTGTTATTGACCAAATCAGACGTTGAGGAATAAGTGGGGTTACGTGTCAGGCTTTTCAAGCACAGGGAGAAAATTTTAAGAAGAAATGCAGAGGGATAGCTGAATAAAACGGGGCGCAGAGAACCGCGCCCGCATAACAGTCAGAACCGAAAGGGATGACGTCCGGCAAGGGAATGCGACAGCGTGGTGCCGTCGACCATATCCAGTTCGCCTCCGACTGGCACACCGTGCGCAATGCGGCTAGCCAGTACGCCATACTGGCCGCACATTTCAGCGATGTAGTTGGCGGTCGCTTCACCTTCAACCGTCGGGTTAGTCGCCAGGATCACTTCCTGAATATTTTCACTTTCAAGACGCTCTTCCAGACGGCCTAAACCGATGTCGTCCGGCCCGATGCCATCGAGTGGTGACAGGTGTCCCATCAGCACAAAATAGCGACCAGAGAACTGACCGGTTTGTTCTATCGCATGAATGTCCGCCGGGCTTTCCACCACACAAACCTGACCGTTTTCTTTACGCCGTGGATTGGCGCAAATCGTACAGATTTCCTGCTCGGTGAAGGTACGGCAATCGGCACAATGGCCGATCTCAGACATGGCACGCGTTAAAGACTGCGCCAGCCGCATTCCGCCGCTGCGATCACGTTGCAGCAACTGGAATGCCATACGTTGCGCGGACTTCGGGCCGACGCCCGGCAGGCAACGCAACGCCTCCATTAAAGATTCAAGGAGAGGGCTGGTTTGCATCAGAATGGCATCTTGAAGCCTGGTGGCAATTGCATGCCGCCAGATACGGCTGCCATTTTTTCTTTCTGAGTTTCATCGATACGACGTGCAGCATCGTTGAACGCCGCAGCGATCAGATCTTCCAGCATGTCTTTATCGTCTTCCAGCAGGCTTGGATCGATTTCAACGCGACGCACGTTGTGCGCACCGTTGATGGTGATTTTCACCAGGCCAGCGCCTGACTCACCGGTCACTTCCAGCTGAGCGATTTCCGCCTGAGCCTGTTGCATTTTTTCCTGCATTTGCTGGGCCTGTTTCATCAGGTTACCAATGCCGCCTTTTCCAAACATAGTCTTCTCTCTCAGCAATGGCCGCGTCACAATCGCGGCGTTTAAATTGGGCGGATACTTTCCTCATCCAGCTCAGCGTCGAAGAAACGGCGCAAAGTCTGAATGTTGTTATCCGCAATAATAGACTGACGCGCCTGCGCCAGTTTTTCTTCATAAATGGCCTGTCGCCATTCCAGCGGCGTCTTCACCGCCAGATTATCATCTTCCAGCACGGTCAGTTCAACCGGCGTCTGATGCAATGCCGATAAAGCATCCGTCAGCACTTTCTGCGCGGACGGCGAATTCAGGTGCTTTTGCGAGGAACGCAGGTGCAGGCAGATTTTGCCTGGTTCCGGCTGCTCACGATACGCATTCAGCGCCAGTTGCTGCACCAGTTTCGGAATGGTCATCCGGCTGATCTCAGCCGCCCATTCATCACGTTCAATCGCTTCTTCCGCCAGGCGGGAAGCCAGTTCCGGCGATTTTTCATGTTCCAGCGCGGTGCGCAGCGCTTTCGGTGTCGCCACCGGTTCCGGTGCGACTTCCGGTTCCATCATCGCTTTCCAGCGATACGCTTCTTCTTTTATCGGCGCGGCAGGTTCTTTCTTCACAGCCAATGTCTGCGCACGCTCAGTCACCGAAGCGAGACGCTCCAGTGCTGAGGTTGCCGGCCGCGCTTTTCCTGGCGCTGCCGGCTCAGCTTTTTTTGGGGTGGTACTCCCCTGCCTGAGCAATTGTGTTCGTGCCTGTAAAAGTTGCGCGGTGGAATCCGGCATTGACGCCGGTTCTGCATTTCCCTGCGGCGCAGGCGCATTATCGTTTTGTTGCGGCGGTGCGTTACGCGGTGCCGCCGGTTGTGATGGAGCCTGCGGCGCCACATAAGCTGGGGCTGCGACTGGCTGGGGAGCCGGTTCAGCAATAATCACTTTCGGATGGAAGGCCAGCGCGCGCAGCAGCGTCATTTCAACACCCATACGTTTGTCCGGCGCATAGGCCAGCTCTTTGCGGCCAATCAGTAAGGTCTGATAATAAAGCTGTACGTCTGCAGGCGGAATGACACGCGCCAGTTCGCGCAGGCGTTGTTCAATCGCCGCGTAATGATTATCGAGAACCGACGGTAACAACTGAACCATTGCAATGCGGTGCAGCAACGCCAGCGTTTCCACCAGCAAATTTTCCCAGTCCACGCCACGGGACGCGGCCTGTTCGACCTGCGCCATCATCTGTCCGCCATCGGCGCTGACCAGCGCTTCCAGCATTGCCAGCGGTTGTTCGTCATCCAGTGTACCGAGCATTTGTGCCACGGTTTCGGTCGTCACCGCGCCCTGCCCCATCGCGATCGCCTGATCGGTCAGGCTCAGCGCATCACGCATACTGCCGTCGGCAGCGCGCGAAAGCAGCTGTAAAGCGCGCGGTTCCGTGGTAATGGTTTCCTGGGTTAATACATGTTCGAGCTGTTTACGGATCTGTTCAGCGTCCAGCGCTTTGAGATGGAACTGCAAACAACGCGATAAAATGGTGACCGGCAGTTTTTGCGGATCCGTCGTTGCCAGCAGGAATTTGACGTGTGCGGGCGGCTCTTCCAGCGTTTTCAACAGCGCATTAAAACTGTGACGCGAGAGCATGTGCACTTCGTCAATCAGGTAAACTTTGAAGCGGCCCCGCGCCGGTGCATATTGCACGTTATCCAGCAGCTCACGGGTGTCTTCGACTTTGGTACGGGAAGCGGCATCGATTTCAATCAGATCGACAAAACGGCCCTGCTCGATCTCGCGGCAGTTATCACACACGCCACAAGGGGTGGAGGTAATGCCAGTTTCGCAGTTAAGGCCTTTCGCCAGCAGACGGGCGATGGTGGTTTTCCCTACGCCACGGGTACCGGAAAACAGGTAGGCGTGATGGATGCGCCCGAGCGACAAGCCATTGGCCAGCGCGGTCAGCACATGTTCCTGTCCGACGACGTCGGCAAAAGTTTGGGGGCGCCACTTACGGGCAAGAACCTGATAGCTCATTAATACTTCATCGTTGATTTATAATGAATAATTTGACGATACACGAAAAAACATCGTTTAACCCGTCTTTCTGCGCTGGTCTGCGAAACGGAGACTGAAGACTCAGCATAATGATGCCGGAGCCAGACTGCCACTTCTTAGTGTACCAGCAGGGTCGCCATCATTCCTATTACTTTACTTTTTGCGCAGCGCGCCGCAGTTTCTCCACCTTCCTCCTCCTCCTGACAATTCGCCTCACGGGATGAGGGCAAATTTTGCCCACTCATTACACTTAAATTCACCTCTGTTCTGATAATGCTTCCTGCCTTTCGTAAGGAGAGCCATGAAACACCTGACACTGCCTTTATTATTGCTCATTTCTCCCGCCGCACAGGCCGACTGGACGCTGCAAGGCTTCCCCGGTTTCGCCGAACCGGTCAGCGGAATATTCACCAGCCACGCCACATTACCTAAGGGACAACGCACACTGGAATTACATCAGGATAATCAGTGCTGGCAACCCACGGGTGCGGTAAAGCTTAACGAAATGCTGTCGCTGCAACCTTGTGAAAGCCAGGTGCCGGTTAACTGGAAACTGTTCCGCGCGGGGGATTATCAGGTTCGAATTGATACCCGCAGCGGCACACCCACGCTTCAGCTCAGTTTGAAAACGGTGGAGGAAACCGTCGCCCCGGTGGCGAAAACCTGTCCGCGTGGAGATGGAAAACCGCTGACCGTCGATGTCTCCGGCACTTTTGCTGAGGGTGAAACTGTTCGCGATTTTTATTCTGGTCAGAGCACACAGGTCAGCGGCGGCCACATCACCATGATGCCGGATCCGGCCAGCGGCGGCCTGTTGTTACTGGAAACAGCAGAGCGCAAAGCGCCCGCGGCGTTTAGCTGGAAAAACGCCACGGTGTATTTCGTACTGACCGATCGCTTTGAAAACGGCAATCCGGATAACGATCACAGCTATGGCCGTCACAGTGACGGAATGCAGGAAATCGGCACTTTCCACGGCGGTGATCTGGCCGGGCTGACCAGCAAACTCGACTATCTGCAACAGCTCGGCGTTAACGCACTTTGGATCAGTTCGCCGCTCGAGCAGATCCACGGTTGGGTCGGCGGCGGCACCAAAGGCGACTTCCCGCATTATGCCTATCACGGCTATTACACGCTCGACTGGACAAAACTCGATGCCAATATGGGCACCGGCGAAGATTTACAGAAACTGGTCAGCGAAGCGCACAAACGTGGGATCCGCATTTTATTTGACGTTGTCGTCAATCACACCGGCTATGCCACGCTGGCAGACATGCAAACCTTCCAGTTCGGCTCGTTATATCTGAAAGGTGATGACATCGGAAAAACACTCGGCAAAAACTGGACTGACTGGAAGCCCGGTCCAGGCCAGAACTGGCACAGTTTTAATGATTATATTAATTTCGGCGACAAAGACGGCTGGAGCACCTGGTGGGGGAAAAAATGGATCCGCACCGACATTGGTGACTATGACTCGCCCGGTTATGACGATCTGACGATGTCATTGGCCTTCCTGCCGGATATTAAAACGGAATCGACGCAAGCCAGCGGCCTGCCCGTTTTCTATCGCAACAAACCCGATACGGCCGCACGTGAAATTCCCGGTGCAACACCGCGTGATTATCTGGTCACCTGGCTCAGTCAGTGGGTACGGGATTACGGCATAGATGGATTCCGTGTGGATACCGCCAAACACGTCGAAAAAGCGACACTGGCATTACTCAAAGACCGTTCAGCCGAAGCCCTGAAGCAATGGAAAACGGCCAATCCTGCAAAGGCGCTGGATGACGCACCATTCTGGATGACCGGCGAGGCATGGGGCCACGGTGTGATGAAAAGCGATTATTACGCCAATGGTTTTGACGCAATGATTAATTTTGATTTTCAGGATCAGGCCGCGGCGGCGCTGAGTTGTTTTGCCAGCATCGATGCAACTTATCAGCAGATGGCGGAGAAAATGCAGGATTTCAATGTCCTCAGTTATTTGTCATCGCATGATACCCGGCTGTTTTTCGCTGCCGATGCCAAAGGTTCTCTACCGTTACAGCAGCGCGCCGCAGATTTCTTGCTACTGGCACCCGGCGCGGTGCAGATTTATTACGGCGATGAAAGTGGTCGCCAGTTTGGCGCGACGGGTTCAGATCCTTTACAGGGAACGCGTTCTGACATGAACTGGAGTGAGCTGACCGGCCCGAAACAGGCTTTACTGAAGCATTGGCAAAAACTGGGAACTTTCAGGGAACAACATCCGGCGGTTGGCGCAGGCGTGCAGAAATCGCAGCTGACGGCGCAATATTATGCCTTCAGCCGTCAGCAAGGTGACGATAAAATAATGGTGGTCTGGGCAGAAGAAAGAGGGAAATAACGGCGCAGAAAGCAAAAGGCCTCGCGTTAACGGCGAGGCCAGTTCACATCAACGCGCATGAATCAGTGGCCGTCGAAACAGACCAGGCTGTAGCAGTTGATATTTGAATCGTTCAGGCGTTTTTCACCGCCCAGTTCCGGCAGGTTAATGATGAATGCAGCATCAGTCACTTCTCCCCCCAGACGACGGATCAGTTTCGCGGTGGCTTCAATCGTGCCGCCTGTTGCCAGCAAATCGTCGATCACCAGAATTTTTTCGCCAGGTTGAATCGCATCAACGTGGATTTCAAGACTGTCAGTGCCGTATTCAAGATCGTAGGTTTCGCTGATGGTTTCACGCGGTAATTTGCCCGGTTTACGCACGGGAACAAAGCCCACGCCCAGAACCAGCGCAACCGGTGCGCCAAACAGGAAACCTCGTGCTTCAGTGCCCACCACTTTGGTGACGCCAGCATCGCGGTAACGATCGGCCAGTAACTGAATGCTTGCAGCGTAAGCTTTTGGGTCTTCCAGCAAGCTGGTGACGTCACGGAACAGTATGCCTGGCTTAGGATAGTCAGGGATGGTTTTGATACTGTCTTTAATAAACTGTAGCTGCTGTGCGGTAGCGGTCATAATGTAATTGCCTGATAAAGCTGCTGTTCATACTTAAACGCGGGCGGTCAAATGTCCCCCGCCATGCCTGTATAAAGCATGTCGTTCAAGGAAGGAAATTGGGAGCGCACCGACGTACGAGATGCCCAAATCTATGCAAAGCTGCTTTAAAAAGCAACCCGCAGCCGGACATGATCGCCTGTTTTATTGCTCAAGGTCAACCACAGGTAATCGCCACATCATGATCAGCAGCGAAAACATCATGCAAACCAATAAAATACGCACCCACCATAATGGTACGAAATAAATCGAAATCGCGAAAGTCACCACAATCAGCGCAACCGCTTTCGGTTTTACACCTTTCGGTAACGCGCGATGTGTCTGCCAGTGGCGCAGATAGCTGCCAAACCATGAGCGGTACAATAACCACTGATGGAAACGGGGTGAGGACCGGGCAAAGCACCAGGCCGCCAGCAGTAAAAAGGGGGTTGTCGGCAACAACGGTAACACCACGCCGAGCGTCGCCAGCACCACACACAACCAGCCAACGGTAATCAGTAGTACGCGTTTCATGCATTTCCTTCAGCTTAAAACAGGCTGCATAGCCGATTTACGGTTTCTCAGTGTAAACAAGTGCGCAGAGGCTGTCATACCGGTAAGCTACGCCAGAGTTTAAGGGAGATTATCGTGAGCACAGAACGAATTTTACATGTCCTCGATCAGCAGATCGAAACACTGGCTCGGGAAATTGAACCGATCGGCCATGTTTCCGCCTCACAGGCACGGTTTGATGTCGCACTTTTCTCAACCAAAGGCACCCGGTTGCGCGATTATCTGGCAGAAATTAAAACCAATTTGCGGCAACTGAATCAGGAAGTACTCGAAAAACGCTCTGCGCAGGTGGCGTTTATCGCCGAACGGCTGGTGGCACAAATTACCGCCATGCAGCGCGAACTGGCGACCCAGTCTCTGCGCAAAACGCACCAGACACCGGAACGCAAAAGCCATGATAATTACACCAAACTGGCGGAAACTCAGCAGTTCGAGCGACGTCTGATTGCGATGATTGAAGATCGGGAAACCACGCTGGGTCAGCTGGCGACATTCAGCGATCAGCAGCGGGTGCAGAAGGAACTGGCGGCGCTCGAAGGACGTTTAATGCGTTGTCGTCAGGCGCTGGCCAAAATAGAGAGACAAATCGAGCGGCAGGAAAAAGGTTTTTGAATCTTTATCACATTTTTTTAATCCGGCATTCAGGCCGGACCTTTTCTTATCTATAATAGTAAGTCCAAAACCTGCTAATCATAATGTTGGCCTATATGTCCGTAGAAAATGCGCCCCCCGAACTTCAGCTTGCTGTCGATTTGATTTACCTGCTTGAGTGCAATGAAATTGCCCCTGAAACCGCGCTTGCGGCGCTGGAAATCGTACAACGCGATTATCAGGAAAAGTTGAAAAACAGTAAGAGTACGCTTTCGATCAGTTACCTTTAAGCTGACCGGCTGCCTGCTTCAGGGGAACCCGTCAATTTCCCCTGAATGGCACCGAATTTCTCAGCTCTGTGGCAATGCATCCGGTTCATCGCCCGGTTGTCGCATTACACGTTTCACTTCCTGCACTTCACTGCCGTCCTGATTATGCAGATACACCTCCAGCTGATTGAACGCGATATTAATGCCGTTTTCGCGGCAAAGCTTATCAATGCTGCGGTTAAGTTCATCCACGGTATAACTGCGATCCCCCAGCTCACGCACATACACTCGCAGTTCGTGATCGAGCGTGCTGGCCCCGAAATTCAGGAAGAACACCAATGGCGCGGGGTCACTCATCACACGGGCATTTTCATGCGCCGCCTGCAATAAGATCTCTTTCACTTTGTCGAGATCGGAACCATACGCCACACCGAGTTTGATCAACACGCGGGTGACGGTGTCGCTCAACGACCAGTTGATCAGCCGCTCGGTCACAAACGCTTTATTCGGGATGATCACTTCTTTGCGGTCGAAATCGATAATCGTAGTCGCACGGATACGAATGCGGCTGACGGTGCCTGAGAATGTCCCGATGGTCACGGTATCGCCAATACGCACCGGGCGTTCGAAGAGAATGATCAGCCCTGAAACAAAGTTCGCGAAGATCTCCTGCAAACCAAAGCCCAGCCCCACCGACAGCGCGGCCACCAGCCATTGCAATTTATCCCACGAGACACCGAGCGATCCGAGCGCTGTCACTGCGCCAATCACCGTAATCGAATAGGTCAGAATGGTCGTAATGGCGTAGGACGTCCCCTGCCGCAATTGCAGCCGCGACAACACGACAACCTCAAGCAATCCCGGCAAATTTCGCGTTAATACATACGCCACAATCACCGCGAGGAAACCGAGCAGGAAATTCCCCAGCGTCACCGTTTGCTGAATGACCGCGCCCGCCACCGTGCTGGAGTAATGCCACAAGGTAATGCTGTCCAGATACGAAATCACCGTCAGCAAATCCGACCAAATCCAGTAAAACACTGTCGCGAAGATAAAGAACAGGCCCATCGTGGTCAGGCGTAATGACTGCTGGTTGATCTGATCCAACCCGATCTGCGGCTCTTCGACTGGCTCGTTGCCCTCCGCGCCATCTTTCGCCGCTATGGTCTGGCGACGCGCCAGCGCTCGGCGATAAGCCAGGCGCCGCGCGGCAACACTGAGTCCGCGCAATGCCGCAAGATAGGCAATGTTCCAGAAAATCAGCAGATACAGGCTGTCAATCCAGCGACCTGCCAGTCGCAACGTGGTGTAAAAATACCCGCTGACCACCAATCCGACGAAGAAAATCGGTGCCAGGGCAATCGCCGTCACCACCACCAGCCGAATACTGTGCGAATCTTTTTCACGCCAGCCATCGCGCGCAATCGGGAAAACCAGAACAGTCAGGGCTAGCATCGTCAGGAAAATCACGACCTGACCGATGATGTCATCCACCAGCCCGAGCGGCGCTTTCTCACCGCGTACCGACCAGAAAATCAGCGGTAACATCACCAGACTCAGACGAATGACAGAACGACGATAGTGAGCACAAGTGGCCGCCGGCGTATTGAAGTGCCGTTCATTTATGCCGCCCGGTTTGAGAATTCGATAACAAAAGCCCATCACCAGCTGGAAAACCGCCAACCGTTGCGCCAGTGTCCAGAAGAAATCACTCGGCTCGATATCACACACTGAAAGCCAGTAGCCGATGCCGAGCATCAGCAGGACGCCGGGCAAAACATTCAGCGCCATTAATGCCAGCGCCTGCGGCGTATGCAATTGGCTGTCCCGCTTGAGCTGTCCGACATCATTGCTCAACATTTCAATCCGCTGGTTAATATATTTCCTGCGCCACAGCAGCAACAAAATTACGGTTAACAGCGGAATGGTCACCGGCAGGGAATGCAGTGCACCCAGCATCAGCTCACCCGGCGGAATACTGACATGCAGGCTGCTCAGCTGATTTTTCACTTCATCTGGCAATGACTTGATGAACTCCCAGTTCATCGGTTTATTGCTGCTCACCCAAAAAATTTGCTGGGTCAGCGTTTCGGTCAGCGACTGGTTGATGCTCAGCAATTGTTGCTGGTTAATCTGCAAACTGATGGCCAGCGACAGCTGATTACCGAGCTGTTTATTCAGTTGATCAAGTAGCTCACGTCGCATGTCGACAATCTGATCCAGTGCATCACTGATATCGCCGTTAATCGTCTCTTTGCTGTTGGCCACTACGCCCTGAATGTAGCTGTCGCCCTGGAATAAGGCATCACGCTGCTGATTGATCTTGAACTGTTCGAGACGCAGATCGGCAATGTGCGTGCTCATGTCCGTTATCAGGCCGGAAGGCGGGATGGTATTTTGTTGTTGCTGATATAAAATGCGCGACAGCAATAAACTGCCCTTCAGTACAGTGATTTGCTCTTTGAGGTCATGCTCAGCCTGCGCCGAACGGTCGAGCCAGTTTTTCACCGTGATGTTTTTCTGCACCAGTTGGTTGCCCTCTTCCGTGGCGGCAATCAGGCGTTCACTGAGCTGGCGGTTAATCCCCAGTTCCTGCGCAACAAGCGGATCATTTTGGATGTCCGAGGTGTCGTCCGGGGTCTGTGCTTCTTTTGCCGTGCGTTCAGACAAAATCAGCCGTTTTCCGTTGACCACTTCCTGCAACAGCTGCGCGGTATGTTCCAGCTGGCTGATGTGCGCATTGGTGTAATCGCGTTGTTTTTGCAGTAAATCCTGTAACGTAGTGTTGGCCTCGAGGCTCTTACGTTGCAGATCAATCTGCGCAGTCAGCAAAGCCTGCTGCGTCACGAGCATATTTTGCTGAGTAGTTCGTAAATCTTGCTGACCAGGCGACATGCCATTGAGCTGATTGCGGATTTTCTGGATAGCCAGCGAATAGGTGTACATCGCGTTCTGCACGCGTTCCGGCTGGGTTTGCAGGGAAATCAGCTGGGTATTGAATGTGGATAAATCTTCCTGAGAAGACTGAAGATCATCGAGGGTATCGTTAAGACGATTTTCCAGCTGACGCAGCGATAAAGCGCCAAGTTGCGCTTTGTTGACGTCATCTTTGGGGTTGTTTTTGATTTGCTCGAGGCCATCCATCGCCACCCGTAATTTCTGCGGTGCTTCTGCGACCTGTTTTTGCAGCTGATTAACTTCCTGTTTCACCCGATCAAGCGCATCAAGGTATTCCAGCGTGTGGATCAAATCCTGTTGCGATAGCTTATCGACCGGCGTCAGGTTTTTTTGGCGATTTAACGCATCAAGCTGGTTTTGAACTTCATTACGGCCCGGAATATCATTACTGGCAGCATGACCGGGGAAGGAGAAAAGAAACAATGCAACGCATATCACAAACGTAAAAAAACCTGCCATTCCCTTTTTTTTCAGGAGAGAAATTACGTCAGAAGCGGCGGCCAGAAACCAGATAAACATACGTCGGTGTCAACTCATACCAAATGAATAATAGGTGATGACAATAGCAGCGTTCACGATGAAAGGAAGGAGAAAAGCGTATCTGAATACAACATCAGTGTGTTTATTTTGTCGCCAAAATGGAGAACAGATTTGCAGGCTTATTAATACAGCGGAAAGCAGTAAGACGTTATTTTATCATGGTAAGAAAGGATGAGTGGCGAAGCATATCTATATACGTATCCACAAACCTTCCGGCATTGCCTTCTAAATCAAAGCTTTCAGGAATAAATAACCAGTTTTCCATTAAACCGGAGAGATAGGCGCGTAAAATAACTGCGGCCTGGCGGGTATCGAGATTGGCCGGGAGTTGCTTTTCTTCTATGCAGCGTACGAGAATACGCTCAATTTTACCGTATCCTTCCATATAGAGCGCTTTGCGCGCTTCATGAACCGATGTCATCTCCCCAACAAATTCACATTTATGGAATATAATCTCCATCAATGCTTTACGCTGGCTATCTGTGACGGTGGCGACCAGTATGTAAATAAGGATTTCGCGCAAAATACGCAGTGGATTATTCGGAAACTTTGTCTGATACTCTACTTCGAGCACTTTTATCCGGGATTCATAAGCTTCCCAGATCGCGTTAAACAGTTCCACTTTGTTCCTGAAATGCCAATAAATTGCGCCCCGCGTCACACCGGCTGCATTTGCAATATCAGTCAGTGATGTCGACGATACTCCACGGGCAGAAAATTCACGCACAGCAGCATCCAGAATCTGTTGTCTGGTTTCCAGTGCCTGTGATTTGGTTTTTCGTGCCATAGGTTTATCTTTATGGGGAGTTTGATTTACATACATTCTTGAATGTATGTAACATAGCACGCACATACTAAAAGCGCAGCAATGGATTTGGGATGTTGTGATCCATTGGACAATTTGAAATCGGACACTTGAGGTTTATTTATGAACAAAAACAGAGGGTTAACGCCTCTGGCGGTAGTTCTGATGCTATCCGGAAGCTTAGCACTTACAGGATGTAACGATAAAGAAGCTCAGCAAGGTGCGCCACAGGCTCCGCAGGTTGGCGTCGTTACCCTGAAAACTGAACCGCTTAATGTGACTACCGAACTTCCTGGTCGTACTGCTGCTTTTCGCATTGCTGAAGTGCGCCCGCAGGTTAACGGTATCATTCTCAAACGTAACTTCGTTGAAGGTAGCGACATCAAAGCCGGTACCTCCTTATATCAAATTGATCCTGCCACTTATCAGGCCGCGTATGACAGCGCTAAAGGCGATCTGGTAAAAGCTCAGGCGAATGCACAAATTTCCCGTCTTACCGTGACACGTTACAAGCCTCTGCTCGGTACCAGTTACATCAGCAAGCAAGATTACGATACGGCTGTCGCAACTGCGGCACAGGCTGATGCTGCAGTAGTCAGTGCGAAAGCAGCCGTTGAGTCTGCACGCATCAATCTCGCTTACACCAAAGTGACCTCCCCGATCAGCGGACGTATCGGTAAATCGTCTGTGACAGAAGGTGCGCTGGTGTCTAACGGCCAGGCCACTGCGCTGGCAACCGTGCAACAGCTCGACCCTATCTACGTTGACGTAACACAGTCCAGCAATGATTTCCTGCGTCTGAAACAGGAACTGGCTGACGGTTCACTGAAACAGGCTGACGGTAAAGCGCAAGTCAAACTGCTGATGGATAACGGTAAAGAATATTCACAGCCGGGTACATTAGAATTCTCTGATGTGACTGTTGATGAAACCACCGGTTCCATTACTTTACGAGCCATCTTCCCGAATCCAAATGATTCCCTGCTGCCGGGTATGTTTGTGCGCGCACGTCTTGATGAAGGTGTTAACAACAACGCACTGCTGGTTCCGCAGCAAGGTATCACCCGTAACCCACGTGGTGATGCAACAGCGATGGTTATCGGCGCTGACAATAAAGTTGAACTTCGTACTGTGACCACAACACAAGCTATTGGCGACAAATGGGTTGTTACCGACGGTTTAAAAAGTGGCGATAAAGTTATCGTGACAGGACTGCAAAAAATTAAGCCAGGCGTACAGGTTACTGCACAGGAAGTCGATCAAAACGCAGCAGCGCCCGCTACAGCGACGAAGTCTTAATAGGAGCCGGTAATTCATGGCTAAGTTTTTTATAGATCGTCCCATCTTTGCATGGGTGATCGCCATCATAATCATGTTGGCGGGGGGATTGGCAATTCTTAAATTGCCAATTGCGCAGTATCCAACCGTTGCGCCACCGGCTATACAGCTGACCGCAACCTATCCGGGCGCGGATGCGCAGACGGTACAGGATACCGTTACTCAGGTTATTGAACAGAACATGAACGGTATCGACAACATGATGTACATGTCGTCGACCAGTGATTCATCCGGTACTGTTCAGATTACCCTGACCTTTGCTTCAGGTACTGACGCGGATATCGCACAGGTACAGGTTCAGAACAAACTGCAGCTCGCAACGCCGTTGCTGCCGCAGGAAGTTCAGCAACAGGGTATCTCCGTTGAGAAATCGAGCAGCAGCTTCCTGATGGTGGCCGGTTTTATTTCCAACAATGGTTCAATGACTCAGGATGACATCGCCGACTACGTCGGTTCCAACGTCAAGGATCCTATCAGCCGTACCGCCGGTGTGGGTGACGTTCAGCTGTTTGGTGCTCAGTACGCGATGCGTATCTGGATGGATCCGAACAAACTGAACAACTTCCAGCTGACGCCGGTGGACGTGATTAACGCCATCAAAGTTCAGAACAACCAGATTGCAGCCGGTCAGTTGGGTGGTACGCCACCGGTTCCGGGCCAGCAGTTGAACTCCTCTATCGTGGCCCAGACCCGTCTGAAGTCACCGGATGAATTCGGCAAAATCATTCTGAAAGTGAATCAGGATGGTTCTCAGGTTCGCCTGAAAGATGTGGCTAAAATCGAACTCGGTGGTGAAAACTACGACGTTATTGCCCGTTTTAACGGACAACCTGCGTCAGGTTTGGGTATCAAACTGGCAACGGGTGCGAACGCCCTGAACACCGCAGCGTCTGTAAAAGCCACGCTGGCTAAACTTGAACCGTTCTTCCCGGCTGGCTTAGAAGTTGTTTACCCATACGACACTACGCCGTTCGTAAAAATCTCGATTAAAGAAGTCGGTAAAACGCTGTTCGAGGCCATCGTCCTGGTATTCCTGGTGATGTTCCTGTTCCTGCAAAACTTCCGCGCAACCCTGATCCCAACGATCGCGGTTCCTGTGGTCTTGCTGGGCACCTTTGCAATCCTGGCGGCATTCGGTTATTCGATAAACACCCTGACGATGTTCGGGATGGTGCTCGCGATAGGCTTGCTCGTCGATGACGCCATCGTCGTCGTCGAGAACGTCGAACGCGTCATGGTCGAAGAAGGGCTGCCGCCTAAAGAAGCCACCAAAAAATCCATGGAGCAGATCCAGGGTGCATTGGTCGGTATCGCGATGGTGCTGTCCGCAGTATTCATCCCGATGGCCTTCTTCGGCGGTTCAACCGGTGTTATCTACCGTCAGTTCTCCATCACCATCGTTTCTGCCATGGTGCTGTCGGTTCTGGTGGCGATGATCCTGACGCCTGCGCTTTGTGCGACCATGCTTAAGCCGGTTGCCAAAGGCGAGCATCACGAGAAGAAAGGTTTCTTCGGCTGGTTTAACAAGAAATTCGAGCAAAGTACGCACCACTACACCGACAGCGTAGGCAACATTCTGCGCAGCACCGGTCGTTATCTGGTGATTTATCTGTTGATCGTTGTCGGCATGGCATTCCTGTTTATCCGCCTGCCAACCTCCTTCCTGCCGGAAGAAGACCAGGGTGTATTCCTGACCATGGCGCAGTTGCCAGCAGGTGCAACCCAGGAACGTACGCAGAAAGTGCTCGATGAAGTTACCGATTACTATCTGAACAAAGAAAAAGCGAACGTGAACTCGGTGTTTACGGTTAACGGCTTTGGCTTCGCAGGTCGTGGTCAGAATACCGGTATCGCGTTCGTCAGTCTGAAAGACTGGTCTGAGCGTAGCGGCGCTGAAAACAAGGTTCCTGCGATTGCAGGCCGTGCAATGGGTGCGTTCAGTACCATTAAAGATGCACTGGTGTTCCCGTTCAACTTACCCGCGATTGTTGAGTTGGGTACGGCGACAGGCTTCGACTTCCAGCTGATTGACCAGGCTAACCTTGGGCATGACAAACTGACACAAGCACGTAACCAGTTGCTGGGCATGGTGGCTCAACATCCTGACTTGCTGACTCAGGTTCGTCCGAACGGTCTGGAAGATACACCACAGTACAAAATCGAGATTGATCAGGAAAAAGCAACGGCACTTGGCGTTTCAATTTCCGACATCAACACCACATTGGGTGCCTCGGTTGGTGGTAGCTACGTCAACGACTTCATCGATCGTGGTCGTGTGAAGAAAGTGTACGTTCAGGCTGAAAATAAATACCGTATGTTGCCATCAGACATCAACAATCTGTATGTCCGTGGCAGCGCAGGCCAGATGGTGCCGTTCTCCGCGTTCTCAAGTGCGAAATGGGAATACGGCTCACCGCGTCTGGAACGTTATAACGGCCTGCCATCAATGGAAATTCTGGGTCAGCCAGCTCCGGGTAAAAGTTCGGGTGCTGCCATGGCGATGATGGAGTCTCTGGCTTCTAAACTGCCAAACGGTATCGGCTATGACTGGACTGGCCTGTCTTATCAGGAACGTTTGTCAGGTAACCAGGCTCCGGCCTTGTACGCTATCTCCCTGATCGTCGTCTTCCTGTGTCTGGCAGCGTTGTACGAAAGCTGGTCAATACCGTTCTCGGTTATGCTGGTGGTTCCGCTCGGTGTTGTCGGTGCACTTATTGCAGCTACGATGCGCGGTTTGAGCAACGACGTATACTTCCAGGTGGGTCTGCTGACCACTATCGGGCTGTCTGCGAAGAACGCCATATTGATTGTTGAATTCGCCAAAGACCTGATGGATAAAGAAGGCAAAGGTCTTATCGAATCAACGCTTGAAGCGGTTCGTATGCGTCTGCGCCCGATCCTGATGACATCGCTGGCGTTCATCCTTGGTGTTATGCCGCTGGTTATCAGTTCCGGTGCAGGTTCCGGCTCACAGAACGCTGTAGGTACCGGCGTAATGGGCGGGATGATCACGGCGACCCTGCTGGCGATCTTCTTTGTTCCGGTCTTCTTCGTGGTGGTTCGTCGCCGCTTTGGTAAGAAGAACGAGGATATCGAACATACGCACAAAGTAGAGCATCCGACGCTGTAACCGGATCTCCCATCTAAACGAAAGGCCGCTTATGCGGCCTTTTTTTTCGCCTGAGACTTGAACCGGAAAAAGGATGAGTGCATAATTAATGTTATAGTATAACATAACACTTAGAGGCATTATGAAACCCACTATCCATCCTGCGTACCGCACCGTGGTTTTTCACGACACCAGTGCTGACGAATACTTCAAAGTTGGCTCGACTATCTCGACGGACCGCACCATTGAACTGGAAGGGGCTACCTACCCGTATATCAGCATTGAAGTGTCTTCAGCCTCTCACCCTTACTACACCGGTAAGCAGAAAGAGTATTCCAAAGAAGGCAGTACCGCGCGCTTTAACCAACGCTTCGGCAGCTTCCTCGGTAAGAAATAAATGACATCAGGGAAATCGTTATGCAGGTTCTGAGTTCATTACGTTCAGCGAAAAATCGTCATCCGGATTGCCGCGTAGTCCGCCGCAAAGGCAGGGTTTATGTGATTTGCAAAAGCAATCCACGTTTTAAAGCCGTACAAGGTAAGAAGAAAAAGCGTTAACACCTCGTCTTCTCATTCCTTCTGTACTAAAAACAAAAGCCCCGTCGCTTGCCCGACAGGGCTTTTTCTTATGCTAAGACATGATGTAAAGCTCCCCACAGCATAGCCGTGAGGAGCGAAGATCTTATTTCATGCTGGCGACAATCGTCTCAACGTTATGCTTAAACGCTTTCACGTAAGTTGTCGCTGGTCCTTTCGGGCCGGACAATGCTTCAGGGTACAACTCCCCCCCTGGCTCAGCACCGCTGGCTGCTGCTATCTGTTTAACCAGACGCGGGTCGGTCTGATTTTCGATGAAGTAAGTTTTCACCTTCTCTGCTTTAATCTGCTTAATCAGAGAAGCCACACCACTGGCACTTGCTTCAGCTTCCGTAGAAAAACCAACGGGCGCCATAAAGCTGACGTGATATTCCTGACCAAAATAGCCGAAGGCATCATGGCTGGTCAGCACTTTACGTTTCGACTGTGGGATACCGGTAAATTCAGTTTTTGCCCACGCATCCAGCTTTTGCAATTGTTCAATATAAGCAGTGCCGCGCTGACGGAAATAATCCGCATCTTCTGGATCCACTTTGATCAGCGCATTCATCACGTTAGTGGCATAAATCACGCCATTCGCCATACTGTTCCATGCGTGAGGATCGGTGATTTGCTTACCGTCTTCTTCCATTTTGCGGGAATTTACGCCTTCCGATGCTGTTACCAGATGACCTTTATAACCCGATGCAGTCACCAGGCGATCGATCCACCCTTCCAGGCCCAGACCGCTGACAAAGACAACATCAGACGCATTGATGGCTTTGCTGTCTTTAGGTGAAGGTTCGAAGCTATGCGGGTCACCGTCCGGTCCGACTAACGTCGTGACTTTCACATGCTCCCCCCCCACTTCCTGAACGATATCTCCAAGAATTGAAAAGCTGGCTACCGCATTGACGGTTTTAGCCATCGCCAGCGGACTCGACAGCAGGGCAGCTACTGCGAGTGATACAGGTAATAATTTCATCATGTCCCCTTAATTGTGGTACTGCTTATTAACGTATTGCTGCTTAACTTCGCGAGGCGGTTAACATGCCGCCCCGCTTTCCGAATAAAACCGAAATGAAGAAGATCACTGTCGCACTCAGCACTATCGCGGGCCCGGCGGGCAACGAAGCATAATAAGACCAGATGAGTCCTACAACGCTGGCAATCACACCAATAATCATCGCGCTCAGTAAGGTATGAGGCAGGTCGCGAGCCCAGAAACGGGCACTGGCGGCAGGCAACATCATCAGCCCGACAGACATCAGAGTGCCGAGGATCTGGAAACCCGCCACCAGATTGATCACCACCAGCGCCAGAAACATTCCATGGATCGCTGCCAGCCATTTTCCGGCGCTGACGCGCAGAAATAGCGAATCAAATGACTCAATGACCAGTGCACGGTAAATGCATGCCAAGACCAGTAAAGAAAGACTGGCGATAATACCGACCATAATCATGGCGGAGGAATCGATGGCAAGAATTGAGCCAAACAGCACATGTAAAAGATCCACGCTCGAACCGCGCAGGGAAACCAGCGTGACCCCAAGTGCCAGAGAGCCAAGATAGAAACCGGCGAAACTGGCGTCTTCTTTCAATTGTGTACGACGACTCACCAGCCCGGACAGCATCGCAACAGCCAGGCCTGCGATAAAACCACCAATCCCCATGGCGACCAGCGACATCCCCGAGATCAGATAGCCAATCGCTGCGCCGGGTAAAACAGCATGCGAAAGTGCATCACCCACCAGACTCATCCGGCGTAATAACAGGAAAACGCCCAATGGCGTGGCGCTGATTGATAATGCGATGCAGGCAATCAAAGCGCGCCGCATGAAACCGAATTCAATGAAAGGATCGGCAAGCAGATGAAAAAGCATCATGAATTTGCGACTCCCGTCGTCAGGGAGAAAGGTTCTGTCGAAATGCAGGCATGCGCCTGATGAGGAAAATGCCCGAGGACATCCTGTGCGCTTCCCCATAAATTCTGCTGTCCACTGAGGTAAAGCACGTGCGGAAAGTGTCGTGCAACCATCGAAATATCATGCAAAACCGCGATGACAGTTTTTCCTTCCTGATGCCATTGCGCGATGACTTTTAACAGTAAATCGATGGTTTGAGTGTCGATACCTGTGAACGGTTCATCAAGCATAATGAGGGGTGCCTGTTGCACCAGTAAGCGGGCAAACAGCGTACGTTGCAATTGCCCGCCAGAAAGCGATCCTACGGGCAGATGCGACATTTCCGTCATCCCCACCGTCTCCAGCGCCTTATCGACGGCTATCGCAGACTGTTGGTTTATGCCACCGAATAACCCGCTTTGCGGCCAGCATCCCATCGCGACCAGATCAAACACGCTGATAGGGAAACTGCGATCCAGCTCAGCCTGCTGTGGCAAATACGCCAGTCGGGGGCGTTTCCCGCCCGTGAAAGTTATATTCCCTGCCACAGCCTGCTGCAAACCGGCTAATGTTTTGAGAAAGGTGGATTTCCCGGCACCGTTGGCACCAATGACAGCTGTCAGGGAACCCGGACAAAACTGTCCGTTAAGGGGCATGGCCACCGCCTGACGGTCATACCCCACTTCGAGGTCATTAACAAAAATCATGGTAGTGAAATTGCCCAGTAAATAGCTGCCCATAACAAAGCGAGCACAGCCAGTACAGCGACGCAGCGTACCGGCGAAGAAAGTGTAAAGAGTGTTTTTGTCATACCCCCTCCAAAAAGTTATAATATAACATCACAATAGGGTATGAGTATCAATACATGAACTGTTTCAGTTTTTTACGGCAGAAGGGATAGCAGGCCGTTTTTGAGAGAACACGGATCTTAACTGTTAAAAAAGAGTAAAAATTGATGAATGAGTTGTAATTTGCACTACAATCAAAAAGTTATGGAATTTTGGTTTGGAAATTTTTTTCTCTGCCCAAAACACATCCTGATGAAAATATGCGATAATGAAGGGATATGTGCTTAAGAGGTAAATGCCTTTGAAGAAATTGATCCATTGTGATATTAATGGGAATATTCTTACGGTTGATGAGTTACAACAGATTATTGAACCTGCTTTGTCTGAAATTGAAGAGTCCTTAATTGGAGATTTAACTTATTTTTCAGAAAATGCACGTTATGAAACAAATTCTTTGCAGATCGTGTCAATAACACAAATTGGCAAAAACTATTATTCAATGACTTACCAGTTCAAATGGACGATTTTCAATGGTTGTCTGGACATTAATGCTGATGAGTTAACGAAGCAAAGTGTCAGATTCTGGGTTAAACCTGACGGATTGGAGTTTGATATTATTGAGTCCTTCAAAGGCTCAACGGCTGAAGAATTGTAAGTTTGAGTAATACGTTTGCACAGCTTTCTAAAAATGAATTATATTTAAAATACCGGCTGTATATTAAATCCTTTAAACCTCATCCCGAACACTGTTCATTGTGATTGTCTTTGATGTTTAAGCCAGTTCATAGCGTTTTAGTGAGAGCCGTTTCCTGTAAGCCATTAAGTTTTGTTGTTTACTCACAGAGTGTTATCAACACCGAATAAACCATTACGGAGGGGATGATATGGATGAGTACTCGCCTAAGCGGCACGATATCGCTCAGTTACGCTACCTGAATGAAATGCTGTATGATGAAGGGATTGCGACACTGGGTGACAGTCATCATGGTTGGGTTAACGATCCGACTTCGGCTGTTAACTTGCAGCTCAATGAACTGATTGAGCACATTGCATCCTTTGTGATGAGTTTTAAAATTAAGTATCCAGACGATAACCATTTAAGTGATCTGGTTGAAGAGTATCTGGATGATACCTACACGCTGTTCAGTAATTATGGAATTAACGATTCTGATTTACGCCAATGGCAAAAGACCAAGAAGCGGTTATTCAGAATGTTCTCAGGGGACTACATCTGTACCCTAATGAAGACTTGAGTAATAATTTATATGCAGTCATCAGATAAAAATCAAAAGGCTAAGATGAACAAAATCGACTATTTGATGCGTTTACGAAAATGCACCACTATCGATACACTTGAACGTGTTATTGAAAAAAATAAGTACGAACTTTCCGACGACGAGCTGGAATTGTTTTACTCGGCAGCTGACCATCGTTTAGCGGAGCTAACGATGAACAAGTTGTACGATAAAATCCCGGTATCAGTGTGGAAATTTGTACGCTGATCTATAAAGCCAGGCCGGAATATCCCCCGGTCTGGCTGGTTAATATTTAACCATATTATCGTTAATATTATTTAACTATATCTTTGAGTTAAGTTTTTCTACTTTCTCTTTGATCTGCCGATGAAATGTTTGCAACAGAAACTGAAAACATTGTTCCGTTTTCGGTGAACGCAATGGTGCGGGTTTGCGCATCATCGCCACTGTTCTGCTTAATGTGGGCTGCTGCAAGTGAATCACTGTTAATTCATTATCGTTAAGTGTTGCAGTATATAACTCTGGTAATATTGCTAATGCCAGACGCGAACGCACCAGTCCATATAACGTCTCCTGAAAATCTACGCGATAACTCACCCGTAAATTCAAACGATGACTCTCACTCAGTGATGTCACCAGCCTGCTAACATTCCCCTTTGAGAACAAGGCAATATCTCTTTTCAGCAGTTGTCGCCAGGGAATATTGTGATCCTGAGAAAGCGGATCGTCGCGTCTGATAACCGCCACAAAAGGATCTTCCAGCAGTGGATAAACAGCTATGGATTCCGGCACTGTACTGTCTGTTGCACCGATACCAAAATCCACTGATCCCTTCTCCAGTTCCAGTAATAATGCATCGTTTGTCAGGTCATGAAATTCCACACGCATATCAGGGAAATATTCCGCCAGTAATTGTGGAACGGCCGGAAATAACAATGTACTCACCGAAGGTACTAATCCAATGCGTAATGTGCCATCCCCGCCCTGACGCATAATTTGCTGCATATCATCGAAAACACTAAGCGCGGTATTCAATAAACGTTCTGCATATGGCAGAACAGCCTCACCCTGTTCAGTCAGACTCACACCTTGTGCCGTCCGGTTGAGTAGTTTGCCCCCTAATACCGATTCAATTTGTCGAAGCGCGCTACTCAGCGCGGGCTGACTGATCGCCAGACGATTCGCCGTATCGGTGAAACTGCGCAGTTGTGCCAGCGTCACAAAGTATTGAATTTGCTTGAGGGAAAGGGCAGGTAACCGGCGCCAGGGTTCAGACATATGAGCAGCTATTCCGCGAAAAATAGAAAACGTTTGCTCAGCATAACCGTATCTTATAAACGGATAAAATAATTCATCTGTGCAAAGCCCCCCCTGCTCCCTACATTAGCCTCACCATTGTTTAAATCCGGACACTGATATGACCGACGGCATCACCTCCCAGCCCCTGCGCCAGCGGGCTATAAACGCAGCACTGGGGAACATCCCTTTCGACCGTCTGCTGATTAATGCCCGTGTCATCGACATGGTCACAGGGGAAATTCGCGAAGCCGATGTCGGCATCACCGGCAATATGATTGCCAGCGTTCATTCACGCGGGAAATTCACGCAGACTGAAAACGTTGATGATTTATCAGGAAATTACCTCTCTCCCGGCCTTATCGACACGCACGTTCACATCGAAAGCTCGCATTTGCCACCCGAAAAATACGCCGAAATCGTCGTCGCTCAGGGCACAACAACGGTGTTTTGGGATCCGCATGAACTGGCGAATGTGCTGGGCGTTGCCGGGGTGCAGTACGCCATCCAGTCCAGCCGTAATCTGCCATTACGCGTGATATGCGCTGCGCCTTCCAGCGTGCCGTCAACACCGGGCTTAGAGATGTCCGGTGCGGATTTCACAGGCCAGGAAATGCAGACAATGCTTAGCTGGCCGGAAATTGCAGGTGTCGCCGAAGTGATGGATATGCATGGCGTGCTCAATGGCAGCGGGCGAATGCTGGAAATCCTCGAAGCCGGACTAAACAGCGGAAAGCTGATTGAAGGCCACGCACGCGGCCTTAAAGATGAACAATTGCAGGCGTATCTTGCCGCAGGTGTGACGTCAGATCACGAACTGACCTCGGCTGATGATGCCCTGGAAAAGCTGCGTGCCGGTCTGACGCTGCAAATTCGCGGCTCACATCCTTATCTTCTGCCCGATATCGCAGCCGCTTTGCTCGCACTTCCCCATCTTTCATCACAAATAACATTGTGTACTGACGACGTACCGCCCGATCATCTGCTGGAAAAAGGCGGGCTGATCGCCTTAATCAAGCTCCTGATTTCCTACGGATTACGTGCAGAAGATGTACTACGCATGGCGACGTTGAATGCCGCTATTCGCATGCAACGTTCTGATTTAGGGCTGATTGCCGCAGGCCGCACGGCTGATCTTATCGCGTTTGACTCGCTGGAAAATCTTCTTCCGCGTGCAGTATATGTCGGCGGAACCTGTGTAGCTCAGCAAGGCAAGCTGCTGTTTACCCCTGCCGCCGCGCGCGGAGTGGTTCCACCACGAGACACCATGCGCTTAACGCCGCTGAACGCCGCTGATTTCAGGCTAAAAATTCCGGGGCTGAACAACGGCAAAGCGCGTCTGCGCAATATTAAAGGCGCACGCTTTACACAATGGAGTGAAGTAACCGTGAATGTGCGGGATGGTGCCGTACAGATACCCGACGGCTTCAGCCTGATTTGGGTTCAGCACCGCCATGGCCGCCACGACGCCACACCGAAAATGGCATTACTTGAAGGCTGGGGAGCATTGCGCGGTGCCATTGCGACCTCTTACTCTCACGACGCCCATAATCTGGTGATTATCGGCCGGGATCCTGTCGACATGATGATAGCGGCCAATCAGCTGATCGCCAGCGGCGGCGGTATGGCGTTGAGCCAGCATGGCAAGTTGCTGGCCAATATCGATATGCCGATTGCCGGAATGCTGTCTGATTTACCGGCCACGGAACTGGCGAAGCAGTTTAAAAACCTGCGCGACCTCAGTGCACAGGTCGCAGACTGGGAACCGCCTTATCGCGTTTTCAAAGCTATCGAAGGAACGTGCTTAGCCTGTAATGCAGGCCCACATCTGACTGATTTAGGGCTGACAGATGGCGGTTCACGGGAAATCGTCAACCCGGTTCTGGAAATCTGGCCAGAAGAAATCTGAAGCATTCTCAAAACCACCAGACGTAAAAAGATAGCAAACACAACATTATAAAAATTATTTTCAGGGGAATTTAAGCATGTCCGAAAGTTCTGTGAAAAATGTTACCGTCTCAGCAGACGAAAGCTGGTTACAACGCCGCTTCCATCTGCACCAGCGCCAGACCAAGATTAAAACGGAATGTCTGGCTGGCATCACCGGGTTTCTGGCGGCAGCGTATTTACTGGTGGTGATCCCGGGTTTACTGGCCGTCAGTGGTATAGATAAAGGCGCAGCCACCACCGGCGTGATCCTGGTATTTGTACTGGGCTCTCTGCTGATGGCTTTTTACGCCAACCTGCCCTTTATGGTCGGGCCTGGCATTGGCGGCTCGGTACTGGTCGGTATTACGCTGGCGGGCGACGGAGTTACCTGGCCCGTCGCGCTGGGGATTGCATGCTGGTCGGGGATTTTATTTTTCGTGATGACAGTGTTTGGCTTACGCGAAGTAGTCACCCGTTCTGTTCCGCAGTCGATCAAGCTTGGGCTGACCGCTTCTATTGGCATTTTTGTCGCCCTGCTCGGCTTCCGCAATGCCGGGCTGGTAATGGCAAATACCAAAACACATGCGCTGGCTCTGGGAGATTTTACTGCGCCGGGTGCGTTAATTGCGCTTCTTGGTCTGCTGGTCGCCGTGGGGTTACAGGCTCGTAAAGTACCGGGTGCCATTTTATGGGCCATTTTGCTGGCGACGGTGGCGGGTATACCGTTTGGCGTAACGCATTTACCTGAGCAATGGATCTCGCTGCCTCACTCGGTTGCTCCGTTATTGGGCAAAGTCGATCTTATCGGTGCTATCAACATCGCCTTTCTGCCATTCCTGTTTATCTTCTTCGCCTCGGAGTTCTTCTCTACGATGGGCACCACACTGGCTGTCGGTGGTGAGGCTGGATTGCTCGATGAACACGGCAATATGAAAAATATCAACCGGCCTTTCATGGTGGATTCCATTGCAGCAGCGCTGGGCCCGATCGTCGGTATTCCTGCAGCTACAGCATTGATCGAATCCTCTGCCGCCGCTGAAGCAGGCGGGAAAACTGGCCTGACGGCACTTACCGCTGCAGTCATGTTTCTGCTGATGCTGTTATTTACTCCGATTGCGCTGATGATCCCGAAAGAGGCGACCGCACCGGCACTGATTCTGATTGGCCTGAACATGTTCAGTAATTTGCGAAAAGTGGACTTAGCGAATTTTACCGACGCGCTGCCGGTACTGATGATGGTAATGATTACGCTGATTTCCAACAGCTTCGGCACCGGTATCGCCGGCGGCCTGCTGTTTTACGTCATCATTAAAGTGGTCGCAGGAAAAGCACGTGAAGTGCCTGTAGGCCTTTATATTCTGGCAATCCCGCTGGTGTATTATTTTGCGACGCTGGTTCATCACTGAAACTTGCGGATTAACAGAGGGCGCGTGAAAACGTGCCCTTTTTTATGGGCGCAGCCTGGCTTTGAAGATATTTTTAGGAGGAAATCAAAGAGAAGAGATAATTCCGGAGGCCTGAAATGGTGGAGGCCCTGCCAGCTACATCCCGGCACACACGACACCTGCCATGGCTGCTTCCTTCCGGACCTGACCAAGTTGACAAGTTAGCGTTGCGGGAGAACCAACAGGGCCCCCATTGACGTTGTCAGCTTCATTTCTCTGCTAAGAGAATCGAAGCGGTGGGCATTATCTGTGATGGCCGAAACAAAAGCAAGTTAACTGCCGACAACCGTTGTTTTCTTAAACAATACGCCTGAATCAGAGCCTACAAAACCTTAATTTTTGCGTCATACTGGCGCAAATCACTGAGGAGGATGTCATGTCGGAACCCGATAACTTTCGCCAGCGCGTATTTCAGATTATCGCCGCCATCCCGGTCGGGCAGGTCACAACTTACGGGAACGTCGCGCAACTGGCCGGTTCACCCCGCGCGGCACGTCAGGTCGGGGGGGTACTCAAGAAATTGCCGGAAGGCAGCACTCTTCCCTGGCACCGGGTGATAAACCGGCACGGTGAAATCTCTTTGCAGGGCGAAGACTTTAAACGTCAGCGTCAGGCACTGCTGGCCGAGGGCATCACGTTTAAGAAAGGCAAAATCGATTTAGAGAAATACGGCTGGAAATGGTGAATGCCTGCCTTCAAAACGCACATAAAAAAGCACCGCAAGAGCGGTGCTTAGCCATCATAAGTGATGAATTAATAGGTCGTTGGTTGTGCAGGTACCATACTAACCGGTGCAGGCGAAGTGCCCAGTCCTGGATTTGACGGGTTAGTCATTGGTCCCAGGGCACTGGGTTTGGTCGCTACAGGGACGGCGACAACCGGGACAAGTTGCAGATCGGCACGTGTACCCTGACCGTGATTAATCACTTCTTTAATGGAGTCAGTGATGAAGGTCATCTGACCATTGATGGTTACCGCCGCACTCAGCAGAATACGCGCGTTAGGGGCAATTTCCTGCGGGTTATACGGCAGGATGAAGGTAAACGGTGCCTGTTTACCCTGAGTTCTCGCCACCTTTTGCGAAATCACGCGGGATGGCGCATCCGCCACCGAAGCATCAGACAATGTCACCGTCAGGACAGCATCCGGTGGCAAGGCTACACGCTGATTGATAAACACGCTACCCGATACATTCGGGCCAGTGATCGCAGGTCCGGTGTCCGGGCTAGCCGCCGTATTCACAGGAGGTTGCTGCGCTGGTGCCTCATGATGCTGTGCGCACCCGGCAAGAGTCAGAGACAGCGCGGTTCCACCTACTATCTGCCAAAGTTTCATTGATCGTACTCCCTTTTTTATTAGTCGCTTGTCGACAAGCTGTAATAAACGCCGACGATGAATTTAGTGACTTTAACCAGCTTACCTACTAATCATGGCACAAAAGTCTGAGGTTTTCCTGTCAGCGGCCAAACAGATCTTCTGACAAAACGTAAGATCCACTATGATTAACAGGTTAGACCTGTCGGTTAAGGCGTATTTCAGAAAATTCCTGCCTGCATTACCCCGAACAACTTAGGTCGATTTCTCCGGTAACTTTCATGAGGCCACTATGAGTCAGGCATTAAAAAATCTGCTGGATCTGCTTGATCTGGAAAAAATTGAAGAAGGGCTGTTTCGTGGTCAAAGTGAAGACTTGGGTTTACGTCAGGTCTTTGGCGGTCAGGTCGTAGGCCAGGCATTATATGCCGCCAAACAGACTGTCCCGGCGGAACGTGGTATCCATTCTTTCCACAGCTACTTTTTGCGCCCGGGTGACAGCAGCAAGCCGATTATCTATGACGTGGAAATCCTGCGCGATGGCAACAGTTTCAGCGCCCGCCGCGTAAAAGCGGTGCAGCATGGCAAGCCGATTTTCTATATGACGGCGTCGTTCCAAAGCCAGGAAAGTGGTTTTGAGCATCAGAACACCATGCCGGATGTGCCGCCGCCGGAAACACTGGTATCAGAATCAGATATTGCTAAAAATCTGGCGCATCTGATACCGGAAAAATTCCGCGAAAAATTTATTGGTCATAAGCCTATTGAAATGCGTCCGGTGAAGTTTCATAACCCGATGAAAGGGAGTGTCGAAGAGCCGAACCGTGCAGTGTGGTTCAGGGCCAACGGTGAAATGCCAGATGATTTGCGAATTCATCAGTATTTACTGGGCTATGCGTCTGACTTCAATTTCCTGCCTACGGCGCTGCAACCCCATGGCATTGGCTTCCTTGAACCGGGAATGCAGGTCGCGACCATCGACCATTCGATGTGGTTCCACCGCCCGTTCCGCATGGATGACTGGTTGCTGTATGCCGTCGAAAGTACCTCTGCATCCGGTGCGCGTGGTTTTGTGCGTGGACAGTTTTATACCCGCGATGGCGTGCTGGTCGCCTCCACGGTACAGGAAGGGGTTATTCGTCAGCGAAAGCCTGAATAATCATCATTAAAGAGCGCCCTGTAAAAATGGCGCATTAAAAAGGGGCGATATCATTATCGCCCCTTTTGCATATCATCATTATTTTATTATTTTTAACTCATTAATGAGAGAGTTAGCGCACTACTTTCTCTGAAATCTCATTATTGGTTGTAAGCGTTTTCGCCGTGGCTATTAACATCCAGCCCTTCGCGTTCTTGTTCTTCAGGAACACGCAGACCTACGATCATGTCCGCCACTTTGTAACCGATGAAAGCAACAACACCAGACCAGACCAATGTCACGCACACGCTGAAGAACTGAACCCAAACCTGATGGCCCATGGTCACACCTTCTGCATAACCTACGCCGCCGAGTGAGCTGGAAGTGAATACGCCAGTCAGCAGACAACCTACGATACCGCACACACCATGAACACCGAACACGTCACAGGTGTCATCAACACGCAGCCATTTTTTCAGGGTAACCACACCCCACAGGCCAGTGATACCGCCTACGAGACCGATGATGAGAGCACCACCCACGCCGACCGTACCACATGCAGGTGTGATAGCGACCAGACCTGCGATAGCACCGGAGCTTGCGCCAAGCAGTGAAGGTTTACCACGCACCATCCATTCAACCAGTGTCCAGGACAGGATTGCACCAGCCGTTGCAATCACCGTGTTCAGGAAAGCCAACGCGGCAACAGGGCTTGCTGCACTTGCAGAACCTGCGTTGAAGCCGAACCAACCCACATACAGGATTGATGCACCAGTGAAGACCATTGGCAGGTTGTGTGGTTTGAAAGCTTCTTTACCGAAACCGGCACGTTTACCCAGCAGATAAGCCCCCACCAGACCTGCGATAGCGGCGTTGATGTGAACAACGGTACCACCGGCAAAGTCCAGCGCACCATCAGCAGCCAGGAAACCGCCTGCCCACACCATGTGAGCCATCGGGATGTAAGAGAAAGTCAGCCAGATCACAGTGAAAATCAGAACCGCTGAGAAACGTACACGTTCAGCGATACCGCCCACGATCAGCGCCACAGTGATACAGGCAAATGAGCACTGGAAAGCAACGTGGATCATCTGGGAGAAGGTGCCTGTCACGGAGTCCAGGCCGATGCCTTTCATCATGACGTTACTGAAACCACCGAAGAACGCGTTACCTTCGCTGAAGGCCAGACTGTAGCCGTAGAGGATCCACAACACGCAGACCAGAGCAAAGGTGACAATAACCTGAGTCAGCATGGACAAAACGTTTTTAGAACGCAGTAAGCCACCGTAGAACAACGCCACGCCCGGTACGGTCATGAACAATACCAGCGCGGTACAAATCATCATAAAGGCGTTATCAGCACCGTTTGCCGCTGCTGGCGCTGCTGCCATGGCAAGCGAAGGCAGCAAAGCCACGGCACCAAGCCCCATCATGGATAAAAGTTTTTTCATTATTAACCCACCCCTGTTTCTCAAAACTGTTTTTTCTAATCTGATTTATCTCAAACCGATTGGTATGAGAGATAAAAGCCTGAAATTACAGTGCTGCTTCGTCGGTTTCACCAGTACGAATACGGATAACACGTTGCAATTCAGCAACGAAAATTTTGCCATCACCGATCTTGCCGGTATAGGCCGCTTTGCTGATCACATCGATCACTTCATCAAGCTGATCGTCTGCAATAGCAATGTCGATTTTTACTTTTGGCAGAAAGTTCACGCTGTATTCCGCGCCACGGTAAAGTTCGGCATGACCTTTCTGACGGCCAAAACCTTTAACTTCCGTTACGGTCAGCCCCTGAATTCCAACAGCAGACAGCGCTTCACGCACGTCTTCCAGCTTAAAAGGTTTGATCACCACAGTAACCAGCTTCATTGTGCCACTCCTCGAATTAAGGGCTTGCCGCGAGAGGATTCGCGCCCGATACGGATTGGATAAAGCAAAGGATGTGCCAGAGTTGAAATCGGGCGCAGATTCATGCAATTCCCGCGTAATACGGCATTTTCAGAATAATCGTGACCAGGCGCACAGTTGTCATGCCATATGCAGCACAGCAGCACACGCACCATTTAAGTGCTCACCGCTGCTTTTTAGTGCACCCGAATTGAAAAAGGGTTCTGCCTGCATGAATACAGTGCGGGGAAAAGAAAAACAGGAAATGAAAAACGGAGAAAGAAGAAAGCCGGTGCCGCAGGGATACGGCACCGATGCAAAGATTATGCGTTTTCTGTTGCAGGCATAATCTGTCCGGCAGAAGCCAATTGCTGTCCGGCAAGTTGCAACTGATACATCTGATAATACCGGCCTTTTTCTGCCAGCAGTTGCAAGTGATTACCCTGCTCAACAGCCTGGCCACGGTGCAATACCAAAATATTATCGGCATCCACAATCGTCGAAAGCCGATGTGCGATAACCACAAGCGTAGTCTGCTGCCGGATAGCCCGTAATGCACGCTGAATAGCCTGCTCGGTGCCGGAATCAATATTGGCCGTTGCCTCGTCAAGGATCAGAATTTCCGGTGCCTGCACCAAAACGCGCGCCATCGCCAGTAATTGTTTCTGCCCGACAGAAAGATTATTGCCCTGCTCTCCCAGACGCGTATTCAAACCTTCGGGCATTTCGCGTACCAGCGGTGAGAGCTGCACAATGTCCAGCGCGTGCCACACCTGCGCTTCATCAATATCACGGCCTAACGTGACATTAGCGAACACGGATTCTGCCAGAACCACCGGATCCTGCTGAACCATTGCAATACCTTTGCGCAGGCTGGTGTGCGATAAGTCGGCGAGGTTACGTCCGTCAACCCTGACCTCACCTTTGTTTAACGGGTAATAACCCATCAGCAGATTTGCCAGCGTACTTTTACCACTGCCGGTATGTCCAACCAACGCCACAAAACCGCGCGAAGGCACGTGCAGGGAAATATTTTCCAGCACCCATTTATCCGGGAGGTAAGCAAAGCTGACGTCTTTGATGTCAATCTCGCCGCGGGTGAGCAACTTTTCGTCTGGCCCGTATTGCTGTTGCGTCCTGTCCATCAAATCAAAGATACGTTCACCGGCAACGACTGCCTGCTGCATAATCGATTGTTGTGAGGTCAGTTCAATCAGAGGCTCGTTGAGCCGTCCGAGATAATTGATGAAGGCGTACAGAACCCCAACGCCCACAGAACCTTCGGCACTGAATCCAAAGAGAATGAGCAGACCGCATAAAATCAACGACGAGAATAAGCTGAGCAAAGGACGCAACAGAAATCCTTCCAGTCGCAGCGTTTGCATGCGGGCCAGGTAGTGCGACTGGCTGGCGCGGGCAAGTCGTTCGCCAAACCTTTTCTGCTGACGGAATTGCTGAATCACATTCATACCGTTGATGACTTCATTGAAGCCATCATTAATATCCGCCAGATAAGCGCGTACTTTGCGCACCACCGGCGTACTGTAAATCTGGTACAGCCCCATCACGACAAATACGGCCGGGAAGATACAAATTGCCACCGATGCCAGTCGCCAGTCGAGGCTGAACATCGCCACCAGCATCGCACCAATCAGGGCGATGCTGCGTAAGACTGTCGATACCACGGTCACATACAGATCACGGATAACTTCCGTGTCATTAGTCACGCGGGAAATCAGCTGACCTACAGGCTGTGTATCAAATGCGCTCAACGGTTGCCGTAATGCCGCATCCATGACTTCGGTGCGCAGGCATTGGACGACACCCACCGCAGCACGGTTGAACAACAGTGCCTGAAAATAGTGCAGGCTTGCTGCCAGGAATTGCAGGAAGATAAAACTCAGCGCGAGCAAACTGACTTTCCCCCACGGCATTTCACCTTTAGCCACGTAGTGATCGATAAAGAAGCTGATTAATATAGGGCCGGTCACTTCCGCTGCCGCTGCAATCCACAGCATCAGAACCGCATAAGACAACGGCTTGCGGTAAGGTTTCCCGTATTTCAACAGGCGCTTTAGCGTTGGCCAAAGCTTCTGAATTTTAATTTTTTTGGGTTCAGCCACGGTGTTCCGGCTCCTTTTCCTGTGACACATCATCCAGCGCAGCTTCTAATTGCTGATAACGGAACATATCGCGGTACCAGCCGGCTTCGGCAGCAAGCTGGTCATGATTGCCACGCTGCGAAATACTCCCCTGGCTGAAGACCAGAATCTCACTGGCTTCGGTCAGTGCAGAGAGACGATGTGCGCTGATGATCACCGTACGGTCATTTCCCCACTGACGCAGATTGTGCAGAATCTGGTGCTCCGTCCGGCCATCAACGGCGGATAAAGCATCATCCAGGATCAGAATTTCGGCTTTGAGGAGCAATGCGCGCGCAATCGAAATACGCTGCTTCTGACCACCCGATAACATGACGCCGCGCTCGCCGACTTCAGTTTCATATCCCTGAGGCAATCGCAGAATGTCATCATGAACGCTGGCGAGACGCGCGGCTTCTTCAATCTCTTCCTGCGTGGCATCAGGCCTTCCGAGCGCAATGTTCTGCGCGACAGTGTCTGAGAACAAGAAAGGCGTCTGACTGACAACTGCCAGCCGGGCACGCCAGTCATCAAGCTGGATTTCTTTAAGGGATAACCCGTGATAGGACACGTCACCGTCAGTGACATCGAACTGGCGCTGAAGGAGTGAAAGCAGCGTACTTTTACCGGAACCTGTCGGACCGCATAACCCCAGCATTTGCCCTGGTTGCAGGGAAAAAGTAACGGTCGTTAAAGCAGCGTGGCTATTTTCCGGATAATGGAAATCGTTGATGTGAGCCTCAAGCGTCGCGCGGCCTGCCGGTAACGGTGTTGTGCCATCAACAACAGCCGGGGCTTCCTGTAACAGGCTACGGATACGGCTGTAAGCCGCGCTGCCACGTTCGACAATGTTAAACATCCAGGCGAGCGCGAGCATCGGCCAGATCATCAGGCCAAGGTACATCACAAAGCTGGTGAGTTCACCCAGCGTCAGGTGGCCATTGACTACCATCCAGCTACCGCCGCCGATGGCCAGCAGGTTTGCCATACCGATAGAGACATAGATGGTCGGATCAAAGCGGGCATCAACACGCGCGACACGCATATTTTTTGCACCGGTATCCGCAGCCACATCAGCAAACTGCGATGACTGATGATTCTCCAGGCCAAAAGCTTTGATCATACGGATACTGGTCAGGCTTTCCTGCGCCTGATCGTTAAGCGAGGAAAACGCCGCCTGTGCGGTTTTGAAACGGGAATGAAGTTGATCACCATATCGCTTGATAATGATCGCCATTACCGGCATCGGCACCAGCGACAATAACGTCAGTTCCCAGCTGATCTGGGTTGCCATAACGATAAGTACCGCCAGCCCCATGACCAGCGAATCGACCAGCGTCAATACGCCCTCTCCCGCAGCGAACACCACCCGGTCGACGTCATTAGTCGCTCGGGCAATCAAATCACCGGTGCGATGGCGCAGATAAAAAGCGGGATGCTGACGGCTCAGCTGACGGAAAAAATCCTGTCGTAGTTCAACAGCAAGCTGATAAGACGCGCCGAACAGCAGCACGCGCCAGACATAACGCAGCAGATACACCACAACAGCCGTGCCGAGCATCAGGCCAAGCCACGCAAAAAGCACGCCGTAAGACATTTGTTTTGACGTAACACCATCGATAATTACGCCCACCAGTTTTGGCGGCAGTAATTGCAGAACGGCGATAATGACCAGTAAGGCGACGGCACCCAAATACCGGCGCCATTCACGCCGGAAGTACCAGCCTAATTGTGCAAACAATCTCACGCAGTGTTTTCCATACAAATAATAATAATTTTATTGAGTTAAACCGGCGACAGAAAGACCAATTTTCTCTTCAGGCCGACAAGGATACCAGAGTTAACAGGGGTTTCTGATGAAACTTTTTACTGCAACTTTTGCATTAAATCGGCAATGCGGTGGTCGATTTTATGCGCTCCATCGCAAAACTTGAGGTCACGTCGTTCAGTCCTGGAATGCCATTCACAAGTCGCTTGTAAAAGTTATCGTAGCTTTTCATATCGGAGACCTGAACTTGCAGCAAATAATCGTACTCGCCCGCCATCCGGTAAAAACCCAGCACCTCTGGAAACGCTTCGACTTGCTGAACAAATCGCTGATACCACTCACTGTTGTGATGCTGGGTCTTAATCAGCACAAATGCTGTCAGGCTAAGTCCCAGTTTCTCAGCGTCAAGTAACGCCACTTTTCCGCAAATAATCCCGTCATCTTCAAGGCGCTTTATTCTTTTCCAGCAGGGGGTGGTGGTGAGGTTGACGGCCTCAGCCAGCTCGTTCAGAGAAAGGGTGCAATCCCGCTGTAGCAGCGATAAAAGCCTGAGGTCAATTTTATCTACCATACCGCACTCCAGGAGAAAGTATTTCTCCAAATAAGATGATCCATGGGTCAAAGAGTAACTTATTTCTCTGGTGATTACGTTATTCTTTATCTCATCAAAACACTTAAATGAGCCTGCAACATGCGCAATTCCTGGGTCACTCACGCCATTAAAGAAATCGACGCCGATTATCAACGTTCAGCCGACACACATTTAATTCGTCTCACGCTGAACGACTTTCCTGGAATTTCGTTGTATCTCAAAGATGAAAGCACGCATCCTTCCGGCAGCCTGAAACATCGTCTGGCACGCTCATTGTTTTTATATGGCCTGTGCAATGGCTGGATCCGCGAAAATACGCCGATTATTGAAGCGTCTTCGGGCAGTACCGCTGTCTCCGAAGCCTATTTCGCGCGTCTGCTGGGCCTGCCCTTTATTGCCGTAATGCCCGCCTGTACAGCCCCGCGCAAAATTCAGCAAATTGAGTTTTATGGTGGTCGCTGCCACTTTGTCGAAAACTCAGGTCAGATTTATGCTGCCTCAGAGCAGCTCGCTAAAGAGCTGAACGGCCATTATATGGATCAGTTCACCTACGCAGAACGGGCCACCGACTGGCGCGGAAACAACAACATTGCAGACAGCATTTTCCGTCAGATGTCCCGCGAACCGTATCCGGTGCCGCGTTATCTGGTGATGAGTGCGGGTACCGGCGGAACGTCCGCAACGCTAGGCCGCTACATCCGCTATCAGGGGCACGATACCGAACTGGTCGTGGTGGATCCGGAAAACTCTGTCTTTTACGATTACTTTCAGCAACGTGATGCCAGCGTTACCGCTCAATGCAGCAGCCGCATTGAAGGCATTGGCCGCCCGCGCGCCGAACCCTCATTTATCCCCGACGTCATTGACAGCATGATGCAAGTACCTGATGCTGCAAGCATTGCTACCGTTCGCTGGCTTGAACAGGTACTGGGGAGAAAAGTCGGCGGCTCGACGGGAACCAATATGTGGGGGGCATTGCAACTGGCAAAACAAATGCGCGAGAAAGGTGAAACCGGCTCGATCGTTACCCTGCTTTGCGACAGCGGTGAACGTTATCTGAATACCTACTTTGATGACAACTGGGTAGCGAAGAATATCGGGGATATTTCCGTTTACGCTGCACAACTGGAAGGTCTCAACTGAATATCCTCGAAATCATTCGAACTACAACAAGGCAGCAAATGAATGAATCCCGATGAGCTTACAAGAGTAAGTGATTCGGGTGAAAGAATGCAGCTAACGCAGTTGTAGTTCGAAGGATGAAGGGGAAAAAAGCCGGGACAGTTAAAGTGAACCCGGCTTGCTGCAATACCTTAATATTCGGGGGAATAGGTGAGGTGTGGAGTGTGCAGCCAGTGTTGCAAAAAGTGAGACACAGCCTGATTACGGCAATGTCCGATGATTTGTAAATGAGAGGCCTGTTCTTTCAGCACCGGCAAAGCGTTGCCCATAATCAGCCCCATCCCGACACTTTCCAGCATTTCCTTGTCGTTCATGGCATCGCCGAATGCCATGCATTCAGACATATCGATCCCCAGACCTGCAGTGAGAAGCGCCAGAGCACTGCCTTTATTACTGCCTGCGGGCTGCACATCCAGACAATCTGCCGCTGAAAAACACAGGTCAAGACGCGGGCCGAAATGCGCTTCCAGTTGGGGTACCAGCGCCAGCAAGGTTTCATGCGGTGCGCAGAAACACACTTTGCTGTTACCAGAATCAGGCAATAAACGCAGATCCTGTAACTGATAGCGGAAGCCGCTGAACTGATGCGGGATCAGCAAATCCGGATCGTCCAGAGACGTAAACCAGCCATCATCACGGAATACATGCTGGCTGGCAGGTGTATCCCATTGCGTGTGCAAAAGCTCGTGTGCACAATCTTCGGACAAGTCACTGGCATGCAACCGGTGCCCGGACAAGTCATGAATTCGCGTGCCGTTTCCGGTGATCAGAAAACCGTCCAGTCCGATGTTCGCCAGAATATCTTTCATTTCGAGATAATGACGGCCGGTGGCAAACGTCAGTTTTACCGGCTTTTCAGCCAGCTGACGCAATGTTGCCAGTGTTTTTTCGCCCAGCGTGTGATCGGGTAAAAGCAGAGTGCCATCCATATCAAATGCAGCTAAACGGAACATATTTTCTCTCAGAAAAGGAATGATTTTCACCCTCAAAGTATGGACTGCGATTTGCGGAACTAATAGTGAACAGTTTGTGAATACTGTTCCGGTTTTAGCTCACACTCTGGCTCTTCGCTGCAAGCCAGCGCGCCATACGCACGATATGATGAACAGGATAATTCACAGCAAAAATAAGGTTCCGTATTTACCGTGCGCCTGCAAAACCGGCTTAATCAATTTCAGCGTTTATACCTGAAGACCGGACAAGTTCCGGTTCAGTTTACCGTGGCCGAACTGGCTGAGATTTTCTGTTGCAGTGAACGTCATACCCGAACGTTGCTGAAACACTTTCAGGATGCGGGCTGGATTGACTGGCAATCCCAAGCAGGTCGCGGGAAGCGTGCGTCACTTTGCTGCCTGAAAACCCCCGAAGAATTGCGGGGAGCCTGTTTGCAGGAGTTGCTGAAAAATGGCGAACATTCGGCCGCGTTGCAGCTAAGCCAGCTGGATCCGAGCCATCTCAATGCACTGCTGGCGCCGCATTTGGGCGGGCAATGGCAGGAAGATGCGCCCACGCTGCGTATACCCTATTATCGACCTCTCCAGCCTTTAGATCCGCTGACGTTGACCGGCCGTGCCGAGCAACATCTTGCCCATACTATTCATGCAGGACTGACGCGTTTTATTCCGGGAAATTCAGCCCCCCGGCCCGATCTGGCCCATCACTGGCAAATCAGTAATAACGGCAAAACCTGGCAATTTTTCCTGCGTAGTCAGTTGTTCTGGCATAACGGAGAACCACTGAAGACCGCGCAATTAATGGCGCGCTTTGAACAACTGCAAAACTCACCGCGCAGTAAACATAATCTGGCTTGCGTGAGCAAATTGTCTCAGCCGCACGCACTTTGTCTGCAGTTTGATCTCGATAAACCCGATTACTGGCTGGCGCACCGGTTTGCCGACCTTAACTGCCTGTTATCCCATCCCGATAATCCACATATCGGCGCGGGGCCTTTTCGTCTGACTACCTTTTCACCTGAACTGATCAGGCTTGAACAACATACGTTGTACGCCTTACAGCATCCTTATCTGGCGGCTATTGAATTTTGGATCACACCGCAACTCTTTGCACAAAAAAGCAATGTCAGTTGCCAGCATCCGGTCAGGATCATTTTGGGTGAACAGGATGAATTATCGCGCGTGAAACCGGTCAGACGCAGCACCAGCCTGGGATTTTGCTACATCGCCGCCAATCTGAAACGTGGCGTATTGAATGAGGCTCAGGCGCGTAAAATCGTCCGTCTGATCCAGCGCAGCGGCATGCTGGATAATTTGCCTATCGATCATGATCTGGTGAAAGCCAGCAAAGAAATGCTGCCTGGCTGGCCAATACCTTTGCATGACGATGCTGATGTTCCATTGCCTGAAAAGCTGACATTGCTGTTTCACCCGCCGGTTGAATTTGAGCTGGTGGCGCAGGCACTAAAGGAAAAGCTGGCGGAAGAAGATTGTGCACTGGAGGTTAAATATCATGCCGGGCGACTTTGGGAAGATGATGCGCTGCTGGGCTGGGCCGATCTGCTTCTCGGTGATCGTTTGATTGGCGAATCTCCCGATGCCTCCCTGGAGAACTGGTTACAGCAAGATCCGCTTTGGCCGGGGATCCTGCGCGAAAAAGATTATGTTTGCCAGCAACAGCGCCTGGCCGCTATTCAGCAAATCCCGCTGGAGAACCATCGCTCGGACGAACTGCGCGATCATTTATTTCAGTGGATGCAGTCGGCCATCGTCACACCGTTGTTTAACTATCAGTATCAGGTCAGCGCACCACCGCGCATCAGCGGTGTGCAACTCACCGCATGGGGCTGGTTCGATTTCTGTCAGGCATGGGTTCCGCCGCCGCTGCCAACGGAAAGTGTCTGAAGGAGCTGTTTCACTACACTCCGGGGGTAAAGGAAAGTAACATTAGGGCACTTTTACTGCCCGATGCGCAGTGAATTTCAGATAATGGTTTCAAACAACAGGTAATCAGAATGAAAAGAGCAGTGGTAGTTTTTAGCGGCGGACAAGATTCAACAACCTGTCTGATTCAGGCTCTGAAGCAATATGACGAAGTCCACTGCGTTACTTTCGATTATGGTCAGCGTCATCGTGCAGAAATCGAGATTGCACAAAAACTGTCTGTGGAACTGGGCGCACGTGCCCATAAAGTGCTGGATGTCGGGTTGTTAAACGAACTGGCTGTCAGCAGCCTGACCCGCGATAACATTCCGGTGCCTAATTTTGGTGATGAAAACAACGGGGGCTTGCCGAGTACGTTCGTTCCCGGTCGTAATATTCTGTTCCTGACGCTGGCGGCCATTTATGCCTATCAGATCCAGGCAGAAGCCGTCATCACCGGCGTGTGTGAAACTGACTTCTCCGGTTATCCGGATTGCCGTGATGAATTCGTCAAGGCGCTGAACACGGCTGTGTCGCTGGGTCTGGCGCGCGATGTGCGTTTCGAAACGCCGCTGATGTGGCTCAATAAAGCCGAAACCTGGGCGCTGGCCGATTATTACCAGCAGTTGGATCTGGTTCGCCATAAAACGCTGACCTGCTACAACGGCATTGCTGGTGATGGTTGTGGTGAATGTGCAGCCTGTCATTTACGCGCTAATGGTTTGCAGCAATACCAGCAGGATAAAGCGGGCGTGATGACCAGCCTGAAGAAGAAAACCGGACTGCGTTAATTTTTCAGTTTTAATGTTTTGCCGGTAACGGGCGGCTTTCAACCGCCCGTTGGCGTATTCTTTTGACGGGAAAGTGATCTTGCGTAAGGGGAAACGATTAATCGTTTTCCAGTTCCAGTTCACGTAACCGCTCGAGCAATTCCCCTTCCAGCGGCAGCGCTTTTTGCGTACGCAAATCGATACACACGAACGTCAGCGTCGCATCCGCAACCACATCACCTTCACACGTGACAACCTGCTCCAGAACACCACTGCGCCCGTTCAGCTGTTGCAAACTGCTGTCAATGCGCAATACATCCCCCAATACCGCAGGCTTGCGGTAATTGATGTTGATATTCACCACGATGAAGGCAATCTTGTTCTGGCTCATCCACTGGAAACCTGACTGATTGTCGAGCCATTCCCAGCGCGCTGTTTCAAGAAATTCCAGATAACGCGCGTTGTTTACGTGCTGATAAACGTCAATGTGGAAACCGCGAACTTTAATGAACGTATGCATAATCGTTAAGAAACTCCTGATAGTCGTCTGAGGCTTACAACCAAACTGGTCAGATGTCTCTAGAGATTAGCAGAAGAAAACGGCGGCAACCGTTAAGGGATCACCGCCGCGACATCCGTCACAATTTCAGACGGTCCTTGTTACGTTCAAACAATGCAGCACCAATTCCCGGAACTTCACGCAATTGTTCGATATCCGTAAATTGCCCAAGATCTTCGCGGTAACTGACGATGGCTTGCGCTTTTTTCATCCCTACCCCGTTCATCACATTGGCAAATTCTTCCGCAGTCGCCGTGTTGATGCTTACGGTACTTTCATCGGTCACTGCCACTTGTTCCTTTTTCACTTGCGGGCCAGTGACTTTGCTGGCTGCCGTCGCTGGCGCAGTCGTCGTGGTCGCCACGCTGCTGGCCAGTGACTTTGCTGGCTGCCGTCGCTGGCGCAGTCGTCGTGGTCGCCACGCTGCTGGCCGCATTGGGCGCGGCCTGCAACATGACCGGTAGTGTGGAAAGTCCCAGAGCGAGAGCTAACGAAAGTGAGGTGATGCCTAATTTTTTCATGCTGTATCCTCCATGTGTTTGACAGCACGGAGAGAATGCATCAGGCAGAGAAAGCGGACAATGGGCAACATTCAAATGTGGAAAAGGCCGCGGAAGCGGCCTTTTGTTTGTTGCAACGCGTTGCAAAACTTTGCGGCGTTTACTGGTTTTGTGCAGCAGAACCGTATTTGATTTTCGCTTCCTGACGCAGGTTGGTCAGCAGCGAATCAAAGGCCACATTCGAGGACGTCTGTTGCATTTCCTGATTGAAACGTGCTGTATCAGCGGCAGGAATGGTACCCGGCGTCACCGCATTCAGTTTGACCAGTACACTGTTGCCTTTATCGTCCTGAGTCAGCCCATAAACCGGTTGGTCTTTCTGAGGATGAGGCAGTGCGTAAACGTTTTCTTCGAATGCAGAAGGCTGCTGGCTACGCTGTACTTTCTGGACGGCACCAAATGTCAGGCCGGCAGCTTTGATGGCGTCATCGCCTTTGCCTTCTTTCAACGCGGTCAGCAGTTTCTCACCTTCCATACGCGCCTGATCCTGTGCTTTCTGCCGTTTCACCAGCGTCGTCACCTGATCTTTCACGTCAGCGAAAGGTTTAACCCCTTCAGCTTTGTGCGCATCCACGCGAACTACAAAGGCGCGGTCACCATCAACGGTAATAATGTCTGAGTTACTGCCAGAAGAACCGTCCTGACCAATCAGGCCGCCGTCGAAAATCGCCTGTACGACAGGTTTGAAATTGATACCTGCCGGGATTTGATTCTGAGTGAACCAATCTGTGTGAACCGCTTTCGTACCGGCAACATCTTCAGCAGAAGCCAGAGATTCGTTGTCATTGGTTGCCGCTTCGCTGACTTTCTGTTGCAGCGCGTAGTAGGCATCCAATGATTTCTCTTGTTTGAGCTTGTCGGCAATCGTGTTGCGAACGTCAGCTAACGGTTTGACCTGCTCAGGCGTCACGTCATCAAGGCGCAAAATGAAGAAACCGCTGTCCGATTTAATCACACCAGACACCTGACCTTTGGTGGTCAGATTGGCATTTTTAAATTCTGGTAACGTCGTTTCAGGCTCCATCCAGCCGAGGTCACCACCTTGTCTGGCACTCAGCGCATCGGTCGATTTGGTCTTAGCCAGTTCCGCGAAATCGGTGCCTTTTTTCAGCTCGGCAGCCACTGCGTCAGCATCGGCCTGAGATTTCAGAACAATGACACTGTAGCGACGGCGTTCAGGCTGACCAAATTCGCTTTTATGCTGGTCGTAATAGGCGCTGATATCCGCATCCGTCACGTTAGTTTTCCCCTGCATGGCCGCTGCATCCATTTCGATGTAGCTGACTTTCACCTGTTCAGGCGAGAGGAAACTGTTTTTATTCTGGTCGTAGAATGCCTGCAATTCAGCGTCAGTGACCTGCTGTTTAGCTGCCAGCGCATCGGTATCCAATGTGGCAGTCTGCACATCACGACTTTGCAGAATCAACCCACCTAGAGATTTACTTTCCACTGGCAAAACGAAATCGGACTGACCGTAGGCTTGCTCAAGTTGCTGACTGATTAACTGTTGTTTCATCAACTGCGCAAAGTTATCCGCGGTGTATCCCATACCCTGGATGCTTTGCAGATATTTAGCATTGTCGAAACGGCCATCAGTCTGGAATTGCGGGGTCGCAAAAATCGCATCTTTGATCTGCTGATCGCTGACGGTAATGCCTAATTTTTTGGAATACTGATCCAGCAACGTGACGTCAATCAGGTTGCTCAGGGATTCCTGGCGTAATTGCTGCATATAACCGTCGCTGCCCGCAAGCGCAGAGAATTGATCTCCAAGCTGCTGTTGCAAGCGGCTACGCTGGTTTTGAACTGCCTGTTCCAGCTGAGCACGTCCTATTTCCTGACCATTCACTTTCGCTGCATAGTCGCCTGAACCGCCGATCAGGTAGTTGCCTACCCCTGTCAAAATAAAGGACAGAATAATCAGGGCCAGAATGATTTTGAGCACGACGTGATTGGCGGCCGCGCGTAAATTGTCCATCATAGTGTGGCAACACTCCGCTGTAATAAAAAAAGCGCACCGTTTTCGATGCGCCTTGTATCTTACCTTACCAGCCCGATGACGTCAGGTTATTGTTTAACAACCAGACCTGAATGAAAAGCATCAGTGATGCGCCTCACACAGTTTCGACGTCAGTCTGCGGGTAATTAACCGTTAACGGCATCTTTCAGCGCTTTACCTGCACGGAAGCCCGGCACTTTAGCGGCTGCAATGCTGATTTCTTTACCGGTCTGTGGGTTACGACCAGTACGTGCTGAACGCTCGCGAACGGAGAAAGTACCAAAACCAACCAGAGCTACTTCATCCCCAGCTTTCAGGGTGTCAGTGACAGATGCAAGAACAGCATCTAAAACACGTCCCGCTGCGGCTTTAGAAATATCAGCACCGGCAGCAATTTTGTCGATCAATTGTGACTTATTCACTCTTATCATCCCCTCTTAAAATTCGTTCATCACGGCGCATTTTCCCTGCAGACGTGACCGCGCTGCTGTTATATCAATCTTGTCAGAGTGATGCAAGCGACTGAAAGCAGCCTGAAACCCTTTGACCGTTCACTAAGTTAACGGCACAAAAAAAAGCTGGCAAGTGAGATTTCACCTGCCAGCCTGAGTTTTATTCAACTGTGTAAGCTGAGGTCACTATTTTGCTGCCACCGGCAATGCACCGTAAGCCGGATTTTGCAGTGCGATGTTGAGAACATCATCAATGCGTTTTACCGGATGGATCTCAAGATCTGCCAGCACGTTCGCCGGAATTTCTTCCAGATCACGTTTGTTGTCGTCCGGGATCAGAACCACTTTGATGCCACCACGATGGGCCGCCAGCAGCTTTTCTTTCAGACCACCGATTGGCAGAACCAGACCACGCAGTGTGATCTCACCGGTCATCGCAACATCCGCACGAACCGGGTTACCCGTCAGACAAGACACCAGCGCGGTACACATGGCAATACCGGCACTCGGGCCATCTTTCGGCGTTGCCCCTTCGGGTACGTGAACGTGAATATCACGTTTTTCGTAGAAGTCAGGGTTGATACCCAGTTTGTCTGCGCGTGAACGGACAACCGTCAGTGCAGCCTGAATGGATTCCTGCATGACTTCACCGAGAGAACCGGTGTAAGTCAGCTTACCTTTGCCCGGTACGCAGGCCGTTTCGATGGTCAGCAATTCACCGCCCACTTCGGTCCACGCCAGACCAGTAACCTGGCCCACCCGGTTTTCGGTATCAGCACGGCCATAATCGACCTTCTGCACGCCGAGGAAATCTTTCAGGTTGTCGCCGTTAATTTCAATGTGCTTGATGTCTTTATCCATCAGCAATTGCTTAACCGCTTTACGGCACAGTTTCGACAACTCACGTTCCAGACTACGTACACCCGCTTCACGGGTATAGAAACGGATGATGCCAGTTATTGCGCTGTCATCCACAGTCAGTTCGTTCTTCTTAAGCGCATTACGTTCAAGCTGTTTCGGCAACAGGTGCTGTTTGGCGATGTTCAGTTTTTCGTCTTCGGTATAACCGGAAAGACGGATCACTTCCATACGGTCCAGCAGCGGAGCCGGGATGTTCATCGAGTTCGAGGTCGCCACAAACATCACATCTGACAGGTCGTAATCGACTTCCAGATAGTGATCGTTGAACGCCACGTTCTGTTCCGGATCCAATACTTCCAGCAAGGCAGAAGCCGGATCGCCACGCATATCCGATGACATCTTGTCGATTTCATCAAGCAGGAACAGCGGGTTTTTAACCCCCACTTTCGCCATTTTCTGGATCAGTTTGCCCGGCATGGAACCGATATAGGTACGACGGTGACCACGGATTTCCGCTTCATCACGTACGCCACCCAACGCCATACGAACATACTGACGGCCAGTCGCGCGTGCGATTGACTGACCCAGTGAGGTTTTACCCACACCCGGAGGCCCGACCAGACACAGGATTGGGCCTTTGATTTTGCTGACGCGACTCTGCACGGCGAGGTATTCCAGAATGCGGTCTTTGACACGCTCCAGACCATAATGGTCAGTATCCAGAACTTCCTGTGCTTTGATCAGGTCTTTTTTCACTTTGCTGCGGGCATTCCATGGCACCTGAAGCATCCAGTCGATATATCCACGGACAACCGTAGCTTCGGCGGACATCGGCGACATCATTTTCAGTTTTTGCAGCTCAGCTTCGGTTTTTTCACGCGCATCTTTCGGCATTTTGGCCGCTTCGATTTTGCGTTTCAGCGCCTCGTGCTCGTCAGGCGTGTCATCCATTTCGCCTAGTTCTTTCTGAATCGCTTTCATTTGCTCATTCAGATAGTACTCGCGCTGACTTTTCTCCATCTGTTTTTTGACACGATTGCGAATGCGTTTCTCAACCTGCAACAGGTCAATTTCCGATTCCATCATCGCCATCAAATATTCCAGACGCTCGGTGATATCAAACATTTCCAGTACAGATTGTTTGTCAGCGAGTTTCAGTGGCATATGTGCCGCGATGGTGTCAGCCAGACGTGCAGCATCTTCAATGCTGTTCAGCGAAGTCAGCACTTCCGGCGGGATCTTTTTGTTCAGCTTGATGTAGCCTTCAAACTGATTAATTGCAGTACGCACCAGAACTTCCTGCTCGCGTTCATCCACGGCCGGAGATTCCAGGTACTCCGCCTGGGCAGCAAAATGCTCGCCACTGTCAGAAAGTGTCGTAATACGCGCGCGTTGTAACCCTTCCACCAGCACTTTTACCGTGCCATCCGGGAGCTTCAGCATTTGTAATATTGAGGCAACCGTACCCACGGAGAAGAGATCATTAACGCCCGGCTCATCTGTTGAGGCTTCTTTCTGCGCCACCAGCATGATTTTTTTGTCGTGATCCATCGCAGCTTCGAGGCATCGAATCGATTTTTCCCTGCCAACAAACAACGGGATCACCATGTGCGGATAAACCACCACATCGCGCAGAGGCAATACGGGGATTTCTATGCGTTCAGAACGCTCAGGGTTCATAGAGCTCTCTCTTAGTTTAGCTTCCGCCAGGTTAAGGAAATCTCGTGAAACACGAGTCAGACGGGTTTCAGCAAGTCGTTAACTGAGTATATGGGGATGAATGTCCGACATTCAACGATAAGAATGTGCGAAAAAAAAATGGGGGACAAAATCCCCCATTTCGTGGCTAACTCTCTGGATAGATTGGCTAATTATTCGCCAGATGCTTGTTGTGCTTCCGGCTTGCCATAAATCATCAGAGGCTCTGACTGACCCGCAATCACGGATTCATCAATAACCACTTTCTCGACATCTTCGAGAGACGGCAGATCATACATGGTATCCAGCAATGCCGCTTCCACAATGGAACGCAGGCCACGCGCACCGGTTTTACGGATCATGGCTTTTTTGGCAATGGCCGTCAGCGCTTCATCCCGGAATTCCAGTTCAACGCCTTCGAGATTAAACAATGCCTGATATTGCTTAGTCAGGGCATTTTTCGGCTCTTTCAGGATTTGAATCAGGGCTTCTTCATTGAGCTCACTCAGAGTCGCCACCACTGGCAGACGACCTATGAACTCTGGGATCAGACCAAATTTAATCAAATCTTCGGGTTCAGCCTGAGCCAGTAACTGACCTTCAGTCGCTTTCTGCTCTTTGCCTTTCACTTCAGCGCCGAAACCGATACCGGTATTCGTATTGATACGCTGTCCAATCACTTTATCCAGGCCGGCAAAAGCACCGCCACAGATAAACAGGATTTTCGAAGTATCAACCTGCAAGAATTCCTGCTGCGGATGCTTACGTCCGCCTTGCGGTGGAACAGCAGCCACGGTGCCTTCAATAAGTTTCAGCAGTGCCTGCTGTACACCTTCACCGGACACATCACGCGTGATCGATGGGTTGTCAGACTTGCGGGAAATCTTGTCAATTTCATCAATGTAAACAATGCCGCGTTGCGCTTTCTGTACGTCGTAGTCACATTTCTGCAGCAGTTTCTGAATGATATTTTCGACGTCCTCACCCACATAACCGGCCTCGGTCAGCGTGGTGGCATCGGCCATGGTAAATGGCACATCCAGGAAACGCGCCAGGGTTTCAGCTAGCAGCGTTTTGCCGCTACCGGTCGGCCCGATCAGCAGGATGTTACTCTTGCCTAATTCTATACCGTTGCTGGTATCGCCATTACGCAGGCGCTTATAGTGGTTGTAGACCGCCACTGCCAGCACTTTTTTTGCAGGTTCCTGGCCGATAACATAATCGTCAAGGTGCTGACGGATTTCATGCGGCGTCGGTAATGCACTGCGTTCACGGTGTGGCGCGACTTCTTTGATCTCTTCGCGAATAATGTCATTACATAAATCGACACATTCATCGCAGATATACACTGACGGCCCGGCAATCAGCTTACGAACTTCATGCTGGCTTTTGCCGCAAAAAGAGCAGTACAGCAGCTTTCCTGAACCGTCTTTGCGCTTATCTGTCATCAGTAAACCTCTTCTCTGGTATCAGTCCCGCAGCGTAACAATAACACCACGACACGACTATATTACACAACAGCCGCATGATTGGCTGATGTCTGTTCATTCCTGTTATGACTCATTGCTTGCAGGACTTCAGTAACTCAAGTCCTGCCTTTGAGACGTCCGTATGAGTATAACTATAGACCATCAGCCCGGCAGAAATAAGCCGTCAGGCGCGATGGGTAAATACGGAGTCTACTAACCCGTACTGTACAGCCTCATCAGCGGACAGGAAACGGTCACGCTCAGTGTCACGCTCTATTTCTTCAAGAGATTTGCCCGTATGTTTCGCCATCAGCTCATTCATACGAGATTTCACTTTCAGAATTTCTTTAGCGTGGATCTCAATATCCGTCGCCTGGCCCTGGAAACCGCCCAGTGGCTGGTGGATCATCACACGGGAATTTGGCAGGCAGAAGCGTTTGCCTTCGGCACCGGCTGTTAACAGGAATGCGCCCATTGAACAGGCTTGTCCCATACAAATCGTGCTGACATCCGGTTTGATGAACTGCATGGTGTCATAAATCGACATACCGGCAGTGATCACGCCGCCCGGTGAGTTGATATACAAATAAATGTCTTTTTCCGGACTTTCTGCTTCCAGGAACAGCATCTGGGCAACAATCAGGTTAGCCATATGGTCTTCAACCTGACCGGTCAGGAAGATGATACGTTCCTTAAGCAGACGGGAGAAAATATCGTATGAACGCTCGCCCCGTGAAGTTTGCTCAACCACCATGGGTACCAACGCCATGTTTGGTGCAAATTGCTCTCTTTCACCACTGTATGACATAACCGTCTCCTAATAGATTCTGTTTGGCGCTATTTAAAATCGATTCTACTTGAGATAGGCACACATGACTATGCTCAAGCGGCCAAGTCGCCATTTACACGCCTGACGGTGTTTATCAGTCAGATTTTAACTACAAATTTACCTGGGTTAGCTCTTATCAATTGGGGGAATTGCCCCCTTTTTCAAGCCTGCAGTGATATTTCTTTTTTGGCGTGCCCCCTGAGCCAGTAAAAAGCCATCCTGAGGGTGTCAGTCAACAGTTTCTACGTGGGCTGTGCTTTATATTGATAAATATAGTGCAAAAACAACAGCCAAAACAAAAATACCTGATTTTCAGGAAATAAAAAGCCCGCAGTAAAAACCGCGGGCTTTGGAAGCAAACCTGTAAACAGGTTCAGCAACGTGCATTACAATTATGCAGGTTGAGTCTGGTTCATCAGTTCAGTAAAGGTAGTGGCTTTTTCAGTCACTTTCGCTTTAGACAACAGAGTTTCGACCGCTTGTTCTTCCAGTGCGACGTTACGCATGTTGTTCATCAGCTCTTTGTTTTTGCTGTAGAACTCAACAACTTCCTGTGGATCTTCGTACGCAGAAGCCATTTCTTCGATCAGTGCTTTAACGCGATCTTCATCAGCTTTCAGTTCGTGCTGGCTGATGACCTCGCCCAGCAACAAACCAACAACGACGCGACGTTTAGCTTGCTCTTCAAACAATTCGCGTGGCAGTTCCAGCGCTTGTTTTTCGTTGCCGCCAAAACGTTGTGCAGCCTGACGACGCAGAACATCCACTTCGCCGTCGATCAGTGCAGATGGCACGTCGATTTCGTTAGCGCTGACCAGACCGTCGATTGCCTGAGTTTTGATGCGGTTACGAACAGCACCTTTCAGCTCGCGTTCCATGTTTTTACGCACTTCAGCACGCAGACCTTCAACAGAACCATCAGCCACGCCGAAACGTTTGATGAATTCAGGGGTCAGTTCTGGCAACTCACGCTCTTCTACTTTCTTCAAAGTAATCGCGAACTTAGCCGCTTTACCTTTCAGGTTTTCAGCATGATAATCTTCCGGGAAGTTCACGTCGATGGTGAATTCTTCACCGGCTTTGTGACCCACCAGACCGTCTTCGAAGCCTGGGATCATGCGGCCCTGGCCCATAGCCAGTACGAAATCAGAAGCTTTGCCGCCTTCGAATTCTTCACCGTCGATGGAACCGGAGAAATCTACAGTCACGCGGTCTTCAGCAGTGGCCGCAGCATCAGTTTCCTTCCAGTCCGCTTGTTGCTTACGCAGAGTTTCCAGCATGGTATCAACATCAGCGTCGTTAACTTCAACAACCGGTTTTTCAACCTCGATGTTTTCCAGATCTTTCAGCTCAACTTCCGGGTACACTTCAAATTCTACGGAGAAGTTAAAGTCTTCACCCTGCTTGTACTCACCCGGGATGTAGTTAGGTGCGCCAGCTGGATTGATTTTTTCTTTGATGATCGCATCAACGAAATTGCGTTGCATCAGATCACCCAGTACGTCCTGACGTACTGACGCGCCGTAACGCTGTTCAATGATGTGGCTTGGTACTTTGCCTTTACGGAAGCCGTCAATACGTACTTTTTTAGAGACGTTGATCAGTTCACTGCTCACTGCTTTTTCAATGCTTTCAGCAGGAACAGTAATCGTTACGCGGCGCCCAAGGCCTTGAGTGGTTTCAACAGAAACTTGCATCTTGTTACCTCAAAAAAAAATCACAGTGCTCGGTCAACTCCAGAAGTCGTTCTCAAGATGAGCGCAAACTTACCTTGAAAACGACTTCTAAGAACCGGGACAGTTCTGTATCAGAACGTAGCCCTGTATTCGAGAGCGTCCGAAACCATTCCGGAAAAATTAGACGCGACATTATAGCGGCGCATACGCATTGAGTCGAGGACGGTCTCTGTTGCGCGGGAGGGAAACTCACACGGGACTCGATCCTTCGAAAAATGCGGTCATTCAGAGGCATAAACCTCGTGCCGTCAGTCCGTCAGAAGAAAAACAAAAACGGCCCGCAGGCCGTTTCTTGAAATTCGCATCTACTAATACCGCATCTGGCAAGGAAAGTTCCAGTGTTACCGCGTCAAATGCCGATATTTATGCCTTTTGTGAATCAGATCGCGACTGTCAGGCCATGGTGCCCGCGCCGCGACACGGCGGTGAAGCTGGCACCGTATCCTGTAAGCCTTCCCATTCTTTCAGGGTATACGTGTGCAAAGCCAGCGCATGCACGCTGCCTGCCAGCTCCTCCGTTAATCTCCCATAGATGGCACGATGACGCGCCAGGAAACGCTCCCCGATAAACTTATCCGACACCATGACCACTTTAAAATGGCTCTCGGAGCCTGCCGGGACATTATGACGATAGCTTTCGTCAGTCACTTCCAGAAACGCAGGTTCAAATGCTTCAACTAATTTTGCTTCTATTTGCTCACGAATCATAGCAATCTCCTTACACCGCATCAGCAGAGAACTGCGCCTGTCTGGTACACCTATGTCTTTATAATGATAGGCGGCTTTCCAGATTCTACGCACGCCAGAACAATAAATTTCTGCTGCAGATTGATAAAAATGGCGCTCAGTCTGTCAAAGAAACTGCCGCTTCGCTACGGATGGCGTCAGCAGCCCGCGGCTTTACTGCGACTTTGCTGAAAAAAAACGCGAAAAACACGCTTTTCCGGATTGTTGGGACTTCCCCCGGCAAATGGCAATGTTATGATGTCGGCAAATTTTTGAGCACTATTCCCTTATTAATATTGAGAAAATACACATGCTAAAGAAAATTATTTTCCCTGTTCTGGCACTGTTCATGCTGGCCGGTTGCGCCACCAGCACTAACACCCTGGACGTTTCACCGAAAATTGTTCTGCCTTCACAAGATCCAACGCTTCAGGGCATCACTATCAGCATCAACGGTGCTGACCAGCGTCAGGATCAGGCACTGGCAAAAGTGAACCGCGATGGGCAGTTGATTTCCCTGACACCGTCACGCGATCTGCGTTTCCTGTTGCAGGAATCACTGGAGAAACAAATGACCGCCAGAGGTTACATGGTGGGGGCTGACGGCGCGGTTGATTTGCAAATTGTGGTGAACAACCTGTATGCAGATGTTCAGGAAGGTAATCTGCGTTATAACATCACCACTAAAGCCGACATCTCCATCATCGCGACGGCGAAGAACGGCAGCAAGCAGGTGAAAAACTACCGCTCGACATATAACGTTCAGGGCGCACTGTCTGCGACTAACGCAAAAATTACCAACGCAGTTAACACCACACTGGGCGATGTCATCAGTGACATGGCGTCAGACACCAGCATCAGTGACTTCATCAAAGCGAATGCCCGTTAAGTTCAGCTGAAGTTTGCGTGATGAATTCTGCCCGGCTCGTCCGGGCAGAATGCTTTTTAAGGCCAGTGATTATCTTTCCTGAAATGCATCCCTTCCTTTATTATGCGTATGCGCCACTCTCTCAACGGTTCGCAGGAACACAATTTTCATGATCAGTCAGTACTTTAAAATTTTCACGCAACGCAATACGGTCATTTTACTGCTTCTGGGCTTCGCTTCCGGTTTACCCCTGGCGCTGACGTCCGGCACGTTGCAGGCGTGGATGACGGTCGAAAATGTTGACCTGAAAACCATCGGTATTTTTTCGCTGGTAGGTCAGGCCTACGTGTTCAAGTTCTTATGGTCACCGATGATGGACCGTTACACGCCTTCTTTTCTCGGGCGCAGACGCGGATGGCTGATCCTGACGCAGTTGTTGCTGGTCGTGGCGATTTTCGCGATGGGTTTTATGGACCCTTCAAAAGATTTATTCTGGCTCGCCGCGCTGGCCGTACTGATTGCATTCGCCTCGGCGTCGCAGGACATCGTTTTTGACGCGTATAAAACCGATTTACTGCCACCGGAAGAACGCGGAAATGGTGCCGCCGTGTCAGTTCTGGGTTACCGCCTGGCAATGCTGGTCTCCGGCGGGCTGGCATTATGGCTGGCTGATCGGTATCTCGGCTGGCAGCATATGTACTGGCTGATGGCAGGTATGATGCTCATCGGCGTTCTCGCCACCCTGTTGTCGCCGGAGCCTGAAAACACCCAACCAGCTCCGCGTACCATGGAGATGGCCGTCGTCGCACCGCTGAAAGACTTTTTTGGCCGCAACAATGCCTGGCTGATTTTGCTGCTCATCGTGATGTACAAGATGGGCGATGCGTTTGCAGGAAGCCTGAGTACAACATTTTTGATCCGTGGCGTCGGTTTTGATGCGGGGGAGGTCGGGCTGGTAAATAAAACGCTCGGGCTAATGGCAACCATCATCGGTGCATTGTTTGGCGGAATGTTAATGCAGCGTCTGAGCTTGTTCCGCGCCCTGATGTTATTCGGGATTTTGCAGGCTGTTTCTAATGCCGGTTACTGGATCCTCGCCATCACCGATAAAGATTTAACCACTATGGGCGCGGCGATTTTCTTTGAAAACCTGTGTGGCGGTATGGGGACGGCAGCGTTCGTGGCACTCCTGATGACGCTGTGTAATCGCTCATTCTCTGCCACCCAGTTTGCGCTGCTTTCAGCATTGTCTGCCGTGGGCCGCGTGTATGTCGGGCCGATTGCAGGATGGTTCGTTGAAGCTTATGGCTGGCCGTGGTTTTATCTTTTCTCGATTGTAGCAGCGCTGCCCGGTTTACTGCTGCTGGCTGTTTGCCGGCAGACCCTCGAATACACCCAAAATACAGACAGTTTCCTGCCGCGCATTCACTTTGCCGCCCCGTATCGCTGGGCATTACGTTGCATGCTGACGGGAAGCTTGTTATTGATACTCTGGCTGATCACGCTGATTGTCGACAGTATGGGCTGGGCATCCTGGCAAAGGCTGGCGACAACCTTGTTAGAAACGGGAGCAGTTATTTGCCTGACTGGCGTTATTTTAGGCAGTCTGCTCGATTTTTTATCTCTGCGCCGTACTGCACGTTCCTGATTTACCGCCATTCATTCGAAATGAATGGCGCGTTTCATTTAACAAATGATCTATAAATAGGACGCAATAAATTAAATTCAGAAAAAATAATATTTTCCGGGATAGTTTTTCTTTCGGGCTTTTCATGCATTTTATTTCACCTGCTTTATACATTAATTTAACATTAATTAAACGTATCGATGAGATATCGCACGACAATTATAATGTCAAAATCTGTCACCCCTTGTTTTTCATCACTATAGAAAAAAATCCATACGCAACATATTGTTGCCCACTGTAAATTGTCACGATCCGTGACATGTGTGACTGCGTTAACATAAAGTGTCAACAGCGCTTTGACACTTGTTTAAGCGTGTTTACAGTCCTGCAACCTTCCCGTAAAATGCCCGCACACCTGAAGCGACAATAGAGCCCTAGTTATTGAGGTCGTTAGATGAGACTTAAGAAATACAATAAAAGTATTGGGATGTTGTCCTTATTTGCCTCCGCGGTAATGTTGAGCGGTTGCAATACGGCATTGATGGATCCCAAGGGAGCAATTGGACTTGAGCAGAGAACGCTGATTTTAACCGCTATCGGTTTAATGCTGATCGTTGTTATACCAGTTATTATCATGGCGTTTGCCTTTGCCTGGAAGTATCGCGCTTCCAATACAAAAGCAAAATACAGTCCTGATTGGTCCCACTCCAACAAAATTGAAGCCGTCGTCTGGACAGTTCCAATTATTATCATTGCCATCCTGGCAACGATTACCTGGAAAACCACCCACTCGCTTGATCCGTTCAAGCCAATCGTGACTGACCAAAAACCGATGACGGTTGAAGTCGTTTCTCTGGACTGGAAATGGTTGTTCATTTATCCAGAACAAGGCATCGCAACCGTTAACGAACTGGTTATTCCTAAAGATGTGCCTGTTCAGTTCAAAGTCACTTCAGACTCTGTCATGAACTCGTTCTTCATCCCTCAGTTAGGCGGGCAGATTTATGCGATGGCCGGTATGCAAACTCAGCTGCATTTGATTGCAAATGAAGCGGGTACGTATAAAGGCATTTCAGCAAGCTTCAGCGGCCGCGGCTTCTCAGGTATGAAGTTCAACACAATTGCGACTCCAACCCGTGCCGATTTCGACACCTGGGTAGCAAAAGTGAAAAGTGCACCGAACCAGCTGGCTACCACTGATGACTTCAACAAACTGGCTGCACAGAGCATCGACAACCCGGTCGAATACTTCTCTGTTGCAAAACCTGGTTTGTTTAAAGAAATCATTGGCAAATACTCCATGCATGACATGAAGGCAGCGCCAGAAGGTCACACCATGCCAATGCCGGCAGGCGCTGACATGAAAGGCATGGATATGGGTGGACAGTCTCACGCAGCCGGAGCCGAGGAATAAACGATGTTCGGAAAATTAACGCTTGATTCGGTTCCGTATCATGAACCGATTATCATGGTCACAGTTGCCGCGATTATTATCGGTGGCCTGGCAGTAGTTGCCGGCATCACCTATTTCGGTAAGTGGAAATATCTGTGGACCGAGTGGCTGACCTCCGTCGACCACAAAAAATTAGGTATCATGTATATCATTCTGGCCTTCGTCATGCTTCTGCGTGGCTTTGCCGATGCCATCATGATGCGTAGCCAGCAGGTGCTTGCCTCTGCGGGCGAGCCGGGCTTCCTTCCTCCTCATCACTACGACCAAATCTTTACCGCGCACGGCGTGATCATGATCTTCTTCATGGCGATGCCTTTCGTAATCGGTCTGATGAACGTGGTTGTTCCTTTGCAAATCGGTGCGCGCGACGTTGCGTTCCCGTTCCTGAACAACGTGAGCTTCTGGTTTACCGCCGCGGCTGTTGTGCTGATCAACATCTCTTTGGGTGTGGGTGAGTTCGCACAGACCGGCTGGTTAGCTTATCCGCCACTGTCAGGTAAGGAATACAGTCCGGGGGTCGGGGTAGATTACTGGATCTGGAGTCTCCAGATATCCGGGGTCGGGACCTTGCTGACCGGTGTTAACTTCTTTGCGACCATCCTGAAGATGCGCGCACCCGGTATGCCGCTGATGAAAATGCCGGTATTTACCTGGGCCGCACTGTGCACCAACGTGTTGATTATCGTGTCCTTCCCGATTCTGACCGTGACTGTTGCACTGCTGACTTTAGACCGTTATCTGGGCACCCATTTCTTCACGAATGATATGGGCGGCAACATGATGATGTACATCAACCTGATTTGGGCCTGGGGCCATCCGGAAGTGTACATTTTGGTTCTGCCAGTATTCGGTGTGTTCTCAGAAGTTACCGCAACCTTCTCCAAAAAACGTCTGTTCGGTTACACCTCGCTGGTATGGGCAACCATCGCCATCACGGTGTTGTCGTTCATCGTTTGGTTGCACCACTTCTTCACCATGGGTTCTGGCGCCAACGTCAATGCCTTCTTCGGCATCATGACGATGATCATTTCTATCCCGACCGGGGTAAAAATCTTCAACTGGCTGTTCACCATGTATCAGGGCCGTATCACGCTCAACGCAGCGATGCTGTGGACTGTTGGCTTCATCATCACCTTCTCTGTGGGTGGTATGACCGGTGTTCTGCTGGCGGTTCCGGGTGCTGACTTCGTGCTGCACAACAGCCTGTTCCTGATTGCCCACTTCCATAACGTTATTATCGGTGGTGTGGTCTTCGGTTGCTTCGCAGGTCTGACTTACTGGTTCCCTAAATCCTTCGGCTTCACGCTGAACGAAAAATGGGGTGTGCGTTCATTCTGGTTCTGGATCATCGGCTTCTTCGTTGCGTTCATGCCACTGTACGTCCTCGGCTTCATGGGCATGACCCGTCGTGTCAGCCAGAACATCGATCCTGAGTTCCACCCGCTGCTGGTTGTTGCGGCATGCGGTGCTGCACTGATTGCCTGCGGTATCCTCTGCCAGCTGATCATGATCTTTGTTTCCGTTCGCGACCGCGACCAGAACCGTGATCTGACCGGTGACCCATGGGGCGCACGTACTCTGGAGTGGTCAACCTCTTCTCCTCCTCCGTTCTACAACTTCGCTATCGTGCCGCAAATTCACGACCGTGATGAGTTCTGGGACATGAAAGAGAAAGGCACCGCTTACAAGCAGCCTGCTAAATATGAACCGATTCATATGCCACGTAACAGCGGCGCCGGTTTCATCATCGCTATGCTGAGTCTGGTTTGTGGTTTCGCGTTAATCTGGGATATCTGGTGGCTGGCCGCGGTGAGCTTCATTGCACTGGCTGCGACCTGGATTGCGAAAAGCTTCGACGAAGATGTTGATTACTACGTGCCAGTTGAAGAAGTGGAACGTATTGAAAACCAACATTATGAACAAATCCGTAAAGCAGGTGTGAAACATGGCAACTGATACTCTGACTCACCACGATGAGGCCCATGCTGAGCATGGGCACCACGATGCAGGTGCAACCAAAGTCTTCGGCTTCTGGATCTACCTGATGAGTGACTGCATATTGTTTGCGAGCCTGTTCGCAACTTATGCAGTACTGGTAAACGGGACCGCTGGCGGTCCCTCTGGTAAAGACATTTTTGAACTGCCGTTCGTACTGGTAGAAACCTTCTGCCTGTTGTTCAGTAGTATCACTTACGGCTTTGCGATGCTGGGCATGAACAAAGGTAACAAAGCAGCGGTTAACGGCTGGTTGTTCCTGACTTTCCTGTTCGGTTTAGGCTTCATCGGGATGGAACTCTATGAATTCCATCACCTGATTGCTGAAGGCTATGGTCCGCAGCGCAGTGGTTTCCTGTCTGGCTTCTTTGCGCTGGTCGCCACCCACGGTCTGCACGTGACCTGTGGTCTGATTTGGATCCTGACCATGATGGTTCAGGTTTCACGTCGCGGTCTGACTGAAGTCAACAAAACCCGTCTGATGTGTCTGAGCCTGTTCTGGCACTTCCTGGACGTGGTGTGGATCTGCGTGTTTACCGTTGTTTATCTGATGGGAGCAATGTAATGAGTCATTCTGCTACTTCCCATGGTGGCGCAAGCCACGGCAGCCTGAAGTCATACGCTATTGGCTTCATCTTGTCGGTTATCCTGACGGTGATCCCGTTTGCCATGGTCATGACCGACACGGCGTCACATTCACTGATTCTGGGTACTGTGGTTGCTTCCGCGATCATCCAGATCGTTGTCCATCTGGTGTTCTTCCTGCACATGAATACGTCGTCGGAAGAGCGCTGGAACCTGGTGGCACTTCTGTTCACCGCTGTGATTATCTTTATCGTCGTTGTGGGCTCATTGTGGATTATGTATAACCTCAACCTCAATATGATGGTCAGTTAAAGAGCCGAGCTGCACGTGATGATTAAGCAATACCTGCAAGTAACGAAACCAGGAATTATTTTCGGCAACTTAATTTCTGTCATCGGGGGATTTCTCCTTGCTGCCAAAGGCAGCATCGACTTCCCACTCTTTCTCGCCACACTGGTGGGTGTTTCGCTGGTTGTCGCATCGGGTTGTGTCTTTAACAACTTTATCGACCGCGACATCGACCGGATCATGGAAAGAACGAAGAACCGGGTCCTGGTGAAAGGGCTTATTCCGCCGAAAACAAGCCTGGTTTACGCGACCATTCTGGGTATTGCGGGCTTTGCGTTGTTGTATATCGGAGCAAATCCGCTGGCCATGTGGCTGGCAGTGATGGGCTTTGTGGTTTATGTCGGCGTTTACAGCCTGTACATGAAACGCAACTCGGTATACGGCACGTTGATCGGCAGCTTGTCTGGCGCAGCGCCACCGGTTATCGGTTACTGTGCCGTTTCTGGCCAGTTTGATACCGGTGCCCTGATCCTGCTTCTGATTTTCAGCCTGTGGCAGATGCCGCATTCGTACGCGATTGCCATCTTCCGCTTCAAAGATTATCAGGCAGCAGGTATCCCGGTTCTGCCAGTAGTGAAAGGCATCTCCGTCGCCAAGCATCATATTATCGTCTACATTCTGGCGTTTATGATTGCGACGCTGATGCTGACCCTGAGCGGTTATGCAGGTTATAAATACCTGATTGTCGCCGCCGCTGTCAGTATCTGGTGGCTGGGCATGGCACTGAAGGGGTATAAAACGGAAAATGACGTGGTGTGGGCGAGAAAACTGTTTGGTTTCTCCATCATCACCATCATGTCGCTGAGCTTCATGATGTCCGTGGATTTTAATTCTGCACCGACATCCTTGCTGACCTACGTTTGGTAACACGCACCTTCAGTGTAACCCGCTGAAATCACAGCTAAAGGCCAGTAGCAATACTGGCCTTTTCTTTTTCTCAGTCTGACAGGCAAACATCGTAATATCTGCTAAAGATCCATCGTTTTACCCAGGCCGGCTTAATCATTAAAATGTCGGATTGTTATTTTGAGGTAGTAATGTGAACGATAACCAGATGACCCCGCAGGAAAGTCGGGCTACATGGGGACTAGGGACAGTATTTTCTTTGCGCATGCTCGGCATGTTCATGGTTCTGCCGGTGCTGACCACCTACGGCATGAAATTATCCGGCGCCAGCGAAACACTGATCGGCATCGCCATCGGCATTTACGGCCTGGCACAGGCTGTTTTCCAGATCCCATTCGGACTGCTTTCTGACCGCGTTGGCCGCAAGCCACTGATCGTCTTTGGTCTGGTCATCTTCTGCATCGGCAGCATTGTGGCTGCTTCCACCGAATCTATCTGGGGCGTGATCATTGGTCGTGCCCTGCAAGGCTCTGGCGCGATTGCTGCCGCCGTGATGGCCCTGCTGTCTGACCTGACCCGTGAGCAAAACCGCACCAAAGCGATGGCGTTTATCGGCATCAGTTTCGGTATTACCTTTGCGATTGCGATGGTGCTCGGCCCGATCATCACCCACGCCTGGGGTTTACACGCCCTGTTCTGGGCGATTGCAGTACTGACCGTTCTCGGCATCATCATTACTGTGGCCGTGGTGCCCTCCCCTGCTACGCACATTCTTAATCGCGAATCGAGCATGGTAAAAGGCAGCTTCGGCAAAGTGATGGGCAACGCCAAACTGCTGAAACTGAACTTCGGCATTCTGTGTCTTCACGTGTTACTGATGTCGAGCTTCGTGGTGTTGCCGCAAGTGATGGAACATGCGGGCTTCCCGCCGAGTGAACACTGGCGGGTGTATCTGATCACCATGCTGACGTCTTTCGTCGCTGTCATTCCGGTGATTGTCTACGCTGAGAAAAAGCGCCACATGAAACAGGTGTTCATGGGTTGCGTGGTTGTGTTGCTGCTGGCTGAAATCGTACTGTGGGCAGCGGGGCTACATTTATGGGCGGTCATCGCCGGTATCCAACTGTTCTTCCTGGCTTTCAACGTGATGGAAGCGATTCTGCCTTCGCTTATCAGTAAAGAATCACCCGCGGGCTACAAAGGCACGGCGATGGGGCTTTATTCCACCAGCCAGTTCATCGGCGTGGCGATTGGCGGCAGCTTAGGCGGTTATGTTTACGGACACGTCGGGGCCGGTGCCGTATTCCTGGTTTGTGCGGCCATTGCCGTCGTCTGGTTGCTGGTCAGTTCTACCATGACCGAACCCCCGTATGTCAGCAGCCTGCGTATTACGCTGTCTGAACTGGCGGTGAAAGATTCCGCCCTGCAGGCACGGATCCTCGCACAACCGGGCGTGGCCGAAGCCGTTGTCGTTCCGGAAGAATTCAGCGCCTACGTAAAAGTCGACACCAAACAGACCAACCGTAAAGCGCTCGAACAACTGGTCAGCGCTGCCTGACGCCTTCTGACATAAGTAATCAGCTGTGTCTGGAAACTGGCACAGCGTTTCATTTTTATCCCCACTGCGTGACACCCTTCACTTAAAAAATTCCCTCAATCGTTATCCTCAAGAATTCCTTAACAAAATTTTGTCAGTGATGACGGCTCTCGGGCCTTTTGGGGATCTCATGAAAACATATGCTCTCGTTGGCACCGGCGGACGCTCAGGTTTATACATTGAAGCGATCACCGGTAAATACCGCCACAACGCAAAATTTGTGGCCTTCTGTGATACAAATCAGACGCGAATGGATTATGCGAACCGCCAGCTTGAGCAGAGCGGCATCGCACGGGTATCTACCTGGAAATCTGCTGATTTCAATACGATGCTCGACGAAACCAAACCGGATATCGTGATTGTCACCAGCATGGATCGCACACATGACGATTATATCGTCCGCGCCCTGCATGCCGGTTGTGACGTCATTACTGAAAAGCCGATGACCATTGATGAACAACGCGCGCTGCGCATTCTGGATGCCGTCGATGCAACTGGCTATCAGGTGCGTGTGGCGTTCAATTACCGCTACGCGCCGCATCACAGCAAAATGCGTGAACTGCTGATGCAGGAAACCATCGGTGAAGTACTTTCGGTGCACTTTGAATGGCTGCTGAATACCGAACACGGGGCTGATTATTTTCGTCGCTGGCACCGTGAAAAACGCAATTCCGGCGGCCTGCTGGTGCACAAATCGACCCACCATTTTGACCTGATGAACTTCTGGCTCAACAGCACGCCGGAGAAAGTTTATGCGCAGGGCGACCTGCGTTTTTACGGTAAAGAGAATGCAGAAAAGCGTGGCGTGACAGAGTTTTATCCGCGTACACATGGCTATCCGCAGGCACAGAATGATCCGTTTGCACTGCATATGGGCGATAACGCCCAGCTCAAAGCGCTGTATCTGGATGCGGAACATGAAGATAACTATTTCCGTGACCAGAGTGTCTTCAGTGACGGCATCAGCATTGAAGATACGTTGTCGGTGCTGGTGAAATATCAAAACAAAGTACAGCTAACCTATTCGCTCAATGCGTATCTGCCGTGGGAGGGTTTGAACGTGGTGTTCAACGGCACCAAAGGCCGCATTGAAATGAAAATCGTCGAGATGTCGTACGTCAACGCAGGCGGAAAACGCGAGAACGAAGGCAGCATTGAGAAAGCAGAAATTACTGTTTATCCGTTATTTGCCGAACCCTGGAAGGCGGAGTTCCAGATGGGAGAAGGCGGCCATGGCGGCGGTGATAATGCCATGCTGGAAGACCTGTTCGGCGAGCGCAAAGACGACCCGTTAAAACGCGCCGCCGATCACCGAGCCGGCGCGATGTCGATCCTGACAGGAATTGCCGGAAATCTCTCGATGCAGTACGACAAACCGATTTACTTTAAAGACTTCGAACTGGTGAAAAGGCTGCGCCAGCGGAAGTAATCGCCATAAAAAAGGGGACGCAATGCGTAATGCCGATCGTTTAAGGATCAGTTGACCGATCCGGTGGCTCGTGTAAAAAGGGTTCATGCTCATCATGGACCCTTTTTAAATGGAACTTTCACAAGCTCTCGGTATTATCAATCTCACTGCCCCC